>CATLEM010000066.1 GCA_949916155.1 uncultured Dorea sp.
TAAGCGTTTAAAAGCTCCCGGCCCTTAACGATATTTTCTTCTTTAAATTCATTCTTAAACCACTGATTAATTTTATTCTTCGCCTGGGTGCTCTTGACCACGCCAAGCCAGTCCCGGCTGGGTCCCCTGGAATTCTGTGAGGTCAGCACCTCTATGCGGTCCCCGTTCTGAATGGTATAGTCAATGGTCACCAGCTTGCCGTTGACCCTGGCCCCGATCATCTTATTTCCCACAGCACTGTGGACACTGTAGGCAAAATCAATGGGCGTGGAACCCGCCGGCAGACTTTTCACATCCCCTGTCGGGGTAAAGCAGAATACCGTGTCGGCAAAAAGGTTTAAATCATCTTTCAGAAGATTCATAAACTCTTTATTGTCCGTCATGTCCTGCTGCCACTCAAGAATCTGCCGCAGCCAGACAAGCTTCTCCTCCTCCTGGGCTTCCACCTTCTTCCCGTCGGATGCCTCCTTGTATTTCCAGTGCGCCGCGATACCATACTCCGCCGCCTTGTGCATCTCATAAGTGCGGATCTGGATTTCAAACGGCTGCCCGCTCTCCCCTATCAGCGTGGTGTGGAGAGACTGGTACATATTCGGCTTCGGCATGGCGATATAATCTTTAAAACGTCCGGGAATCGGCGTATACAGCTCATGGATCACCCCCAGCGCCGCATAGCAGTCCTTCACCGACTCCACGATGATACGAACCGCGAACAGATCGTAGATCTGGTCCACTGTCTTATCCTGATTCACCATCTTCTTATAGATACTGAAGAAATGCTTTACCCGCCCGCTCACTTCTGCCTTGATGTTGGAGTTTTTCATATGGTCGGACACTTCCTTCACGATCTGGTCCACGAACTCCTCCCGCTCGGTCTTCCTGTCATTGATCTGCCTGACCAGGTCGAAAAATACCTCCGGCTCGTAATACTTTAATGACAGATCGTCAAGCTCTGTCTTGATCCTGGAGATTCCGAGCCTGTGGGCGATAGGTGCGTAGATATCCATCGTCTCCTTCGCCTTCTCCTTCTGCTTCGCGGGCGTCATAAACTGGAGGGTACGCATATTATGAAGACGGTCCGCCAGCTTGATGATGATGACGCGGATATCCTTTGCCATGGCAAGGAACATCTTCCGCAGATTCTCCGCCTGCACTTCAAGCTTATCCGCCGAATAGGATAACTGGCCTAATTTCGTCACCCCGTCAACCAGGAGGCACACATCCTCCCCGAACTCCTTCTTTAACGTCTCCTCCCCGATCTTCGTATCCTCGATCACATCGTGCATCATCCCTGCCGCGATCGTCTCCTTATCCATCTCAAGCTCCGCTAAGATGATCGCCACCCACAGCGGATGGACGATATAAGGTTCCCCGGATTTGCGGAGCTGACTGCCGTGGGCCTTCTTCGCCAGATGATACGCCTTCGCGATCATCGTCACATCGGTGGACGGGTGATACTTCCGGATGCAGGCAATCAACATGTCGTAAAGCTTATCCGGGTCTTCGTAATCTTTCTTGTCTTTGATCGCATGGCCGTCCACCACCTCCAGCCCAAGTGACAGATCCTCAGTGAGCGCAGATGATGCGATCCGGTTGTCCAATGATTCATACGTCGTCTTTTCTGACATATTACTGCCTCCTTCCTTTTATGATCAGATAAACTATAATAAACTCTCTTTGCTCTCTCTATTTCCCCGGATAGATGATCACAGAATCCACATCATACCCGTAAAGCCGCTCTCTCCCCTTAAGCCCGGCAAGCTCCATCAAAAATACGCACTTCACGACTTCCCCGCCGAGTCCCTCGATCAACTTAACGATCGCCTCATTGGTCCCTCCTGTGGCGATCAGATCGTCGATGATGACTACTTTCTGCCCCTTCTTAATGGCATCTTTATGAATCTCAATCTCTGCAGTGCCGTATTCAAGCTCATAAGTAACAGACGCTGTCTCACAGGGAAGCTTTCCTTTTTTGCGGATCGGAATAAACGGCTTTTTCAGATTGTAGGCGATGGGCACGCCAAAGATAAATCCGCGGGACTCCGGCCCTGCGATAACATCGAACTCCACATCTTTAAGTTTCTCCTCCATCAGGTCAATGGCGAGGTGAAGCCCCTCGGCATCCTGCAAAACACTTGTCACATCCCTGAAAATGATTCCCGACTCCGGAAAATCCGGTATACTTCTTACGTATTCTTCAATTGATTTCATAAATGATCTCTCCGTTTCTCCGTGAAATTACATACCATAAAGTATAGCATCTTCTGACATGTTTTTCAAATATTTCCGAACGAGAAAAAAGAGTTTCCGGCAAAGCTCCGCCAGCCGGTGCATCAGCGATAGTGAGTGATCACGATCTGCCGGGTCCTCCTGCCCTGATATTCGTTGATCCCGGGATAGTAAGTGACCGAAAGTTCTATATTCTTTCCGTATCCGTTAAGGAGGCTGTTCCAGGTTTCGGGACCGTATTTTTGATCCAGATAAGAGGCGAACATGCCGATATCCTTAAAGAACATGGCATCTATGGCCGTATGGAAGCTGTCCCTGACTCTCAGTTTCAGTACATTATGATTCTTCCCAAGAATCCGCGCTTCTAACAGGGAAATATTTTTTGCGGCAAATACCGGCTTGGCATTTCCTTTTCCAAAAGGCTCTAAAAGATCAAGCTCTGCCACAAGTTCTTCCGTTATGCAGGAGAAGGGCATCTCCATATCTATGGACACCTTCTCCGCCATATCCTGCTCAGTCAGCGCACAGTTGTCGTTCAGCATCCGGCGCAGGGCGGAGACATTCTCCTTTCTAAGAGACAATCCTGCGGCAAGCTTATGGCCTCCGTACTTATCCAGAAGTTCTTTGCAGCGGTTCAGCCCCTCATACATATGATACGCCTCGATAGAACGCCCGGAACCCTTTACCCCTTCTTTAGCATCTGTCAGAATGAATACCGGACGCATATACCGCTCCCTTATCCTTCCTGCCACGATCCCCGCCAGACTCTCATGGCAGTCCGGCAGATAGATGACCAGCACCTTATCCTTCCCTTCCAGACTGTTTTCCACCAGCTCTGCGGCCTGCCTCACCGCCTGCTCGGTCATCTCCTTGCGGCTGTCATTCAGTTCCTTAAGGTCTGCGGCAAGTGCCTGCGCATCCTGTCTCGTTCTGGCTTTTAAGAGATCAAGAGAGCGCTTCGCGGTATCAAGCCTCCCGCCGGCATTTAAGCAGGGGCCCAGCACAAAGCCGATATGATAAGCACTGATGCTTCTCTCTTCGATCCCGGTGCACGAGATGAGCGCCTTAAGCCCCGGATTTTCCGTATTTCTAAGCCGCCTGAGCCCTTCCTTTACCAAAGTCCGGTTCTCACCCGCCAAGTCCATCACGTCTCCCACTGTGGCGATAGCTACATTTTCAATCATACAGGAAAGCTCCTCTTTTCTCCGGCCGAAAGCTTCATACAGCTTTTCCATCAATTTATAAGCGATCGCCGCGCCGCAGAGCCCCTTGAAGGGATAGGTGCAGTCTGTCTGCTTCGGGTCAATGACCGCGTCCGCCGGCGGAAGGATATAATGCTTTCCGCCGTTGCTTTCCTCAAAAGGCACCTCGTGGTGATCGGTCACGATCACTGTCATGCCAAGGCTCTTTCCATAAGCGATCTCTTCTTTGGCTGCTATACCATTGTCACAGGTAACTACCGTATCCGCCCCGTCCCGGTGCGCCCGACTGATCAACTCCTTGTTAAGTCCGTAACCGTCCTTTATCCGGTCCGGGATATCACTGCCGGCATCCGCTCCCAGGCCGCACAGCCCTTCCAAAAGAATATAGGTCGCATTAACTCCATCGATATCATAATCGCCGATGATGCGGATCTTCTTCTTTTCCTCAATCTTTTCTTTCAGGATGCCCACCGCTTTTTCCATATCCTTCATCAGATATCCGTCCGAAAGCCGGGATACTTTTCCGTTCAGATACTCGTCTACCGCCTCGTCCCCGATGACATCCCTGTTGCGGATCAGACAGGCGAGACGGGGACTGATATGAAACTTCCGGGCGATCCGCTCAAACTCCGCGCCCTTTCTCAACAGTACCCACTGTTCCATAAGTTTTTCCTCCTGAAAATATTTCATCTGCGCAGCTGAATATCCGTTCCCCGTTACACAGACAGAAATATTCCTAAATGAAACAGCCACCGTCATCTTAAAGCTATCATCTCCAGATGGCAATGGCTGTCTTATTCTCAGTTATTTATCTTTATTTTTTCACCAGCTTCATCTTCATCACATACCACAGGGCACCGGTGATGCAGACAGAAGAATATCCTCCGCATACGATACCTACCATGAGCGGCAGTGCAAATTCCTTGATGGAACTTACACCCATGACAAAGAGTACCGCTACCATGACAAACGTCGTCAGCGAAGTGTAGATACTCCTGGTCAGCGTCTGGGTAATACTCTTGTTCACCAGCTCCTTAAGATCCGTCGTTCTGGTCTTATAGTGGAGCTCCTCGCGGATACGGTCAAAGATAACGATAGTCGCGTTGATCGAGTATCCGACGATTGTCAGCATACACGCGATAAAGGTATTGCCTACCGGCACTCTTGCCGCCGCATAGAACGCAAGCACAACTAACACATCATGGAGCAGCGCCGCAACCGCACTGGTAGCAAACCGGATATCCTTAAATCTGAACCAAATATAAAGCAGCATGCAAAGTGTAGCAACGATCACTGCGATGATCGCATCCTGACGCATCTCGCCGCTGACCGTAGAACTGATATTCTCAGCTGTGATCTCTTTTTCCTTCACGCCGAAGTTGTCAACCAGAGCTTTGTTAAGTTCCTCACGCTGATCAAGTTCAAGGGTTCTTGTCTTGATGATCACCTGCTTGGTTCCGGCAACCTTCTGTGTCTGTACATTATTATCTCCGGTCACCTTCTCCACGATCGGCACGATCTCTGAATCAATCTCGTCGATAGTGTAATCCTTGTCAAACGGTACCGTTATCGATGTACCGCCTTCAAACTCCAGGCTGTACTGGAAAGCTCCCTGTCCTCTTGCACCGTTCGCACCCATGAATACAAAGCCTGCCGCGATCAGGGCAATCGATACTGCAAAGCAGATATTCTTTTTGCCGAGGAAATCAATGGATTTCCTTTCTTTTGTCTTATGGTAATATAACTTCTCATCTCTTAAGCCTACCGCATAGAAGGCAAAGATAATGAGACGGGTCACCACAAGCGCCGTGAACATAGATACGATGATACCGATCGCCAGTGTCTGGGCAAAGCCCTTAACTGTACCGGAACCTTTAAGCCAGAGAACCGCAGCCGCGATCAGCGTCGTCACATTGCCGTCCACGATAGCGGACATCGCCTTCTGGAAACCGGTCTTTAACGAATTTCTCACGGTCTTTCCCAGTGCGATCTCTTCTTTCACACGGGCGAAGATGATGACATTCGCATCTACTGCCATACCGATACTCAGGATAATACCTGCGATACCGGGAAGCGTCAGCGTCACCTCAAAGGCATTTAAGATGATCATCACAAGCTCAGTGTAGATGATCAGCGCCAGAGAAGATGCGAATCCCGGCAGATAATAAGCAAATATCATAAACAGAAATACTAACACAAGGCCGATAGCTCCTGCCTTAAGGCTGGTGCTGATCGCCTGCTCTCCAAGCTGTGCGCCGACTACATTGGAACGCAGCTCCTCGAGCTCTAATTTCAGTCCGCCGATACGGATAGTGGAAGCAAGGTTATCTGCCTCCTCAAAAGTAAAGTTACCGGTAATGTGGGCATTTCCGTCCGGAATCGCCTCTTCCACATTCGGCGCGCTTATCGTCTCGCCGTCATAAATGATCGCGATAGATTTTCCGATATTTTCCTCGGTCGCTTTCGCAAATTTCTCCTTCCCTTTATCATTAAGATTAAGCTCTACAGAATATTCCGTGTTGCCCATCTTATTCTGGGAAGATCTAGCTGTCGCCGTGCTGACATCCGCTCCGGTGATGACCGTCGCGCCGTCCTCCGTCTGGAACTCCAGAGAACCCGGCTTTCCAAGCTCATCTAAGATCTCATTGGCATTAGTTACACCCGGGATCTCAATATTGATCCTGTCGTCGCCCTCCTGATATACGGTTGCCTCCGTACTGTACTGCTCCACACGCTTCTGCAGCTTATAGATGGTGTCGTTCATCTCGTTCTCTGTGGGATTCTTGTCCTTTACCTGATAGGTAATGCTGACACCGCCCGCCAGGTCAAGCCCCAGCTTAATATTCTCCGCTGCTCCGGAGTGCTTCTTACCGATTCCCTCCACCGTGGTGAATCCAAGGAACGCAATCAGGACCACTGTCAGCACAAGACTGAGTATACCTTTGTTTTTCTTCATGTTTCTCTTCCTTTCTACCTGTCTGAATAATAAAGCCCCTCTATGATAAGGCTGCTTTTATCATAATCGCACATTCCACGCGTTTTCTTTGCATCTCGCAGCCGATGTCGTAAGCATCGTGAATGGTCCCGTGGAAATTATACGCGTTGGCCATGCAGCCGCCGCTGCAGTAGAACTTCGCAAAGCAGTTCCGGCATTTCTCTTTCGTATAGACATTGCAGCTTCTGAACTCGTCAGCAATCTCAGGTCTTACGATCCCGTCGTCCACATCGCCCATGAGGAACTGCTCCTGGCCGACAAACTGATGGCAGGGATATAAGTCCCCCCAGGGTGTCACTGCCAGATACTCCGTCCCGGAGCCGCATCCTGACAGACGCTTCGCTACGCACGGCCCGCCTTCTAAGTCTATCATAAAATGGAAAAAATGAAAACCTTTTCCTGATTTTTCCCGCTCAATCATAATTTTGGCCAGCTTATCGTACTCTTCCATGATGGCCGGGAGGTCCTCCCCGCGGATGGCGTACGGGTCTGTCTCATCCCCCACTACCGGCTCTATGGACATCTGCTTGAATCCAAGCTCCGCAAAATGCAGGATATCCTCAGAAAAATCCAGATTCTCCCTCGTGAATGTCCCCCGGACATAGTAGCGCTCCTGACCGCGGCTTTCCGCAAGCTTCTGAAACTTCGGCACGATCAGGTCATAACTTCCCGAACCGTTCCGAAACGGCCGCATACGGTCGTTGACCTTACGCCTCCCGTCAAGACTTAACACCACGTTGTCCATCTCCCGGTTGATAAACTCCTGGATGTCATCATCAAGAAGCACCCCGTTGGTGGTCACCGTGAACCGGAAGTGCTTATCATGCACCTTCTCCTGCTCTCTCCCGTAAGCTACCAGGTCCTTTACCACCTGCCAGTTAAGGAGCGGCTCCCCGCCGAAAAAATCCACCTCCAGATTGCGTCTTTTTCCGGAATTGGCGATCAGGAAGTCTAACGCTTTCTTCCCCACCTCGTAACTCATGAGCGCGCGCCTGCCGTGGTATTCCCCTTCCTCTGCGAAGCAGTATCTGCAGGCGAGGTTGCAGTCGTGGGCGATATGCAGGCACAGCGCCTTCACCACCGTCTTTCTCTCCTTTACCTCGTCCAGAAGACACGCATAACAGTCCGGTGTGAAAAGCTTCCCAGCCCCGGTAAGTTCTGCCACATCCTCCAGTGCTTCCTTAAGCTCACTTACTATGTACGCGCCGCCAAGTTCTTGTTCCAAAAACTCCAGTACTGAGGGCTCTTTAAGCGTCTCTGCCGTATAATCCCGGTTCTGCCTGTTCAGACAGGAGATCACGTCATAGCAAAGCCCGTCCACCACATGCACCGCACCGCTGTTCACATCCAGAACAATATTGTATCCATTACTTTTATACTGATGTATCAAAATGCTACCCCTTCCAGTTTAACAGCTCCTAAGCATTAGACAACAAGAAACAGCGACCCGATAAAGACCGCTGTCTCGAGTATTCCTTTTTACTTAACCGTCACTATTTCTTCTGTTCACAGGTCTGATTCCCTACTGTGCAGGATGTCTTACATGCAGACTGACAGGATGTCTGGCATTCGCCGCATCCGCCCTTTTTCACTGTGTTGTTCAATGTCTGTGTATTCAACGTCTTTACATGCTTCATGATAACGTCCTCCTATCTTTCTTATCTGCTCTGTGATCCGAATTTTCAAATTATCAACTCGTCCGTAGTATTATATCACTCCGGCACCATTTTAGCAATCCTTTTTCTTAAGAAATCATGCCTCCCGCCATTCCTCCTCCGGCGCACAGTACAAATGCAGTCATAAGGTTCGCCGCATCGCCGTTAAGGCCGCGGTAAACTCCCAGAGTGATCACAAGCAGCAAGGCAAAATACACTGCCCCGAGGGCAAGCCCCCAGAAAAACTTTCTCACCTTCATGAGCTTTCCAAGGATAAATCCGCCGACAAAAGTCGACAGTACATAGATTCCCACGATCGACGCGGAAACTGTCTTCTCATTCAGCTCAAGCCGGTAAAGAAGCATCGCCAGCACTACTAAAAGCACCGCGGTGATGATGTAAGAAGCGAGCAGTGATTTTAACACCCATATGACCTTTGGATTTTTCCTTATCCGTCTCTCCATCCTATCCCTCCCTTGCCTAATACAAGGTATGACTGAGAGCTTAAGATTATTCCGGAAAATCCTACTGCTCCATCTGTCTCCCTAAGAATCCTGCCGCACAGGACGCCATCTTCTGTTCCAGCTCAGAGAACTTCTTCTTCGCCTCTTTCGCCAGCAGAATCACACCCCCGATCACATCTCCCTCACACAGGATCGGGCTGATAACCTCATGGGCATATTCATCCTCCTGATTTGTAGTGATCTTTATATATTTTTTATCGTCTTCCGAAGCCATGACGGGGTTCCTGTCCTCCAGCACCCGTTCTAACTGCTTGCTGATATACTTATCCTGCAGTTCCTTCTTGCCGCTTCCCGCAGCCGCCACGATCTGGTCCGTATCACAGACACAGACCAGGCATCCCATCGTTTGGGCAAGACTTTCTGCATACTGCTTCGCAAATGCAGAAAGCTCCCCGATGGGTGAATATTTTTTCAGGATGATCTCTCCTTCGCGGTCGGTAAATATCTCTAACGGGTCTCCTTCACGGATCCTCAATGTCCGCCGGATCTCCTTCGGGATCACGACCCTTCCCAGATCATCTATTCTGCGTACAATTCCTGTCGCTTTCATGCACATTCCTCCGTCTTCATATTCAGATATGCTGTTATTATCTGTCAAAACTGGTGAAAATATGCATGCACTGCTTCAGTTCTTCTTTTGTACACTCTTCCTTTCCATACCTCGCTTTTTCATACAGCTCATGAACGGTATCATATGGGCTTTTGTCAGAATGAAGCCCCGCTTTATCCTCCAGTTCAGACGGAGTCTCGCTTCCGCGGATATCTTCTTTTATCCTGCGCCTTAAAGCTTTTTTATACATCCTCCGGATCCTTCTGCCGGCAGAAAAGAAACGTTCTTTTTTCCGCCGGTCCATTAATCCGCCCCTTTTTCCTCCCTCATCCGCCTCTTTGCCAAGAAAAATGATTTCATCCTCCCCGTCTTCCACAAAAGACTTCATCGCTCTTTGTACGGCTGAGATCATCATGCGGAGAATCAGATAAGCAACCCACAGGAGTATCAGTGCGCTCACAGCCTTTGACGCCGCTTTAAGCCATGCCGGTGTCTCTTTTGCCGCCGCTTTTATCCGCATAAGCTCTTCCATCATGTAATCTGTTCCCTGCTCATCCTCCCCGGTCTGCACTTCGCCGCCGTACTCCGCATCTTTCAGTTCAAATTTAAGCTCAGTCAGCGGCTCCTCACGGTAAAGAGCTGCCGGCGTCATAAAAAGCAAAAGCAGCAGCATACCGGTTCCCAGTATTCCCCATCCGGTCCTTCTCATCGCTTTTACCGGAAGGTTCGCAACAGCCCGGTTCTTATGCATAAACCCGGACAAACACTCAAGATAACCGTACGCCAGGCAGACACAAAGCTCTGCGGCAATAAGGAAAAGCATGAAGAAAAGCAGCCCGAAACACCGCAGAGAGACAACTCCCAGGTACATGGCCGCAAATAACAGACAGTGCACCGGTCTTGGGCTGTCAAGAAGTGTGGGCACCTCCCAGAACCCGGTTTCTTCCTGTACTCCCGCCTCTTTGGGCATCGTGCGCATCCTCCGTCTGATCTCACCCTGCCTGATCTTAACATAGCAGCGGTACAGGCAGATCAACACAGTAAGTCCTGCTGCCAGCATATCTCCGGCAGCGGTCTTTATCCCCCAGATAAGCGCCGCCCCGAAGAGGCAGAATAATCCCAGGCTTTTGCACCGGCGAAGCATGATATCGGTCAGTATTACCGGAAACAAAAGCACTATCCCCTGCAGGATAAACAGCACCGCCTCCTGTCCCTCCCTGTGTCCGATCCCCGCAGCAAGCGCATATACTCCTTCTATAAGCAAAAGATCATGCACCCACGAAAGCAGGCGCAGCACAAAACCTTTCTTTCCCGTCATCCTTCCATCTCCCATCGAAAAACAGTTACTCCCGGAACCCCCTCCATACTGCGGGAATATAAATCAGATATTTCCGGTATTACCCACAGGACCAGATTGCCTCCACTGGCCAGAGAAGCGATTGCCCCTGCCGTCTCCTTATCCTGATTCATAGAGATGATAACATAGATCACCTCTGACAAAAGCGTCTGTTTTTCTCTCTCAAGCTCCCCGGCGATCCTCTCCGTCTGTTTATAAATATCAATGCAGGCAAGCTCTTGATAAAGCTTTTGTATCTGTCCTGCCCCTTCTTTTAAAACTACCGGCTTCATTCCATTTCCCGTCACCGTAAGCTCCATCCTGTCCTTCACCATACGGGAGGCCAGAGACGCGGCGATGCGGATCCCTTCTTCATTGAGCTTGTCCCGGCGGGCAATCCCTGTATCTTCCGTATCTAAGATCATCTTCATCCTGATGTTGGTAGCAGAGTCAAACTGGTTCACCAGTAATCCCTGCCCTTTTGCCGACGCCTTCCAGTTGATCTGATGCATCGGATCCGACGGATGATAATCACGGATCCCGGAGAACTGGAACGGATCGGGAAACAGACGGTTCTGCGTCGCAACCATCCCCGAGACCGCCCTGCAGACCAGCGCGATCCTGCGGCTGTCAACAGGCTTCGGATACACATACATAGAAGTCCTCAATTCACGGTTGTCATGAAAACTCCGGGAAAAGAAAAAATCATACCCTATAACATCCGCCTTTGTAATCTCATAAAAGCCTCTTTTTTCACACACAAAAGAAAGCCGCCTTATTACCTTCTGCCGCATAAAAAGAGTGAAGATATCTCTCCGGTAGCTCTGATCCGACACATTCGCATTCTCTTTTGCCTCCCCGGAAAATCTAAGCGCACGGTCCATCGCCAGATTTACCTCCAGCGCAGGCACCGGCATCATCTTGTCATTGGTAATCTCTTCTTTCAGAAAAGCAGTATCTCCCTCATAGGCAGAACGGGATTCAAAACCTATACTAATTCCAAGTCCCAGCTTCCAATACCTTTTGTATATAAGCTTTTGCAGAATATAGAACGCCAAAGCTCCTGAAAGCAAAAGTAACAACATAATCTATCCCTCTCTCACCGTCTCTCCCAGTCTTCCGTCGGAAGCTCTGTGACATCCAGGATCTCTTCGATCACTTTCTTCTCTCCGTTTCCTCCCTCCGCTGGAACAGACAGGCCCAGACGGTGGGAAAGTACCGGAACCGCCACATTCTTAATATCCTCCGGCACCACATAGTCCCTCTCCTCTGTCATAGCATACCCCTGTGCCGCATGCACAAAGGCAATCGTACCTCTGGGACTGACGCCGCGGATAACTCTCTCATGTTTTCTTGTCGCATGGACAACTTCTACCATATATTTCATCAGATCCCTGTGAATATATACTCTGCGGCACAGATCCTGAAGTTCCAGAAGCTCTTCTCTCCTGCAGATATTTTTAAGCTCCTCAAGAGGCTCTTCAAAAAGAAAGCGCTCTATCATGGAAAGCTCCTGTGCCTGGCTCATATCCTCCATAGATATCTTCATCAGAAAACGGTCCGTCTGAGCCTCGGGAAGCGGGAACGTCCCCAGTGTCTCCAACGGATTCTGCGTCGCGATGACGAAAAACGGCGCTTCAAGCACTCTGGTCACTCCGTCTACTGTCACCTGCCTCTCCGCCATACATTCTAACAGGCTGCTCTGCGTCTTCGGCGTCGCGCGGTTGATCTCATCTGCCAGCAGGATATTGCAGAAAACCGGTCCTTCCCGGAACACGAATTTCCCTTCCTTCGCATCAAAATAATTGAGTCCTGTCACATCCGACGGCAGAAGATCCGGTGTAAACTGCACCCTTCCAAAACGCGCATCTACAGATCTTGACAGAGACTTTGCAAGAACAGTCTTGCCTGTCCCCGGAACATCTTCCAAAAGCACATGCCCTCCGGCCAGAAGCGCTGCGAGGATCAGCTTCATCGTCCCCTTGTTCCCGATCATCACTTTCGAGACATTATCCTGAAGATCTTTAAGCATCTTAAGTTCCATACTTTATCCAATCCTTTCTGTATCTTTGATTTTCATATCGCCTAAGGCAAGTATATCATATTCTCACTCATTTTCAAACTTGCCAACCCGGCAAGTATCTGTTAAAATGTGAACCGTAGTTACCGTTCACCAAAGACTTTGCATTTACTGCGAGCCGTATCCAACAGTAAAGGAGGAAGAGAAGATGAGCAAGATCGATGAAGTAAGAGCCGACATGGTCAAAGCCATGAAAGCCGGTGATAAGGGAAGAAAAGACACCTTATCACTCTTATTA
>CATLEM010000067.1 GCA_949916155.1 uncultured Dorea sp.
TCTTCTGTGTCTTAATCTTTTTATACTCTGAACCCAATACCAGAACTGTAGCCGCAACCGCTACGAAGACAGTGATCAGGTCAATCGTACCTGAACCGAACTTAACCTTACTTGCGGCAAAGAATCCGGCCCCCACTTTTACAAAAGCACTCGGAAGAGGACCGACAGTCTTTGATTCCAGCAGGGTGTAGGTAAGCCCGCGTCCGATCAGCATCCCGGCCAGCGTTACAACAAACGGCGGAATATTCAGGTATGCGATAAAAAAGCCGTTAAATGCACCAAAAGCGACTCCAACCAGAATAGTGATGATAAATGCAGGGACAATATTCATATTCTGCTCTACGATGAGCTTTGCAGCCACCGCGCCGCACAGCGCCACATAAGAGCCGACGCCCAGGTCTACATTACCGGTCAGTACACATAAAAGCATACCGGTCGCCAGAATAATAACATAGCTGTTCTGCATGATCAGGTTGTTCATGTTCATAGGAGTTGCGTTGACTCCTCCCGTCATCCCGTAAAAGATAATAAAGATAATCAGCATAGCAATGACCATACCATACTGTTTTAAACTAAGATTTACCGTTTTTTTCTTTTCCATTGTTATTCCCCTTTCCTGTTATTGTCCTGCATAATGCATTTCATAATTCTTTCCTGAGACAGGTTCTCTTTATCGATCTCACCGGCAATCCGGCCTTCATTCAGTACATAAGTCCGGTCACATGTTCCAAGGATCTCCGGCATCTCGGACGATATGACGATAACTGCTTTTCCGGATTTAGCCAGGTCGTTGATCGCACAGTAGATTTCATACTTAGCTCCCACGTCGATACCGCGGGTCGGCTCATCTAAGATAAGTACATCCGGCTCTGTCAGCATCCACTTCGCCAAGATCACTTTCTGCTGGTTACCTCCGGACAGGCTTCCCACTGCCTGATGGACGGAGTTGGATTTGATGTTGATCATCCCTTTGTATTTTTCCGCTTCTATGACTTCCTTGTTGGAGTCCACGATTCCCTTCTCGGAAAAATAGCTCCTGAGAGCTGCCAGCGACATATTCCATTTGATATCATTAAAAAGAATAAGTCCGTAATTTTTTCTGTCTTCGGAAGTGTAAGCGATCTTATTATCGATGGCATCCTTTACGCTCTTTATCTTTACCGGCTTGCCGTGCATCAGGATCTCGCCGGAGATCTTCTGCCCGTACTGCCGCCCGAACAGACTCATGGCAAATTCCGTTCTCCCGGCTCCCATAAGTCCCGCGAGTCCGACAACTTCACCTGCACGCACTTTGATATTGATATTTTTCAATACCTGGCGGTGGGGATCCTCAGGATGATATACGTTCCAGTCTTTTACTTCCAGCACTACATCGCCTACAGGACAATCCGTCCGTTCCGGATAGCGGTTGGTCAGCTCACGTCCGACCATTCCTTTGATAATCCGGTCCTCCGAAAAATCGTCTACACCCTTAGTGAGCGTCTCAATCGTCTGCCCGTCACGGATAACAGTAATAGCATCCGCCACATAACTGATCTCATTAAGCTTATGGGAAATGATGATGCTTGTAATTCCCTGTTTCTTTAATTTCAGCATGATCTCAAGGAGCTGCGCGCTCTCTTCATCATTAAGAGCCGCCGTAGGCTCATCCAAAATGAGCAGATCCACCTTTTTCGCCAGCGCTTTCGCGATCTCGATTAGCTGCTGCTTGCCGACGCCGAGGGAATTGACCGGCGCATCCAGATTCTCACTGCCAAGCCCTACTTTCTCTAACATTTCCTGTGCTTTGTTGCGGGTCTGGGTCCAATCGATGACCCCCTTTGCCGACAACTGCTCATTTCCCAGAAATACATTTTCCGCAACAGACAGATACGGACTTAACGCCAGCTCCTGGTGGATGATTACGATTCCTTTTTTCTCACTGTCCTTGATATTGCGGTTTTTGACCACTTCCCCGTTGTATACGATATCCCCTGTGTATGTACCGAATGGATAGATTCCGGACAGTACGTTCATCAGCGTTGATTTTCCGGCGCCGTTCTCGCCGCAGAGGGCGTGAATCTCGCCGCGCTTTACTTTCAAATTCACATCGTTCAACGCTTTAACACCGGAAAAATCCTTGACAATATGGTTCATTTCCAGAATATAATCAGACATTACTTCAACTCCTTTCCTTTATTTTGCATTCATAACCTCTTCTTCTTTGTAATAGCCGCTGTCGATGACAAGCTCTTTATAATTATCTTTATCGAGAGACAATGGCTCGCACAGATAAGACGGTACGACCATCTTCCCGTTATCGTAGGTTTCCGTATCATTGATCTCCGGCTCGCTGCCCTCGCTTACCGCCTTCACCATACCGGCGCATTTTTCTGCAAGAAGCCCGGTATCCTTAAAGATCGTAGCTGTCTGCCTGCCTTCGATGATATTCTTTACCGCCATGACCTCCGCATCCTGTCCGGTGATGATCGGCCAGTCCGCTTCCGTATATCCGGCTCCTTCTAATGCTGCCTTGATTCCATAGGCAAATCCGTCAAACGCGGAACAACAGATATCCAGTTTCTCATCGGCATAGAAGCCTGACAGATAGTTTTCACAGTTCTGCAGCGCTACCTCCTGGGACCATCTCAGGATACAGGTATCGTCAAAGGATGTTCTTCCCGACTTACATACCAGCGTCCCGTCATCCAGATATTTCTGCAGCACACTCATCACGCCTTTGTATAAAAGGACCGCGTTGTTGTCGTCCGGCGAACCCATGAAAAACTCGATGGTCTGAGGTTCTTTTGCATCTTTGAGACCGGCCTTTTCCTCGATGTACTCTCCAATCTTCCTCCCCACACCTTCGTTATCAAAGGATGCGTAATAGCTGACCGCGTCTGTATTCATCAGCAGACGGTCGTAAGCAATGACCGGTATCCCTTCATTTCTGGCTGTCTCCAGGGCATTGATCAGTGCCGAAGAATCCACCGATGCAACCACCAGGCAGTCCACATGTTTGGCGATCATAGACTCAATCTGTGCAAGTTGTACCTGTACATCGTCCTCCGCATACTGAAGGAACACCTCATATCCCATCTCTTCCAGCAGCTTTTTCATATTACGGCCGTCCTTGATCCACCTCTCCGAACTCTGCGTCGGCATGGCCACACCGACCAGTTTTCCTGTTCCTCCCTGTTTTTCCCCACCGTCACCCGAACCATTGCTTTCACACCCAGTGAGTGCCAGGGAAAGCATCATGACCGCAATAAGAGCCACGCTGAGAATTCTTTTTTTCATCCTTTCTACCTCCTTTTTCTAATGCTTTTTTACAAGCATCTTTTGTTTATATCAATATTGTACTGTACAAATTTTCGTTTTTCAAGACGTAATATGTTACAAATATATATACAACTTTTTGTGCATTATTTCATCTTAATGTATTGTTTTTAATATAGTTGTATATGTACATCTTGTATTTTATGCCAAGAAAAAAACAGCAGTATCACCTGCTGTCTTTTCTTCCCGCCAGGAAGCTCACATCTTCCCCTTTACCCCTGACACTTTTTCACATACATTTTCCGCGGTTTCTCTTCTGCCGTCACATTCTGATACCGGTATATACTGAGCATGATTCCGAACAGGATATACGTTATCACCATACCGCTGCCTCCTCTTGTGATAAACGGGCAGTATATCGGCCCGATCAGCACAATGCCGAGATTCGTCAGCACGTACCAGGCGGCCTCAAGCGCGACCGTCACGCCGCACCCGGCTCCCATCAGAAGCCCCAGACGGTTCTTCTGCCTGAACGTCATGACTGTCAGCTTAAACACCAGCACAGCAATCACACTGATGATACAGACTGCCGCCAACACGCCGAAGCAGGACATAGCATAGGACAAAGCGAAGCTTGAACAGTCCGGGACCATCCCCGAATATTCCGCAAAGTTCTTCCCCTGTCCGATGAACTTGCTCCCCTCCAGAAGCTTTCTCAGGGAGTGGAGCTGATAGCCTTCGGTTTCCGCGTATTTCTCTGCACCCATCATCACCTCAAGGCGTTTCACCTGGTAACCGGCGCCGAACTTAAGAAACCACAGGCACATCCCGCAGGGAATCAGCACCGCCGTGCCCCAGACCGCCGCAAGAGTCCGCCCTGCCTGCACCTGAAAATAACCTTTGCAGACAGCCACAGATAAGATCACTGCCAGTACCGGAACTAGCACGATGATCCCCGCCGAGCGAAACATACCCTGCACGATGACCACAGGCGCCATCCACAATACGCTTTTTAAAAGCCCCGTATATCCCTGCCCGCAGTAGCTGTAGAGCACCGCGCAGTACAGCGGGATCACAAGGATCACCCACTGGTTGACATTAACCACTGACAGTCCGGGCAGACTCACAAAGACACGCAGCCCATTTACTGTCGTCCCGAAGACCGTTGTCCCCAGGATCAAGAGCAGAATATATCCCGCCAGTAATACTTTCGCCCTGCGGGCGATCCACGTGTAGTCGAGATAACATACCCCGATCATCGCCCCGTACCCGACGGTCATGTAAAACAGGTGGCCCGTCAGATACAAAAACGGCATATCTTTCTTCTCCACAGTCACATCAAGCATATATAAAACCAACACCCCGAGCAGGCTGACGACGCCAATCCCAAAGATGAGCCGCCAGTTCATCTTCGGCCTGTGGATCCGGTCCATCTCTGCGCCTACAAAAACCGGGTCGCCCATCTCCCGGACTGCCTGCTCTTCCGCTTCCTTATCCGTCATCCCTTCTGCCATAAAGTCAGCCTTCTGCTCCTCGATATGTACCTCCAGCTCATTCGTCACCAGAGGGACTGCCCGTTTACAGCGGATCTGTTCCGACAGAATGTCAAGATAATCACGCCTGTCCATAACATGCACCCCTTCCGTCATCCCCTATAGCTCCCATGACATTTACCACTGCCCGGGAGTATTCCTCCCACTCCTGCGCTTTCACTTTAAGCTGCTTTTTTCCGTTTTTCGTCAGGTGATAATACTTGCGCACCTTTCCCACCGCCTCCTGCTCGTAGCTCTCCAAAAAACCTTTTTCTTCCATAGAATGAAGGAGCGGGTACAGCGTCCCTGCCTTAAGTTCGAATACATTCTCCGATTTCTCCCTCAGCATATCGATCATCTCATACCCATACATATCCTTCTCCGACAAGAGCCGCAAGATCAGCATCGATGTGCTCCCCGAAACCAGACTTTTATCAACTGCCATCTTCATATCCTCCTTTATCTCTTTCTCTGAATTTATCTTTAATTTCTTTTGATCATATCCTTATTTATCCTGCTCTCCAGACACATCTGCGCCCGAAGGAGCATCTCTTTCATGCCTCTGATATGCTCTGATACCGGTAGATGCTCAGCATGATTCCAAGCAGCACATAAGTGACAAGCACGCCCAGCCTGTCCATGATAAACGGGCAATATACCTGCTCCGGCCGGATAACGCCCATGTTGATCAGCACATAGCCTGCCCCGTGGGCAAGGAACATCATGCCGCACCCAAGCCCGATCAGCCTCCCCTGTCGATTTTTTTGCTTTACAGACGAAACCAGGAGCTTAAGGAGCAGAGCGCCGGTCACCAGAACCGCCGCGGCAGATAAAAATGTCCCAAAGCGAACCGCCGTGTAAGTCAGCAAAAATTCACTGCCCACCGGGAAGATCTCTGCCACCTCTAAAAACTCTCCCCGTATGGTCATCGTCTCTCCCACACTTCCCAAAGCATGGCTTCCTGCCAGGATCTCCTGAAGCGCACTCTGGCTCTGTGCCATGAAGTCTTCATATGCTTCCGGCACGATCCCATAACTCGTCAGCCCGTCAGCCAGCATGAGCCAGACAGAAAAAAATGCAGCAGCAGTCCAGATCCCCAAAAGCACAGGCTTTACCGGAACGCGGAATGTCCCTGTGCCCACTGCGTAAGAAAGTATTGCCGCCAGCACGAAGACAAAGATAAGCATCTCCAGCCTGTTCCGGTAAATCAACAGAGAGACCACGATAGGAAACATCCACGCCGCCCCCTTTATGAACCCTGCAATACCCTTCCCCCGATAGCTGTAGAGCACCCCGCAGTACAGCGGGAGGAAAAGGAAAGCCATCAGCCACATGCCGTCCTGGAACACATATGCAAAAAAATCCCATAACGGACAATTGTCCAAAAAGAACAGCGGAAATACGATTGCTCCGCTATATACAAGCATGATCTTTTTCGCCCTTGCCGCAAACCAGGTGTAATCAACATAACAGATCCCCACCATCGCCAGAAATCCTGCCGCCGTGTAGACCAGATACCGGATAAACAGGTGATAGATACTGCCCGCCGTCCGTCCTTCTCCTACTGCTGCCCGGATATTTAAACCATACCACGCCATAAGGCCTGCCGCGCTTATAAGCCCGATCAGAAAGATAGCACCCCAGTTCATCTGCGGCTTATGGATCCCATCCATCTGAATGCCGACCTCCACTGGGTCACCCATCTCCTTAACCGCCAGTTCCTCTGCCTCCTGTTCTGATATCCCCTCCGCCAGGAAATCCTCTTTCTGCTCTTCGATATGCGCCTCCAGCTCCTTTGTCACCAAAGGAACTGCCCGCTTGCAGCGGATCTGCCCGCCGAGACGCTCCATATATTCTTGTCTGTCCATCTACGTATCCCTCCTTCTGTGACTTGCTTCTTTATCCTACAGATCGATCATCCGTGCTAAGATTTCTTTGTAAAATCCGTCTCTGTCCCTCTCTTTTGTCACCTGCCCCAGAATCTTCCCGTCTTTTAAGAGAATGATCCTGTCACAGTAGCTTGCCATCTGCGGATCGTGGGTCACCATGACTACCGTTTTCTTAAATTCCTTATTGATCGTCTCAAGCGCATCGATCACCACCTTTCCTGATTTAGAATCCAGATTCCCGGTGGGCTCGTCGGCAAAGACGATCCGCGGGTCATTGACAAGCGCCCTGCATATGGCAGTTCTCTGTCTCTCCCCGCCCGACAGTTCATCCGGCATCTTCTTCTCAAGCCCGTCTATCCCGAATTTCCGGATGAACTTTTCGGCCTTCTCCTTCCCGTCTGCATCAGCACTTTTGCTGATAAAGAGAGGAAGCATCACATTTTCAAGGACAGTTAAGCTGTCCAGCAGGAAAAACTCCTGGAAGATAAATCCCAGCTCCTCCCGCCGGATCCTCGCCGCCTCCTTCCCGGATATCTGTTCCATATTATCTTTCTCATAAAAGATCTTCCCGTCCGTAGCCGGCTCGATCATCCCCATGATCTTAAGAAGCGTCGTCTTCCCGCTCCCGGATTTACCCATAATTCCGATAAACTCACTTTCCTTAACCGTCAGATCCACACCCTTTAATACTTCCGTATTCTGATAATTCTTAATTATATTTTCCGCTCTGATCAATTCCATATCCTCACCCCGTTTTCTTCTTTTCCAGCTGCGCTTTCTCTTACCAACCGGTACCCATAATTCCTTATCCCTGCGATAAAGCATCCCTGTACAAAAACCACCGCTCCAAACAGCAAGATGACACGCATATCCAAAATATATCCTCTGCCGCCGGACAGCCACATAAGCGCGCATATCCCCAGGACAAATGATAGGATAAAGGGAATCTTCATGCAGATGGAAAGTTCGCCCTTCACATTGCTCTCAATGTCTCCCTCATCCATCCCGAGTTTCTTTAAAAATCCGTATTTCCCGGTAAGCACGGGAATCTCCGTCCACGTCCTGACCGCGAGGACGGCCATGTTGCTGATCATCAGGAAGATTCCCATGGATATATAAAAGATCAGTGCCATCACGTCTTCCTTTCTGTCTCTTAACATCAGTTCCTCCCTGGAATAGAAAAGCCTTACACCGGCGGAGTCTGCCAGATCCCTCATCCGCTCCTCCTTCTCCCTGCCGCCGTCTGACTCTGTCCGGACATTCTCCCGCGCTTTCCAGGTGATCAGGGACATGCCGTCCCAGGTTTTCCGGAGCGATCTGTAATCTCCATCGTTAAACACCAGTACATTTATGCTCTCCCGCTGATGAGCACAGAACAGGATGCGGTTCATCTGCTTTTCGGCCTCAAACCGCTGTATCCCCTCACCGGTTTCAAATGCCACCCGCCCTGATAGAAGAACAGCATCCTCGCCAGTCTCGCTTTTTTGCAGGATGCCAAAAACCTTTCCTGGCTCAAGCCCCTCTTCTTCCCCGGTAAATCTTTTGTAAACGGATAAGGGTATCCCGATGTACTCTCCGTACTCTGTACAGGTAAGGAAAAGGCATGGATATGCACTGATATCAGCCTCCCCTTCCCCGCCAAACTTACGAACAAACTCATCCGCCTTTCCTTCTTCCACTGCATATACGTAATCATAAGGATATTTCCACAGATAGCGGGAATCCGTGCACCCAAATTCCACAATATTATTCGTGATAAAGATAAGTACTGTAAAGTTGATCACAAAGCTTAGCATCATGATGTTTTTGTTATCCGCAAAACGGTAATATAAGTCTTTTATCCTGAGCAAATATTTAAAATACCACCGCTCCCGGCCGCCCAGGAGATAAAGAAGCAGTCTCCCAGTAAAAGTAAAGCAGAGAAACACTCCGGCGAGCACAAGGAGCAGGCCGTATTTTATCTTTATGTATGGAGGAATATGCTCATTGTTCAATATGATACCGGCAGCTGCAAAACAGATAACCCCACATACCGTACCGATAAGACTTACCTTGACGGAAGGCAGCGTGCTCTTTTTCCTGTCATACCTCATCAATGCAGAGAGGGAATGATTCTGCAGATACGCTACATTCATCAGTACCGCAGCCGCATACACCATTACCATATAGAGAAATGTCCTGCACACAACTTGCAGATACATCTGCCTGGAAAGTTCCATAACTATGCCCTCTGAGATGATCATCCTCCTTACCGCAAACAGGAAAACCGTTCCGAGGACACATCCTGCTCCATAGGAAACCGCGCTGATCATCCCGTACTCCGAAAGCATCATCCGGATGATCGTGCCCTTCTCGCTGCCCAGCACCAAAAATGTCCCGTAGTCCCTAAGCCTTATCCTGCTGTAATTATTCACCGTGTACAAAATCAATATAACACCGATAAACAGCAGTACATAGATATACAGGTGAGTGGAAATGCCAAGAGAAGACTCTAACCTCTCCCTGACACTCATGGTAGCAAGAAACATTTCCTTAATCCCCTCAAACAAGAACAGCGTCGCTGCAACCAGTATCGAGCTCATAAAACAGGGAAGGCACCTTCGCACATTGCTCTTAAATATTTTGAATACCATCTTCATCCCGTGTTCCTCCTTTACTATGTAGTTCATCTATATATCGACTATCTACATTATATATAGATTTCCTATATATGTCAACCCTTTAAGAACACTTTGCACATTCTTTTTCCCATCCTTTATACATTTCCTGCATATGTTCCCCTTTTTATTCATTTTAATTGTATATTATGCATATTTTTCGTTATTTTCAATTTTATGGTTGCATAAATATAAAATATGTTGTATAGTAATCCTTGCGGTTAAAGAAATGACACTTTAAAGGATAGAAAATAATATATTGTTCAGGAGGAAATTGAGATGAAAGAAAAAGTTGTACTGGCATATTCCGGCGGACTTGATACTACAGCCACTATCCCGTGGTTAATAGAAAATTTTGATTATGAGGTGATCTGCTGCTGCGTTGACTGCGGACAGGGGGAAGAGCTTAACGGACTGGAAGAACGTGCGAAGCTCTCCGGCGCATCCAAATTATATATTGAAGACGTAGTTGATGATTTCTGCGATAATTATATCGTACCTTGCATACAGGCTCATGCAGTCTATGAAAACAAATACCTTCTCGGGACTTCTATGGCACGTCCGGCTATTGCCAAACGCCTCGTAGAAGTCGCAAGGAAAGAGGGCGCCAGCGCTATCTGTCACGGCGCTACAGGCAAAGGCAATGACCAGATCCGTTTTGAGCTTGCGATCAACGCCCTGGCTCCGGATCTCAAAGTCATCGCTCCATGGCGGATGACAGATGTGTGGACTATGCAGTCCCGTGACGATGAGATCGCATACTGCAAAGCACACGGCATCAATCTTCCCTTTGATGCAAGCCACAGCTACAGCCGTGACCGCAATCTCTGGCATATCAGTCATGAAGGACTTGAACTTGAGGATCCTTCCCTGGAGCCGAATTACGATCACCTGCTTGTGATGAGTGTTTCCCCTGAGAGGGCTCCTGACGAAGCCGAGTATGTGACTATGACATTTGAAAAAGGTATTCCTAAGAGCATCAACGGCGAAGAAATGAAAGTAGCCGACATCATCCGCAAACTCAATGAACTTGGCGGAAAACATGGTATCGGCATCTCTGATATCGTGGAAAACCGCGTAGTCGGCATGAAGTCCCACGGCATCTACGAGACACCTGGCGGAACAATTCTCTACGAAGCTCACCAGCAATTAGAAGAATTGGTATTGGACCGCGCTACGTTCGAAGTAAAAGAAGAGATGGGCAATAAACTTTCCCAGGTTGTATATGAAGGAAAATGGTTCACACCGCTCAGAGAGGCTATTCAGGCATTTATTGAGAGCACCCAGGAGTATGTGACCGGCGAAGTGAAGTTCAAGCTTTATAAAGGCAACATCATCAAAGCAGGAACTACCTCTCCGTACTCACTGTACAGCGAGTCCCTCGCAAGTTTCACGACAGGCGATCTGTATGACCACCATGACGCAGACGGCTTCATCAATCTGTTCGGCCTTCCGCTCAAGGTCCGCGCAATGATCATGCGGGAAACAAAGAACAAATAAGAATACTTACTTCCGAATTATTCATGAAAACAGATTAAACACAGAGCTTCTCTAAGGTATTGTTTTGGCCTGGACACCTTTAATGATACCAAAGCAGAAGCTCTTTTTTTAAACTTATCTATACGCCTGTTAAACGTAAAATTCACCACAAATGAAGTGTGTACTGTATTGAAATGTTCCATAATGACTGGTTTACTTTTCATCTCCCCACCACTCCTATCTTCCTTTAGGAAGAGCGCTCCTTGTCCAGCCAGAAAATATACCCATTTCCCCGAATCAGGAATCTCATTGGAGCCATCCAGTATCTGAAGGTCATTCTTCCGAAGCATCTCCATTGTCTCATCCATGTCATCTGCCTCAAAGCACAGATGAGGACAGAAAGATCTTTCCGGAATAGATAGATATCCTTTTTCTATTCGCTGAACAAGTAATGGATGCCGCTGAATCCGGCAAATAAGGCTTTCAGCTGTAACGGTGACATTGTCACAGAATAAAGATACATCTCTGGTTATAATAATATCATGTATAAATCAAAAGTATTTAAGGAGGTATCCGTATATGGGATTTTTAGATTTTATGAAAGGGCCTGACATCGGCCAGGGCGTAGCAGAATATACATCAACTTCAGGCGCAGTCCTGTTGGATGTCCGAACTTCTCAGGAATACCAGGAGGGGCATATCCCCGGCAGCATCAACATACCCTTACAGAGAATCAGTGGGGATGTTATCCCCGCGAAAAAAGACACTCCGTTGTTCGTCTACTGCCACAGCGGAGCCAGAAGCAGCCAGGCCGTCAGGACATTGACGAAAATCGGCTATACGAGTGTTAAAAACATCGGCGGAATTGCCGCCTATACAGGAAAGGTGGAATATTAATATGAAAGTAATCATCATCGGAGGTGTAGCAGGAGGCGCAACAGCGGCAGCCAGGCTGCGCCGCCTAAACGAACAGGCAGAAATCATCATCTTTGAGCGTTCCGGATATGTATCCTATGCCAACTGCGGCCTGCCCTACTATATTGGCGGAATCATCGAGGAGCGGTCGGACTTAACCCTTCAAACACCCGAAAGTTTCTTCTCCCGTTTCCGGATAGATGTTCGGGTTCGTCATGAAGCTACTGCCATCCACCCGGATCGCAGAACTGTCTCGGTAAAAAATCTGGACACCGGAGAAGAATTTGAAGAAAGCTACGATAAACTAATCCTGTCCCCAGGCGCGAAACCAACCCAGCCGCGTCTTCCCGGCGTGGGACTGAAAAAGGTATTTACTCTGCGAACAGTGGAGGACACCTTCCGCATCAAAGACTACATCAGCACCCGCCACCCCAAATCTGCCGTGCTGGCAGGAGGCGGCTTTATCAGCCTGGAGCTGGCTGAGAATCTGCATGGCCTGGGGATGGCGGTCACCATTGTCCAACGTCCGAAG
Organism: uncultured Dorea sp.; assembly: GCA_949916155.1. Classification (GTDB taxonomy): domain Bacteria; phylum Bacillota; class Clostridia; order Lachnospirales; family Lachnospiraceae; genus MD308. Next base: position 12,263 of record CATLEM010000067.1, read on the forward strand.
CAGCTTATGAACCCTTTCGACCCAGACATGGCAGCTTTTATCCATGCCGAAGTACGCCGGCATGGGGTCAGTCTGATGCTTGGCCGCACTGTAGAGGGCTTCGAGGAAAAAAACGGCGGCGTGGATGTCATGCTGAAAGATGAGCACCCCATCCATGCAGACATCGTAATACTGGCTATCGGCGTGACACCGGACACTCAGCTTGCCAAAGACGCCGGACTAAAACTTGGGATCAAAGGCAGCATCGTAGTCAATGACCGGATGGAAACCTCTGTTCCCGGTATCTATGCGGTAGGGGACGCAGTGCAGGTAAAGCACTATGTCACAGGACAGGATGCGGTGATTTCTTTAGCCGGCCCCGCAAATAAGCAGGGACGTATCGCCGCTGACAACATCTGCGGCATGGACAGCCGATATCTCGGTTCTCAGGGCAGCAGCGTCATCAAGGTCTTTCATATGACAGCCGCCTCCACCGGTGTGAACGAACACAATGCAAAAAAAGCCGGGCTGGATGCAGACGCGGTAATCCTCTCCCCTATGAGCC
>CATLEM010000068.1 GCA_949916155.1 uncultured Dorea sp.
AGCGGCGTATATGTCAGGGGCCGGGCTGGTTAAGATCTATACTGCAGAAGAGAACAGGGCTATCTTACAGCAGCTTTTGCCGGAAGCGGTCATCGTCCCTTACGCAGATGTTGATAAGAAGGAGCTTAAAAGCTTACTTGCCTGGGCGGACGTTGTGTGCCTGGGATCAGGCATCGGTACAGGAGAGCCGGCCCTTTTGCAGGTAAAGACTGTGCTTTCATCGGTAAACGTTCCCTGCGTGATCGACGCGGACGGCCTGAATATCTTGAGCCTGTACCCGGAGCTTCTAAGGATGCTCTCCGGAGGGAGCTTTGTCCTCACGCCCCATCTGAAGGAGATGTCCAGGCTGACGGGGCGTTCTGTGGCGGAGATAAAGGCTTGCCGTTTAAGCGTACTTGAAGATTTCACAGACAGGACGGGGGCGGTATGTGTATTAAAGGATTCCCGGACGCTGACCGGACAGAAGGGGAAACGGACGGCAGTGAACCCTTCCGGCAGCTGTGCGATGGCGAAGGCCGGTTCAGGAGACGTGCTTGCGGGTGTGATCGCAGGACTTTTAGCCCAGGGTTCTGGCAGCTATGACGGGGCAGTTCTGGGGGCATATATCCACGGAAGGGCCGGGGATCTCGCCAGAGAGGCAAAGGGATGTTACAGTGTGATGGCGGAAGATATCATTTCGCAGATCGGGACTGCTATAAATGAATGTTCAGGCAGGAAATGGGAGGGATAAGATGGAAAAGTATACGAGAGTGCGGGCAAAAGTAGACCTTGACGCGGTAGAGTATAATGTGGAACGGATGAGAGAGAACACAAAAGAAGGCGTAAAGGTCATGGTGGTGATCAAAGCGGACGGTTACGGGCACGGAGGTCTTCAGATCGCAAGGATGCTTTCGGAGAAAGAGTATGTCTGGGGATTTGCGGTGGCGACCCTTGACGAGGCGGTGTTTCTCAAAAAGAGAGGGATATATAAGCCGGTGCTGGCGTTAGGATGCGTATTCCCGGACCAGCGGGAAAGGCTCTTGGAATATAAGATACGGATGACCGTCTATACAAAAGAGATGGCAAGGGAAGTGTCGGAGCTTGCGGTAAAGCTTGAGCAGAAGGCTTATATCCATATCAAGATCGACACCGGGATGTCGAGGCTTGGCTTTATGCCGGATGAAGAAAGCGCAGATGAGATTGCGGCCATTGCATCCATGCCGAATCTTGTGATGGAAGGAATGTTCACCCATTTTTCCAAGGCGGACGAGACAGACAAGACTTATACGCAAAAGCAGCTTCAAAAATATCTGTGGATGAAGGAGGCGCTGGAAAAAAGACGGGTTAAGTTCTCTTATTACCACTGTTCCAACAGTGCGGGGATCATCGATATCCCTGAGGCCAATATGGACTTGGTGCGCTGCGGTATCTCCACTTACGGGTTATATCCGTCAGCAGAAGTAAAGAAGGAAAATGTCCCGCTGAAGCCGGCGATGGAACTCATCAGCCACGTGGCTCATGTGAAATGGGTAGATGAAGGGACGCTGATCAGCTACGGGGGAACTTTTGTCACGGAGAAAAAGACAAAGATCGTCACCGTCCCGGTAGGCTACGGGGATGGTTATCCGAGGAGCCTTTCCAACAAGGGCGTTGTTCTGATCCACGGAAAGCGTGCGCCCATACTGGGGCGCGTGTGCATGGACCAGTTTATGGTGGATGCGACGGACATTTACGATGTGAAGTACGGCGACAGGATCACCCTGATCGGAAGGGACGGCGGCGAGGAGCTTGCAGTAGAAGAGTTAAGCGGGCTTGCGGAGCGGTTTAATTATGAATTTGTCTGCAATCTGGGAAAACGTGTTCCCCATGAGTTTATCCGGCACGGCGAGGTGATCGAGCAGAGAGATTATTTTAGCTAAAATATATCACTCTATGGAATACATCCGGAAAAAATGGAAATACTTCATTTATCTTAAATATATCGGAGTGTGGATAGAGTGCAGGTAAGACGCGGAGATATTTATTATGCAGACTTAAGCCCGGTAGTGGGTTCCGAACAGGGCGGGATCCGGCCGGTGCTCATCATACAGAATGACGTGGGCAACAGGCACAGCCCTACGGTCATCTGCGCGGCGATCACGTCCCGCATGAACAAGGCGAAGCTTCCTACTCATGTGGAGCTGGATGTGAGAAGGTGTCAGATCGTGAAAAATTCGGTGATTTTACTGGAACAGATACGTACCATTGACAAGCAAAGGCTTAAGGATATGGTATGCCATCTGGATAAAGGGATTATGAACAAAGTAGATGAGGCGCTGAAGGTGAGCTTCGAGCTTCATACATAGCAAAGGAGTTTGAGAAAGTTAAGATGGAAGAAGGCAGTTTGTTTCAAAAGATACGGCAGATATTTCAGGCGGAAGACGAGATGGACGACGGGATGAAAAAGGAAGCGGCAGCGCTGATCCGCAACATTTTCCGCTATATGGACAAGGATGCGAAGGATATTATGACCCACCGGAAGAATATCGTCGCCATAGACGGGGAGGAAAAGCTGGAGGATGCATTAACGTTCATGCTGCATAATAATTTCTCCCGGTTTCCCATCTATAAAGAGGGTATCGACGAGATTATAGGATTCCTTCACCTTCGGGATGCGATGGCGTGCTATCTGGCGGGAAAGCAGCAGAAGACGCCTGTCGCTGAGCTTGGGGATTACATAAGGGCGGTGACATTCATCCCAGAGACAAAGAATATCGACACGCTGTTTCGGGAGATGCAGATATCAAGAAACCATGTGGTGATCGTTCTCGACGAGTACGGACAGACCAGCGGGCTGGTGACGATGGAGGATATCTTAGAGGAACTGGTGGGGAATATCCTGGATGAACACGACGTGGAGGAAAAGATGATCACCCTTCTCGCCACGGGTAATTATCTGGTGAATGGTTTTGCGGATTTGGAGGATCTGGAGGATTATCTGGGGATCAGGTTCGAGACAGAGGATTACGGCACGTTAAACGGCTTTCTGATCGATCAGCTTGAGCGTATCCCGTCCCAGGACGAGCACTGCGTGGTGGAGTATGAGGGCTATCGTTTTACCGTGCTTCTTGTACATAATAATACAATCCGCAGAGTTAAGATTGAAAAACTGCCGGAGGCGTGATAGAATTGTGAAAGTATAGCAAAAAAAGATAAAAATACAATCATAAAGTGAGGGATAATGTATGTCAGGACATTCAAAATTTGCCAACATCAAGCATAAAAAGGAGAAGAACGATGCGGCAAAAGGAAAGATATTTACGAAGATCGGAAAGGAGCTTGCGGTAGCCGTAAAAGAAGGCGGAAGCGCTGACCCGGCCAACAACAGCCGCTTAAGGGACGTCATTGCGAAGGCGAAGGCGAACAACATGCCTAACGAGACAATCGACCGGAATATCAAGAAGGCGTCGGGAGATGCCAACGCAGCCAATTACGAGCATATTACATATGAAGGGTACGGGCCGAACGGGACAGCGATCATCGTTGAGACGCTGACAGACAACCGCAACCGCACGGCTACTAATGTGAAAAATGCGTTTACCAAAGGAAACGGCAATGTGGGGACGCCGGGATGTGTGTCGTTCATGTTTGATAAAAAGGGACAGATCGTGATCGACAAGGAAGAGTACGAAGGAGACTCCGACGAGTTGATGATGCAGGCGTTGGACGCAGGAGCTGACGATTTTTCCGAGGAGGAGGATTCTTTTGAGATCCTGACTTCGCCGGATGATTTCAGCGGGGTAAGGCAGACTTTGGAGGATGCGGGGATCCCTATGGCGGCTGCCGAGGTGACCATGATCCCACAGACCTATGTGGCGCTCACCGATCCGAAGGACATCGCAAGCATCCAGAAGACTCTGGATATGCTGGATGACGACGATGATGTGCAGGATGTATACCACAACTGGGAAGAGTAGAAAGCAGAAAGGGCAGAGATGGACAGGATAGATTCGATCAGGGAAGGGCTTATCACGCTCTTTGATGAGATGCTTGTGCGGGGCGGGGAATTTAAGCGGAGTTCCTACGCCGGAGTTATGGAAAGCGCAAGGCGCAGATACAAGGATACGTTAGATGAGATCATTCAGTGCTACAGCGAGACGCCGAAGGAAGAGCGGGCGGCGCTCACCGGGAAGCTTGCGCCGATAATCCCGGAGTACGCGTATGAGAAGATGCAGCTGGTAAAAAAAAGGGACCGTGACCGGGTATGCGTGGACTATAATATGAATATGGCGGTGTATGTGATCCCTCTTCTCAATGATTCAAAGCAGGAGGACTGTATTGCTCTCACGGAGAAGATCGTAGAGCTGTGGAATGAGAAGGGGATAACCAATATGCACTTAAAGCACAGTACCTACGAGGAGGTCGCCGGAGGATTTGAGCGGAAGTTCTGCTACATCACTACAGCGGTCTGCGGGAGTATGGGAAAGGCAGACGACTGTGAGGAACTTCAGGCATTGCGCAGTTTCCGGGATAAGTATCTGATGGAGACGAAGGAAGGGCAAAAGCTTGTGGAAGAGTATTATGAGATCGCGCCGGGGCTTGTCATGATGATCGATATGCAGCGTGACGCGAAAGAGATCTATGAAGGGATCTACAATGATTATCTTGCACCCTGTCTCGGATTTATCGGGGAAGGGAAAAAGGATGCGTGCCGAGAGCACTATGTGTCTATGATGCGCAGTCTGGAAAATAAATATTTGTATGCACAGGAGGAAAGATAAGTGAGTGATTACAGGATTGAGACAAAATGTATCCAGTCAGGCTATGAGCCGGGAAACGGGGAACCGCGGGTTCTTCCGATCTATCAGAGTACCACGTTCAAATATTCAAGCAGCGAGCAGATGGGACGGCTCTTTGACTTAGAAGAGTCGGGGTATTTTTACACCAGGCTGCAGAACCCTACCAATGATGCGGTGGCGGCAAAGATCTGTGATCTGGAGGGCGGCGTGGCGGCGATGCTTACCTCGTCGGGACAGGCGGCAAGCTTTTATGCCGTCATGAACATTGCCCAGGCAGGAGACCATATCGTATGTGCGTCCGCGCTTTACGGCGGCACCTACAATCTCTATGCCCACACTATCCGCAAGATGGGCGTGGAGGCGACTTTCGTAGACCCGGAATGTACAAAGGAAGAACTTGACGCAGCGTTTAAGGACAATACGAAGGCCGTATTCGGCGAATCTGTGGCGAATCCGGCGCTTGTTGTCCTTGATTTTGAGAAATTTGCCCAGGCGGCCCACGCTCACGGCGTTCCCTTTATCGTGGACAATACCTTTGCGACGCCGATCAACTGCCGGCCTTTCGAGTGGGGGGCGGACATCGTTACCCATTCCACCACCAAATATATGGACGGCCACGCTTCCTGCGTAGGCGGAGCCATTGTTGACAGCGGCAATTTTGACTGGGAAGCCCACGCGGAGAAATTCCCCGGGCTGACCGAGCCGGACGAGACGTACCACGGCATCGTGTATACCGAGAGATTCGGCAAGGGCGCTTACATCACGAAAGCGACTGCACAGCTTATGCGCGACTTAGGTTCGATTCAGTCGCCCCAGAATGCATTTCTCTTAAATATCGGCCTTGAGACGCTGCATCTTCGGATGCCCAGGCACTGCGAGAATGCCCTGAAGGCAGCGAAGTACCTGAAAGGACATGAGAAGGTTGCGTGGGTGAACCATCCGTCTCTGGAAGGCGATAAATACTATGACCTGGCCAGGAAATACATGCCGGAGGGAACCTGCGGCGTGCTGACCTTTGGGTTAAAGGGCGGAAGAGACGCGGCAGTCCGCATGATGGACAGCCTTAAGATGATCGCTATCGTGACCCATGTGGCAGATGCCAGAAGCTGCGTTCTCCATCCGGCAAGCCATACCCACCGCCAGATGAACGATGCAGAGCTTATGGAAGCAGGCGTACAGCCGGACCTTATCCGGTTCAGCGTAGGGATAGAGAATATCGAGGATATCATTGCCGATCTTGAACAGGCGCTTTCGCACGTATAAAATCAGAAATCACCTCCATACTAATTAGGAAAGTATGGAGGTGTATTTTATGGGAAATGAAAATCAGGAAGAAAAACAGGAGATAAAAAATGACCAGATCCGGGAGATGGGGGCTCTTAACTTAAACGAAGGCAAGGATAAACATAAGATCAAGCTTTTGACCATCATCGGCGAGATCGAGGGGCATGAGGCGGTATCGGGCAATGCAAAGGCGACAAAATACGAGCATCTTCTTCCGATGCTTGCGGAAGTGGAAGACAGCGAGGAGATAGACGGACTTTTGATCCTTCTCAACACGCTGGGCGGAGACGTAGAGGCGGGGCTTTCCATCGCGGAGATGATCGCTTCGTTAAGCAAACCGACGGTATCTCTTGTTCTGGGAGGCAGCCACTCCATCGGAGGGCCGTTGGCGGTGTCGGCGAAGTATTCCTTCATCGTGCCCAGCGGGACGATGATCGTCCATCCGGTGCGGTCCAACGGGATGTTCATCGGCGTGACCCAGAGTCTGAGAAACATGATCAAGACCCAGGACCGTATCACCAAATTCCTAGCAGGCCATTCGCATATGACCCAGCAGAGGATCGAGGAACTGATGCTTAACCCCACGGAGCTTGTGAAGGATGTGGGAACTCTCTTAGAAGGGCGCGAGGCCGTGAGAGAAGGACTGATCGACGAGGTCGGCGGGATGAGTGATGCATTAGGTAAACTGCATGAAATGATTGATGAGGAGAGGGCAAAAAAGAGTAAAAATTAGTAATGACAGCCTTTATTAAAAATGCTATAATGTGGTACTAGGGCTTTTCGTGTCATGCGCATCGGTGACTGCATGGATGCGCATGGACTGAAAACCGGAACAGACAGCAAAGCAGCAGGGAGGAAGATGCATGGCTGCAAAGTCAAGGAGAAAAAGGAGCACAAGGCAGAAAAAAAAGAAGCAGGAACCAGGCTTTATCACCGATGAGATCATCATCTGGATGACCCTTGCAGTCAGTATTCTGATCTTACTTAGTATATTCGGTGCAGGAGGAAAGGTAGGAAAAGTCGTCTCGGGCTTTCTTACAGATATATTCGGGACGGTAGTTTATCTTGTACCGTTTGTTTTATTCGGCACTGTTGCTTTCCTTGTATCCAACAAAGATAATTTTAAGGCATATATAAGGGCGTTTGCCGCTGTTTTACTGACAGTGCTTTTATGTACTTTCTTTGAACTGGTCAGCGGAAGCGGGGGGACTGCCGGGGAGCTGACAGAAGGGATACTGGCCCCGGCGGTAGGTGTTGCCGGTACATATGTGGTCGTGATCATACTGATGATCATCTGTCTGGTGGTCATCACCGGGAAATCTGCCCTTAAGAGTGTGAAAAACCAGGGCAATAAAGCATATGGCAGGGCAAAAGACAATGCCGCAAGGCGGAGAAAAGCGGCTCAGGAGAGCCGTATGGACACAGAGGATAAAAGAGAGGCAAAAAGGCAGGCGAAGACGGCGGCAAAGAAACGCCGTGACCGTCATGTGGAAGGGGTTTCCTTTGATACGGCACTGACTGACAGAAAAAAGAAAGATATCCGGGAACTCACGGTGGATGTTTTGGAGGATGAAGATAAGGCTTCTGTACCGGAGTTTTCGATTCAGCGAAATGAACCGGCTGAGGCATCTGATGATTCTTTTGAGGAAGGCGCAGAGCTGCCGCCGGTGTCAGGCGCTTCACCAGACGAGAGTGAATCCGGTCTGGCATCTGCGGAATCTGACGGGGCTTTAGCACCCGGAGGATCTGAAGAATCTTTAGGATCCGGCGGGCCGGTGAAAAAGGCAGCGCCGCCAAAGCCTAAGAAAGCGCATAAACTGCCGCCCATCTCCCTGCTGAAAAAGGGAAAGAAGACCGGCGGGGAGTCGGATGTGCATCTTCGGGAGACAGCCATGAAGCTGCAGCAGACGCTGAAGAATTTCGGCGTGAGCGTCACGGTCACGAACGTAAGCTGCGGTCCGGCAGTCACCCGCTATGAGCTGCAGCCGGAGATGGGCGTAAAGGTAAGTAAGATCGTGGGTCTTGCCGACGATATCAAGCTTAACTTAGCAGCGGCGGATATCCGTATCGAAGCGCCGATCCCGGGGAAGGCCGCAGTGGGGATCGAGGTTCCCAACAAGGAGAATACTGCGGTGATGTTAAGAGACCTGTTAGAGACGCCTGAATTTAAAAAGTCTCCGTCGAAGCTTTCTTTTGCTGCGGGAAAAGATATCGCGGGTAAGGCGGTGGTGACAGATATCGCAAAGATGCCCCATGTGCTGATTGCGGGAGCTACCGGCTCCGGTAAGTCGGTCTGTATCAATACGCTGATCATGAGCATCCTTTATAAAGCGTCTCCGGATGAGGTAAAGCTTATCATGATCGACCCGAAGGTGGTAGAGCTCAGTGTATACAACGGAATTCCTCATCTGATGATCCCGGTTGTCACAGATCCGAAAAAGGCTGCCGGGGCGCTCAACTGGGCAGTGGCGGAGATGGATCGGCGTTACCGCGCATTTGCTGAGTACAATGTCCGGGATATGAAGGGTTACAATGAAAGGATCAAGACCGAACCGTGCATCAATGGCGAGAAGGCTGAGCCGATGTCCCAGCTTGTGATCATCGTGGACGAGCTGGCGGACTTAATGATGGTGGCGTCCGGGGATGTGGAAGGGGCGATCTGCCGTCTGGCGCAGCTTGCCAGAGCAGCGGGGATCCACCTTGTGGTGGCGACCCAGAGGCCGTCTGTCAACGTTATCACCGGGCTGATTAAGGCGAATATGCCGTCAAGGATCGCGTTTGCCGTGTCTTCGGGTGTGGATTCGAGGACGATCATCGATATGAACGGGGCAGAAAAGCTGTTGGGAAAAGGAGACATGCTCTTTTATCCGGCAGGATATCCGAAGCCTGCAAGAGTGCAGGGGTCTTTCGTGACGGACGAGGAAGTGCAGAGCGTAGTGGAGTTTCTGCGCAGCAATTACGCCGATACAGAGTATGACGAGGAGGTTGTCAGCCAGGTAGCTACGAGTGAGCCGGGGATGACAGCAGCCGCAGGGGAAGATAATGACCGCGACTCGTATTTCGCAGAAGCGGGGCGCCTCATTATAGATAAGGAAAAGGCATCCATCGGGATGCTGCAGCGTACATTCAAGATCGGGTTCAACCGCGCCGCACGCATTATGGACCAGCTCTGCGAAGCAGGAGTCGTGGGCGGCGAGGAAGGGACGAAGCCCAGGAAGGTGCTGATGTCCAAAGAGGAATTCGAGCAGTACGTGGAACAGATGTAACTGATGTAACTGAAAACAATTGCCATGCTGATGGCGAATTGTGTAGAGGCAGCCAAAAGGTAGGAGGTTGGGCGTAAGATGAGATGCAGATACTGAGGAGCCAGAATACCCGACGGCGTGATGTACTGCAGGGAATGCGGAGGAGAGGTACAGATCGTCCCGGACTATAATCCATTAGAGGATATGCTGGCTGCACATGTAAAAAATGCGCTGAAAAATACGGCTGGAGCCTCCCAGGGCGGCGTGCGGAGCCGAGCAAATGCGGAATACGGAAGTTCCGGGCGTATCCCGGTATCCCGTTCTGCTTCCGGCCGCGTAGCAGGCGGCCGAACCGGCTATGCGGGTGACGGAAGGACAGCGGCGATGCAAAGCGGTCGAACCGGTTATGCGGGCGACGGAAGAACGGCGGCGATGCGGAGCGGTCGAACCGGTTATGCGGGTGACGGAAGGACTGCGGCGATGCGGGGCAGCCGTACTGGTTATATCGGTGACGGCCGTACCGGTTATGTTACTGACGGGAGAGGAAGACGGTATAGGAGAAGCACTTCCGCTATGTTCCAGGACGAGCAGGAAGCTCAGAGAAAGCAGGCCGCAAGACGCAGGGCGCTGAAAAAAAAGAAGAGAAGAAAAGCGGTCTTTATCCTGGTTTTCCTGTTGGCACTTGTTGCCGGTATGCTGGCCGCACTGTATCTCAGCTCCTATTCCGGGACGGTATTTCTGGGAAACCGGGCGCTTAGGAGCGGGGAATACACGAAGGCGGAAGACTATTTTCGCAGGGCAGTGGGGAAGAATAAGAAAAAGGCGGAGGCCTACGCCGGTCTTTCTAAAGTATATATCGGACAGAACGATGTGAGTGCTGCCGAGAAGTTGTTTTTGGATGTGATCGAGGAGCAGCCGGATAATGCGGCGGTTTATGAGGCTGCCTTTGAATTCTATCTGGATACAAGACAGCCGATGGGGATCCCGGAACTTCTCAAAAATGCGAAAAGCAGCGTGGCGGAGGAACTTTCGGCGTACGTAGTCAGCGAGCCGGAGTTTAGTCTGGATGAAAAAGAAACCTATGAGGATGTACAGCAGCTTACTCTTACTTCCAAAGCAGGTGAGATTCGCTATACTACCGACGGCACTATGCCGGATACAACAAGCCGGGTATTTACAGAGCCGGTCCAGTTAGGAGAGGGAACGAACACTATCAAAGCCATTGCGGTGAATAAGGAAGGTGTGCCGAGCCAGACGGCGGAGAAAGAGTTTGTCATTGAGCTTCCCATCGAGGATGCGCCGGCAGTCTCGCCCTCAACGGGACAGTACAGCGAAGCACAGTCCATCGAGATCAAGGTTCCGGAAGGATACAGCGCTTACTACACCACAGACGGAACCGATCCGACCACGGCGTCCGAGCCCTACAAAAAAGCGGTGGAGATGCCGAAAGGAGAGACTCTTTTCAAGGCTATCCTGGTGACAAAGAGCGGACGGGTGAGCGGCATCACCACAAGAAATTATGTAAGAGAATAAATTATGTGAGAGAATAACATAAAGCCAGAAAGAGGCAGACAAAAGGCATTCGGTAAAGAGGATGTCTTTTGTCTGCTTTCGTCTGTTTTCGGCAGTTTGCTATATTGTTTCCAAATAAATACAATTTTTTTCGTGTAACCTGTTGCGTTAATTATTTAACGGGTGTATAATCTTGATAAATAATTAACAAGTAAACATTGTTAATGAAAAGAATAAAATAAGAAAAGGAGAACAAGACTATGGCAAGATTTACTTTACCTAGGGACATCTATCACGGAAAAGGCTGTTTGGAGGAGCTTAAGAACTTAAAGGGCAAAAAAGCGATCCTTGTAGTCGGGGGCGGCTCCATGAAGCGCCAGGGCTTTCTTGACAAGGCTGTGGGATACTTAAAAGAAGCCGGGATGGAAGTAGAGCTTTTCGAGGGCGTTGAGCCTGACCCGTCCGTAGAGACAGTGATGAAGGGCGCAGAGGCTATGCGTAACTTTGAACCGGACTGGATCGTTTCCATGGGGGGCGGTTCACCGATCGACGCTGCAAAGGCGATGTGGGCATTCTATGAGTACCCGGAGACAACCTTTGAAGATCTGTGCATCCCGTTTAACTTCCCGGAACTGCGCCAGAAAGCAAGATTCTGCGCGATCCCGTCCACATCAGGAACCGCTACGGAGGTTACGGCATTCTCCGTGATCACCAACTACCAGACAGGTGTAAAGTATCCGTTAGCTGACTTTAATATCACACCTGACGTTGCCATCGTTGACCCGGATCTTGTTATGGGCCTCCCGGTAAAACAGGTTGCCTACACCGGCATGGACGCGCTGACACACGCCATCGAGGCATATGTTTCCACGATGAACTGTGCGTTCACAGACCCGTTGGCGCTCCAGGCGATCGAGATGGTGCTGGATTATCTGCCGGCATCCTACAACTGCGACATGGCGGCGAGAGAGCAGATGCACTACGCACAGTGCTTAGCAGGCATGGCATTCTCCAACGCACTCCTTGGCATCGTTCACTCCATGGCGCACAAGACAGGCGCGGCATTCTCCACCGGGCACATCCCGCACGGCTGCGCAAATGCCATCTATCTGCCATACGTGATCAAATACAACGCGAAAGATCCGATCGCAGCAAAACGCTACGCTGAGATCGCACGCAGGATGGGTCTTGAGGGAACCTCTGAGAAGGCTCTGATCAACAGCCTGTGCGCGAAGATTGATGACTTCAACGTAAGGCTTAATATCCCGAAGACGCTTAAGGAGTTCGGCATCAACGAGGACGAGTTTAAAGAGAAGATCGCAGGCATCGCAGAGCGCGCGGTAGGCGACGCATGTACCGGCTCCAACCCAAGGGCAATCGACCCGGCGGCTATGGAGAAACTGTTTACCTGTACATATTACGGAACAGAAGTAGATTTCTAAAGTGAATTTTTTTCGGGAAAACCGCATGGTTATCCGGGAAAATCTGGGGAGGGATCCGACAGAGGATCACGTCCCCGGATTTTTTGTTATGTAAAAACTATTGAGTTATTCGAAAAAGCGTGCTAATGACTACCTTGAGCCTCACCCAGAAAGAGTTTATCGGACGCTTTTTATCAGACGCGGACGGAAAACCCACGATGAGTATCGCCACACTCTCGAATCTGGAATGTAAATACGGGGCGAGGCTTAATGAAGTGATACTGACTGTTTCCGAAAGCCTTGGCATTAATTCTGTGTTGGTAGGTATAATTACAGATAAAACCTACGGTAGACTGTCGT
>CATLEM010000069.1 GCA_949916155.1 uncultured Dorea sp.
GTAGCATGCGTCGTTGTTTACATATTTTAAGCCTACGTCGACCGCCCGTTTATTGTCATTGGGAAGCACCTGGAGATGGTAGCCGGAGGCGTTAAGCGCCGGTTCTAAGATCTCAAAGTGGATCGGGGACATCTGCGGGCAGAGGATCGTGTAGTTTTTGCGCATCTCCTTTGTAAAAGGTACTTTTTTGATGGAGGCAGGCTGTATCTTTCGTGCCTCTTTTTTTTGCTCCCGCACACGGATCGCGGCAAGGAGAGAACGTACACGGATCCGCGCTGCTCCAAGGTTATTTACCTCGTCGATCTTTAAAGAGGTATAGATCTTGTCTGAATTATTTAAAATATCAGCCGTCTGGTCAGTAGTGACCGCATCCAGGCCGCATCCGAAAGAATTAAGCTGGATAAAGTCCAGATTGTCCGTAGTCTTTACATAGTTTGCCGCCGCATAGAGACGGGAGTGATACATCCACTGGTCCATCACATTGATGGGGCGCTCTACCGGATTTAAGTGGGAGACAGAGTCCTCTGTCAGCACGGCGATATTGTAGGAATTAATCAGCTCCGGCAGTCCATGGTTAACCTCCGGGTCGATGTGATAGGGACGGCCGGCAAGCACAATGCCGCGGTTTCCGGTATCGTTAAGATATTTGACCGTCTCCTCGCCTTTTTTCTGCATGTCCCTGCGGCAGTCTGCAAGCTCTTTCCATGCGGCGCTGACCGCAGATCTGATCTCCTGTGCGCTGATGCCGAATTTCTCTGACAGCTCTTCCACAAGCCGGTAGGCGATGTTTTCTTCGCTTTGAAGGGAAAGGAACGGGTGAAGGAAATCGACTTCACCGTTTATAATGGCATCGATATTGTTCTTTATGTTCTCAGGATATGATGTAACGATCGGGCAGTTATAACAGTTATTCGCACCGGCAAATTCCTCCCTTTCATAAGGGATACTCGGATAAAAGATCCGTTTAATGCCCTGATCGATCAGCCACTGGACATGGCCGTGAGCCAGCTTTGCAGGATAACATTCGGATTCGCTCGGGATGGACTCGATGCCCAGTTCGTAGATCTTTCTCGTGGAAACAGGAGAGAGAACAACCCGGAATCCCAGTGTGCTGAATATAGTAAACCAAAAGGGATAGTTCTCATACATATTCAGAACTCTTGGTATGCCGATAACACCTCTTTTTGCATCCTTTTCATCAAGGGGCGTATATCCGAAGTAACGGTTAAACTTATATTCAAACAGATTCGGAAGCTTGTTCGTATTTTTTTCTTTGCCGAGGCCGCGTTCGCAGCGGTTTCCGGTGATAAACCTGCGTCCGCCGCTGAAATGATTGATCGTGAGACGGCATGTGTTGGTACAGCCGCGGCACTTTGTCATCGTTGTGGAGTATTCCAGTGCCTCGATCTCTTCAATGGGGAGCATGGTCGTACCCTTGCAGCCGGAATACCGCTCTCTTGCGATGAGAGCTGCCCCGAAGGCGCCCATGATCCCGGCGATGTCCGGGCGGATCGCTTCGCACCCCGCGATCTTTTCAAAGCTTCTGAGCACCGCGTTGTTGTAGAAGGTGCCGCCCTGAACGACGATATGTTCTCCGAGCTCAGAAGCGTCGGATACTTTTATTACTTTGAACAGTGCATTTTTAATGACAGAGTAGGCAAGTCCCGCAGAGATATCCGCGACCTCCGCGCCTTCTTTTTGCGCCTGCTTTACTTTGGAGTTCATGAACACGGTGCATCTTGTGCCAAGATCGATAGGGTTGCGGGCAAACAGCGCCTCGTGGGCAAAATCTTCCACGGAGTAGTTCAGGGATCTGGCGAAAGTCTCGATAAAAGAGCCGCAGCCTGAAGAACAGGCTTCATTGAGCTGGACGCTGTCGACAGTCTGGTTTTTGATCTTGATGCATTTCATATCCTGTCCGCCGATATCAAGGATACAGTCCACGTCCGGCGCGAAAAAGGAAGCCGCATAGTAGTGGGACACTGTCTCTACTTCTCCCTCATCGAGAAGAAGCGCAGCCTTGATCAGCGCTTCGCCGTAGCCGGTGGAGCAGGAGTGCACGATCGTGACATCCTCAGGAAGCTGGCTGTAGATGTCCTTTATGGCAGTTATCGTCGTGCCTAAAGGATCTCCTTCATTGTTGTGATAGAAGGAGTAGAGGAGCGTTCCGTCCTCGCCCACAAGTGCGGCCTTTGTCGTCGTAGAGCCTGCATCTATGCCTAAAAATGCCTTTCCTTTATAGGAGGATAAGTCTTTCACCGGAACCTGATGCCTGTCGTGGCGCTTTTTGAAAGCATGGAAGTCTGCTTCGCTCTGAAACAGCGGTTCCATACGGTCCACCTCAAATTCCATCTTGATCTTTCCCTCGAGACGGCTTCGCAGTTCCCGGAGGGAGACATGGAGATTCCGCTCGGAGTTCAGGGCAGAGCCGATGGCGGCGAACAGATGGGAATGGTTCGGCGCGACCGTGTGCTCATCATCAAGCTTAAGAGTCCGGATAAATGCCTCCTTAAGCTCTGACAGGAAGTGAAGAGGGCCGCCGAGAAACGCCACATGTCCGCGGATCGGCTTCCCGCAGGCGAGACCGCTGATGGTCTGGTTGACGACTGCCTGGAAAATCGATGCGGCCAGATCCTCCTTGGACGCCCCTTCATTGATCAGCGGCTGGATATCGGATTTGGCAAATACACCGCATCTCGCGGCGATAGAGTAGAGGGCGCGGTAATTTTTTGCGTATTCATTGAGACCGGAGGCGTCAGTCTGCAGAAGAGACGCCATCTGGTCGATGAAGGAGCCGGTTCCGCCGGCGCACACGCCGTTCATGCGCTGCTCCACATTGCCGCCCTCAAAATAGATGATCTTGGCATCCTCTCCTCCAAGCTCTATAGCGACGTCCGTCTGGGGCGCGTAGTCCTGGAGCGCGGAAGATACCGCGATCACCTCCTGTACAAATGGGACATTAAGATGGCCTGCAAGGGACAGGCCGCCCGAACCGGTAATGACCGGGGAGGCGTATATCCCTCCAAGCCTGTAGATCGCCCGTCCGAGAAGGTCGGACAATGTCTCCTGTATGTCGGCGTAATGTC
This sequence comes from uncultured Dorea sp., assembly GCA_949916155.1. GTDB lineage: Bacteria > Bacillota > Clostridia > Lachnospirales > Lachnospiraceae > MD308. Next base: position 3,087 of record CATLEM010000069.1, read on the forward strand.
TTTCATAATCAGAAAATACGACCTCATTGCTCTCGTCTAAAATGGCAATTTTTACTGTTGTAGAGCCTATATCAATGCCTAGTGTATAGCTTTCTTTTCTTGCCATGAAATAACACTCCTTTATCTGTACAATGTATGTGTGTTTTCCTATTAAATGCATAACTGTGATTCTATAACCTGTAACATTATACGACAAAATTTTTTACTTTACAATGAATAAAATATGATAAGAATATAAAAAACATATTAAACTTCCATGGCAGAATTGACAAATATACGATGAAAAGGTAAGATGAATACAATGTATTTTTATAAAAACAGTCAAAATATGGAAAAATCAAGGAGTAGATTTTATGGATTGGATTAGCAGATTAGAACGGAAATACGGCAGATACGCCATACCGAACCTGATGACCTATATTATTATCCTGTATGGAGCGGGCTTTGTGCTGAATATGATCAATCCCTATTTTTACAGCGAATATCTCAGCCTTAACGCGGCGGCCCTGATGCACGGACAGATCTGGCGTATTTTCACTTTTATTATCGATCCGCCCTCGAACAGTCTGATCTGGATCATCTTCGCGCTGTCGTTATATTATTTTATCGGGCGGCAGCTTGAGATGACGTGGGGGGCGTTCCGGTTTAACCTTTACTTTTTCTCAGGCATGCTGTTTCATGTCATAGCGGCAGTGCTTGTATATCTGCTTACAGGACTTTCCTTTGAGATGGGAACGCACTATCTTAATATGTCCCTGTTTTTTGTGTATGCTGCGCTGTTTCCGGATATGCAGTTTTATCTGTATATGATCATTCCGGTGAAGGTAAAGTGGCTGGCCCTTTTAGACGGCGTGTACTTTCTGTGGGCAGTGGTCCAGGCATTTCTTCCGGCCTATGGAGGGAATCCGGTGTACGGTGTCACATTTAAGGCCAATGCGCTGGCGGCGGTCGTCTCTATCCTGAATTTCCTGATTTTCTTTTTGGGCTCAAGGAATATGAGGCCGTATGCGCCGAAGCAGATGAAGCGCAAGCATGAGTTTAAGAAGAATGTTAGGGAGGCCTCGCGCCGGAATGTTACGTATGCTGGAGGCGCGAAGCACAGGTGCGCTGTATGCGGGCGCACAGAGCTTGATGATCCGAATCTGGAGTTCAGATACTGTTCCAAGTGCAACGGCAATTATGAGTATTGTCAGGATCACCTTTTCACCCATACTCATGTGAAATGACACTTCCATGTGTGACTGCACCAAAATTTTCGCAAATTTTTTGTGCAGTCTGACACAGAAAAATGATTGAAAGAGAAGCTGTTTATCAGTAAAATATGAGTTAGAAGTTTGTCTGAAAACAGATGATATCAAAAAGCCGCAGTTACCGGGTTCGCTGCCTGCGGGAATAAATGAAGGAGTGTGGTTTGGAAAGATGAAAAAGACGAAGATTGTATGTACGATGGGACCGGGAACCAATGATCCGGAGATTGTGAGAAAGCTGATCCAGGACGGTATGGATATCGCCAGGTTCAACTTCTCCCACGGGACTCATGAAGAGCAGAAGGCGCGTATGGACATGATCAAGAGACTGCGTGAGGAGGAGAAGACACCGGTTGCCATTCTCCTGGATACAAAGGGACCGGAGATCCGTACAGGCGTTTTGAAGGATGGAAAGAAAGTGACTCTTGAGACAGGGGAGACATTTATCCTGTCGACAAAGGAGATAGAAGGAGACAGCACGAGGGTATCCATTACCTACGCGGGCCTTATAGATGATGTACAGCTTGGGAGTACGATCCTTATCGACGACGGACTTATCGGCCTTGAGGTAAAGGATAAGACGGAGGACGAGATTGTCTGCAAGATCACCAACGGCGGTGAGCTTGGAGAGAGAAAAGGGGTCAATGTGCCGAACGTACCGGTGAGGCTTCCGGCGATTACGGACAAGGACAGAGAAGATATCAGGTTCGGTGTGGAGCAGGAGATTGACTTTATCGCCGCCTCTTTTGTGCGGAACGCAGAGTGTATTCTGGAGATCAAGGCATACTTAAGAGAACTTAAGGCGCCTTATATCCCGATCATTGCGAAGATTGAAAATGCAGAGGGTATACAGAACATCGACGAGATCATCCGCTGTGCGGACGGGATCATGGTTGCCAGAGGAGATCTCGGCGTTGAGATCCCGGCAGAGGAGGTTCCGTATCTTCAGAAGGTTCTGATCCAGAAGTGCAACGATAACTTTAAGCCGGTCATCACTGCGACGCAGATGCTTGATTCCATGATCCGCAATCCCCGTCCGACGAGAGCGGAGGTTACCGATGTTGCCAATGCGGTCTATGACGGGACGGATGCAGTGATGCTTTCCGGTGAGACGGCCAACGGAAAATATCCGGTGGAAGCTCTTCAGATGATGGTACATATCGTAGAGAGTACGGAGGAGCATCTGGATTATGAGACGCTTCTGCGCCAGTCGGAGGCCCACCGTATGAAGAGTGCGTCAAGTGCTCTGGGCTTTGCCACGGTATCCACTGCCATGAACTTAAAGGCGAAGTGCATCATCGCGCCGTCTATGTCCGGTGCGACAGCAAGAGTCGTATCCAAGTTCAAACCTCAGACAGAGATCATCGGTGTCAGCCCGGATTCTGCTTCCTTAAGAAGGATGCAGATCTACTGGGGAGTACGTCCTATGAAATCTATCGAAGTACATACGACAGAGGATATCTGCAGCAGCGCCATTGAGTTGGTGTGCGCGAAGCAGATTGCAGAGACCGGTGATGTCGTCATCCTTACCGCAGGTATTCCTTCGCCTGTAGTAGGCGGGCGTCAGGCGGGCGTCAGCAATATGATGCGGATCGCGATCGTGGACTAGTGTATCAGTACACTGAGCTGCGGAATATATCAGAATAGATCATTGTGTTGGTATTAAGATAACAGTAAAACACCTGTGCAGAGGATATTTTACATCTGCCCAGGTGTTTTTTATCAGTATACAGGAAATCTCTTGACAGATGCGAGGTTTTATTATATAGTGTTCCAGAAAAGAACTACTAAATATGACAAATTACGACAGAGAGGACAACCTTATGGAAAATAATGCATTTACCGGAAGGCTCACACAGTTCGGCCTCACCCGTCAGGAGGCGGGGATCTATGAGTGTCTGCTCTGTGAGGGAAAGATCACCGGATATGAAGTGGCAAAGCTTCTTGGTATCTCCAGGTCCAATGCATACGGATCCCTCGCCAGTATGACGGAAAAAGGTGCAGCATATCTGGTAGAAGAGGGAACGACGAAAAAGTATATTCCGGTCCCTTTGGAAGATTTCTGTAAGAACTATATCCGCAGGCTAGAGGAGACGAAGTCATGGCTTTTGACAAACAAACCGTCAGAGAAATCCCACGTGGAAGGTTATGTGACTATCGAAGGGGCGAAAAATATCATGGATATGGTGAAGAGTCTTTTATCCAGGGTAGAACAGAGGGTATACATTACCTGTACAAGAAATTATCTGCTGGTGTTTTTAAATGAGATCGAACTTCTGATCAGGGCGGGCAAGAAAGTAGTGATCATTACCGATCATGCAGTGCGCTATATCAATGCCAAGATCTATATCGGGGGACCGAGAGAGATGGAGATCGGGCTGATCATTGATTCAAAGTATGTCATGACCGGAGAGTACGGGGAGGGAAGCATGAACACCTGCCTTTACTCCGGACAGAAGAACTTTGTGGAACTTTACAAGCGGATGCTCTCCAATGAGATCAGGCTTCTGGCGATCCAGGAGGAGAGAGATGACGAGCAGGCCGGGATTTTGCATTTATAGAGTATTACAGGATAGATAGAAAAATAGATAAGAGGAGAATAAAAAGATGAAAAAAGTGCCATTTGTAACAAAAGAAAAATTAGATGAGATCGTTAAGGAATACCCCACGCCTTTCCATCTTTATGATGAGAGAGGGATCCGGCAAAACATTAAGGCCCTTAAAGAGGCATTTGCGTGGAATAAAGGCTATAAGGAATACTTTGCGGTAAAGGCGACTCCGAACCCGTTTCTCATCGATATATTGCGGGAGTACGGCTGCGGCTGTGACTGCTCCTCCTACACGGAGCTTATGCTCTCGGAGGCCGTCGGAGCCTGCGGCGAGGATATTATGTTCTCTTCCAATGACACCCCGGCAGAAGAATTTGTGTTTGCAGACAAATTAGGCGCTATCATCAATCTGGATGATATCACGCACATTGATTTTTTGGAGAAAGCCATCGGGCATATCCCGGAGACCATAAGCTGCCGCTACAATCCGGGCGGGCTGTTTAAGATCAGCAATGATATCATGGATAATCCCGGAGATGCCAAATACGGCATGACTACAGATCAGCTTTTTGAGGCGTTTAAGCTCCTGAAAGCCAAGGGTGCAAAGGAGTTCGGGATCCACGCATTTCTTGCCAGCAACACAGTGACTAATGAGTATTATCCTATGCTTGCGAAAGTTCTTTTTGAGGCGGCAGTAAAGCTTCAGAAGGAGACGGGGGTGCATATTAAGTTCATCAACCTCTCCGGCGGTATCGGGATCCCTTATAACCCGGACCAGGAGCCTAACGACATCCGTGCGATCGGCGACGGTGTCCGCAGAGTGTACGAGGAGGTCCTTGTCCCGGCAGGGATGGGAGATGTGGCGATCTTTACCGAACTCGGGCGTTTTATGATGGGACCCTTTGGCTGCCTGGTCACGAAGGCGATTCATGAGAAGCATACCCATAAGGAGTACATCGGCGTGGATGCCTGTGCAGTAAATCTGATGCGTCCTGCCATGTACGGAGCTTACCACCATATCACGGTCATGGGGAAGGAAGATGCGCCTCACAGCTATAAGTACGATATCGCAGGTTCCCTGTGCGAAAATAATGATAAATTTGCCATTGACCGGATGCTCCCGAAGATCGATACCGGCGATCTTCTGGTGATCCATGACACGGGCGCGCACGGCTTTGCCATGGGATACAATTATAACGGAAAACTGAAATCCGCCGAACTTCTGCTTAAAGAGGACGGAAGCGTAGAGCTTATCCGGAGGGCTGAGACGCCGTCAGATTATTTTATCACATTTGACTGTTTCCAAATCGGGAAAAAACTGATAAAATAGTGTAGGACAAACTATACGTAATTTTAGGAGGAATTGTTATGAAAGCAATACTGAAAAGAAATGTCTCTCTTGTGACGGCAGTCGTGATGGCGTTTGCGATGCTCACCGGCTGCGGGATGAAGCCGGATGACGCGAAGGCATATGTGCAGGCGACTCTGGATGCGGGCTACAAAGCCGAGTTCGGTGAGTACGCAAAGATCACGGATTCTACAGAGAAAGAGGCGCAGACGCTTTTTGACAACAACATTGACACGGTCACCAGATCGCTTGGATTCAGTGCGCTTGGAATTACTCAGGAGACAACGGAGAAGTACCGCGAGCTTTTAAAGGAGATCTTTGCAAAAGTAAAGTACACGGTCGGCGAAGCGAAGGAGAAGGACGGCGGCTTTGAGGTGGAAGTAAAGGCAGAGCCGATGGAGATCTTCAGCGGCATACAGGATGAGCTTGTGGCAAAGCTTCAGAAGGAAGTCAAGAAATCCGATAAGCAGATCAGTGAGAATGATGTGAACCAGCTTGCGATCGACATGCTGTACGATCTCTTAAGCGAAAAGCTTGCGGAGGTGACTTACGGCGAGGCGCAGACGATAACTGTCCATGTGACAAAAGATTCAAACAATGTATGGAATATTACCGAGAGTGACTTAAAGGCGGTGGATGCAGCTTTATTTACGATCTGATCCATCGGCGGTATGACCGGAGCGTTACTGGAAAAATGACACACTTACCTTAAAAATTAACTCGAAAATGCCTTAAAATGGCAAAAAAATATTGACGAATAGCGAAAATGTGATATAATCATGTGTAGTGCAAAAATATACCCGATCAGTCGTATAATGCACAATATAGGACTGGAGGGGAGGTTAGGTGTGAGACTATGTCAAATGTAATCGTTAAAGAAAACGAGACGTTGGACAGCGCTTTACGCAGATTCAAAAGAAACTGTGCGAAGGCTGGGATTCAGCAGGAGATTCGTAAAAGAGAACATTACGAGAAGCCAAGTGTGAGACGTAAAAAGAAATCCGAAGCTGCCAGAAAACGTAAGTATAACTAATATGTGCAAAGAATAAGGCAAAGGCGCCGTACTATCATAGTGCGGCGCCTTTATTCACGTAAAATTAAAAAGACGAAGAGAGGGATTTGGAAATGAGACTTGAAGATACGGGACTTACTCCGCAGCAGTTGAAAGACATGGTAAATCAATATATGGTGGAGACTTATGAGAGATATGATTTTATCGCGGAAAGAGCCGAGGGGATGTATATTTATGATGAAGAGGGCAATGCATATCTTGATTTTTACGGCGGTGTTGCAGTCAACAGCCCGGGGAACAGAAACGAACGGGTGGTAGCTGCGGTCAAAGACCAGCTTGACGATATTGTCCATACATTTAACTACCCGTATACAGTGCCTCAGGCACTCCTTGCAAAGAAGATCTGCGATACGATAGGAATGGATAAAATCTTCTATCAGAATTCCGGGACAGAGGCAAACGAGTGTATGATCAAGATGGCAAGAAAATACGGCATCGATAATTTCGGACCGGAGCGGTATCACATTATTACCGCGAAGAACAGCTTTCATGGAAGAACTTACGGGGCGATGGCAGCCACAGGACAGCCGGGAACAGCGGTCCAGGACGGTTTTGGCGCGATGCTTCCGGGATTTTCCTACGCAGAGTTTAATAACCTTGAAGATTTTGCTTCGAAGATAACGGAGAATACGATTGCTATCATGATCGAACCTGTACAGGGAGAGGGCGGCGTACATCCGGCGACGAATGAGTTTATGAAAGGCCTTAGAAAACTCTGTGATGAGCATGATATGCTCCTTCTCCTTGATGAAGTGCAGACCGGATGGGGGCGTACGGGTGCGCCGATGGCATATATGGGTTACGGCGTAAAGCCGGATGCAGTGTCCATGGCGAAGGCAATGGGCGGCGGCATGCCGATCGGCGCCTGCTGCGCGACGGAAAAGGTGGCAAAAGCATTTACCGCAGGAACCCACGGCTCTACTTACGGCGGCCATGCCCTTGCGTGTGCGGCGGCCTATGCCTCTGTATCCGAGATCATTGATAAGAACTTAAGTGAAAATGCAGATGAGATGGGAGAGTATATGAAAAGACAGTTGGCAAAGCTTCCCCATGTGAAAGAAGCAAGGGGACGCGGACTTCTGGTAGGGTGCGAATACGATATCCCGATCGCTGATGAGGTAAAACACGGCTGTCTTGACAGGCTGGTCCTGATCACGGCGATCGGGGACAGTGTAAACCGTATGATCCCGCCGCTGATCGTGACGAAAAAGCAGATTGACAAACTGATCCGTATCATGAGAGCGGCAATCGCGGACGCAGCGGAGAAATATTATGCTATGGATCTGGCAAGCTAACCGTATATGACCGGTTGGAGTTTCTGGGAAGGTATGGTTTTGTAATCTTTTCTTCTATGAAAGACGGGATGGTCTCGAAAGAGACGCCCGTCTTTTTTTACCGTCCAATAGTATTTTACTGTTTTTGTTGCAATATATCTAAAAATATAGTAATATAAACACATATATTTTAAGGGAGTGATAAAAAAATGAAAGAATATTATGAAGAAGAACGGGATCTGAGCGCATCTGAATCTATCATCATGAAAGCAATCTGGGGTAAAGGCGAAGATATCTCAATGCCAGAGCTGATTGATGTGCTGAGGACAAAGTATCACAAAGATTATAAAAGGACAACTGTTGCGACATTTATCCTGAACCTCACGGCAAAAGGGTTTGCCAGGCAGTATAGGCGCGGAAGATATGCATATGTGCATGCGTTGAAGAGCGAAGAGGAATATAAGCAAAAGCTTTTAAATGATCATGTGGACTTCTGGTATCAGGGAGATGCGTCAAAGGTAATGGCGGCGCTTGTCAATTCAAAGGAAATATCTTCAGAAACAGTACAAAGGATGAGGAGGATGCTGGATGGACTGGATGGATCTGCTCGGATGGACGAACTGGACGGTTAGTGTTGTCTGCTGTCTGTTTTTGACTTCGGTGACGGGAAGCGTGTTATTTGTATTTTGGTATGTTTTAGGACGCTGGCTTGAGAAAGCGGGGTTTATCAATATTCTGTATGCCCTTATGAAGCTTTTGATGTTTTTCTTCACTGTGCCGGTCTTATATGTTGCGATGAGCCGGCTGGATTCCGAATATGGCGTGTATAGAGGGAGGCTGTTCGAGTATACGGGTACGATCATCGCTGTATGCGACGTCCTCTTGCTGCTATGGGCAGCCGGGGCATGTTATATGTTATATCGGAATCTTCGGCTGGTGCGCCGAAGCAGGAAAATGTATGAAAACAGCTTTTCCTGTGAACAGCATAAAGAAGAGGTGTTTTGGCAGGTGAAAAAAGATATGGGGATACGGGAAGGAGCAGTTAAGCTTTTGCAGTCTTTCTATATGCCGACGGCGGTGCTCTGGGGGGTACGGCATCCGGCGGTCATCCTGCCTGTTCAGGAGTATTCGGATGAAGAGCTGAAAGTGATCTTTGTCCATGAGCTGACCCACTATAAGAACCATGACCTCTTATGGAGAAGGATAGCCTCTGTACTGGTAGGAATCCACTTTTTTAACCCGCTCGTCTGGAGACTGCACAGTCTCCTTAGAAAATGGAGCGAGTATGCCTGCGACTTTGAGGCATATGAGACGGCGGGAGGGGTCAGGCATTATTTTGAGACAATTATTCAGATGCAGATGAAAATGAACGGATTGCCCTCGTATTTTGCGGCAACGCTGAATGAGGATGGAAATGAACTGGAAGAAAGGATAGAAAAGATGGCGATACAAAAGAAGATAAAAAGACGTTCCCCATGGAAAGCAGCCGTAATCTGTGGGGCGATGCTAATGGGAAGTTCTGTGACGGTGTTTGCCGCATCAGAGGGAATAGCGAAAGCATATTACGTGGCGGTTGAGGCTACGGTGGTTGAGACAGAGGAAGAGATGGAGCCGGAGATGCCCGAATATGAAGAGAGCGGAGAGACGGAAGGGATTATAGAAGAGGTCGGCGAAGTCGATAAAGTATCCCGCAGTATGAATACTTTTAAATGGACAGTCGGCAATGGGGTCAGGAAAACCACGGATGGTTTCAGCGCAAAATCGGGAGGGAGCATTACTTTGATGGTGGATGCGACGCCGGAGGACAGGACAATCCGTGCCGGGATAATAGAACCGGGGGGAACCAGAAAGTATACAACAGGAAAGGGATATTTGTCCAGAAAATTTTCGCTGACAAAATCAGGCACCTATAAGGTATATGTGGAAAATAGCAGCGGGGCAAAAGTCACAGTAGA
>CATLEM010000070.1 GCA_949916155.1 uncultured Dorea sp.
CCTGGCCGCCACATTTTTTCACATCTCTCCACCATGGGCCGTGAAGGCTGTTGCACTCATAATTTGCCATATACAGCGTCGTCCTTCCCGCAATGCCGTTCTCCATATATTCCTTAAATTTCTTTACAGCGCCGCCGAAACGCATCTGATACCCGACCTGCGTAACAATTTTGTTTCTTTCGGCGGCCTTCACCATAGACTGCCCCCGGTTCAAAGTAAGAGCGACCGGCTTTTCGATAAATATATGAATTCCTCTTTCCGCCGCTTTCTCAAACTGCCCGTTATGAGCGAAGGGCGGCAGGCAGATATAAAGTACATCAATCGGCGCCTCGTTAAGCATCTTATCAAAGTCGTCAAATACCGGACAATCCAGCCGTTCCTCTCTGGCAAATGTTCTGGCATCGTCTACAGGGTCAGAGCAAAGCGCCGAAAGTTCTGCCCCTTCCATCTTCATGATACTGCGGGCATGTCCTCTTCCCATATTCCCCATTCCGAGTATCGCTGCTTTCAGTATTTTTTCCATATTTTTGTCCCCTTCTATGTATATTCTGGCATCCAGCCTTTGTGCGCTTTTAGCATCTCATCGCACATGGAGCGGATTTCATCCATTGACAGCTCTGCCGCCGTATGGGGATCCATCATTGCCGCCATATACAGATCCTCTTTCTTTCTTGACCTGGCTGCCCGGATCGTTAAAAGCTGTACATTAATATTTGTGCGGTTGACCGCGGCGCACTGCTCCGGAAGATTTCCCACATAGCAGGGGTGTATCCCCGCCCTGTCGACCATGCACGGCACTTCCACGCAGGCATTAGGCGGCAGATTCGGGATCATTCCGCGGTTAAGCACATTTCCATGTATGCGGTAAGGAACATCATTTTCCATTGCGTTGATAATAAATGACGCAAACTCCCGGCTCTTTTCATGTTCAAGCTTTTCATTGTTCACAAGCTCTTCCCGCATTTTTTTCCAGTCTTCTATCTGTTTGACACAACGCCTTGGATATTCATCCAGCGGAATCTTATACTTCTCAACCAATTCCGGATATTTCTCTTTGATAAACCACGGCGTATACTCCGCAGAATGTTCGGAAGATTCCGTAATGTAATATCCAAACCGCAGCATCATCTCATACCTCACACGGTCCCAGTCCGCATCGTAAGATGCCCTGCCTTCCAGGAAATCTGCCGCCCTTCTTTTAATCTCTGGATAAAGGTCATTCCCTTTTCCGTCCTCCACCTTCAGAAGCCACGCCTGATGATTGATCCCCGCAATGTCCCATTTTGTCTCCGGGACAAGCTCTTCCATATCAAGAGCCTTGAATAGCTGGGGAATGCACACCTGCACACTGTGGCACAGCCCGACGGTTTGAATATCGGTAAAGGTCTGAAGATACCCTGTCAGCATAGCCATCGGATTGGAATAATTGATAAAAAGCGCATCCGGACACAGCTCCTCCATATCCTTTGCGAATCCTTCCAATACCGGGATCGTCCGAAGCGCCCGGAATATCCCGCCGATTCCTAAAGTATCTGCAATAGTCTGTCTGAGCCCGTATTTTTTCGGAATCTCAAAATCCGTAATGGTACACGGGTCATACCCTCCCACCTGAATGGCGTTCACCACATATTTTGCGCCTTTAAGCGCTTCTCTCCTGTCCAGATGAGCCTCAATGCCTATCTTCCTTTTGGCATTTGCCGCAAGATTCTCCAGCATCATTTTCGAATCCCCAAGACGCGCCGGATCAATATCATGCAGCGCAATCTCAAGATCCTCAATCTCCGGCGTCAGAATACAATCCCCCAATACACTTTTGGCAAAGATCGTGCTTCCGGCACCCATAAAAGCCACTTTCGGCATAGCTAAAATCTCCTCTCATAAAAAATTATCCTTTCAGCCCTGTAATCGTAATTCCCTCAATAATATGCTTCTGGGCAAAAAGGTACACGATTAACACCGGTATGATCGATATGGTAGACGCCGCCATGATCAGCGACCAGTCTACGGTATATTTCCCCTTGAACATATTAAGGAGAAGCGGCACCGTGAATTTATCCTGGGAATTCAGGAAGATCAGCGGCGTATAAAAACTGTTCCAGTTCCACATAAAGGAAAAAATCCCAAGCGATGCCAGCGCAGGTTTGATTAACGGGATAATGATCCTGAAAAAGATAGACCCGTAATTCGCCCCGTCGATAACCGCCGCCTCGATCAGTTCATCCGGCAGAGCCATAATAAACTGCCTGCATAAGAATACTCCCATCGGCATATAGGCAAATGTCATTAAAATGATCGCAAGATACGTATCGATCAAATTCAGTTCACTGAAGATCAAAAACAGCGGAATCGAAATAACGGTATACGGTACCATCATCACGGCGATAAATCCCCCAAAAACAACATTTGACCCCCTAAATTTTAATTTTCCCAGCGCATAGCCCGCCATCGCAGATGTCGTCACCTGTCCGGTCACATTGATAACCGCCAGCTTCAGACTGTTGAAATACGCCTTATCAAACGGCAGGTCCGTAAGCGCCTTTTTATAATTCTCCCATCGGAATGTCTTTGGAATCAGGCTTGGCGGGTAGGCAAACGCTTCCTGCGCTCCCTTCAGCGAAGTAGAAATCATCCAAAGAAACGGAAAAATTGCCAACACTGCCATAATGATCAAAATGATCTGTACGGCCGCATGATAAATTCTCTTTTTTGCTTTCGTCCCGGCCAACATCCTTTTTCCCTCTTCTGTCTTCTGCATATTTTACACCTACTCTCCATAATGAACCCATTTTTCAGACAACCGAAACTGCACGGTGGAAATAACTACAACAATCACAAACAAGATCAGGGCAATTGCCGATGCTTTCCCGAGTTCGTACTGCCCGAACGCCGTCTGGTATATATGGATAGCCAGCGTATAGGTCTTCTTGGCAGGTCCTCCCGACGTAAGCAGAAACATCTGGTCAAATACCTGAAATGCATTGATCATGGTCGTGATCGTCACCAGAAGCGTTGTAGGCGATATAAGCGGAATCGTAATATGCAAAAAGACATCTTTCTCATTCGCCCCGTCAATCCTCGCCGCATCCACATAGTCTCTCGCTACATTCTGCAACCCGGCAAGGAAAAGCACTACATTATATCCCAGTCCCCACCAGATACTCATTACAATCACTGCTCCCATAGCTGTCGCCGGATTTCTGAGCCATTCCTTTCCCTCAAACCCGAAAAAATTCAATATCATGTTCAATATACCGAACTGGGGCTGATAGATCCACGACCAGACAACTGCTATCGCTACGGAAGTGACGATCTGAGGCATAAAAAACACTGCCCGGTAAAAGAATTTCCCCCATGCCTTATTCAGCAAAAGCGCCAAAAAAAGTGCCAGTACAATAGAACATGGAACATAAATCACCGCGTATATAAACGTATTTTTTACAGCGATTACCGTATCCGGATCTAAAAACACATCCTTAAAGTTGGCAAGCCCGACATAAGACGGTGAACCAAATCCGTTCCACTCAAAAAAACTGAGTACAAAAGCAATCATAATCGGTACGATTCCAAGACAGATCAGGCTGACCAGCTGGGGGAGGATAAACACAATCCCCCAGCGGTTTCTGGATCTTTCCAGCTTGCTTCTCTTCATATGCCTGCCCTCCCCCTTTTATAATTACTGCTTATTCAGCGTTTCATCAACAACTGTATTGATATTCTCCAGAGCCTGCGCGGCCGTCTGCTCCCCGACAAGCATTTTTTCCGCTTCTTCCATAATAGAATCTGTCAGTCCCGGATGCGTTGCCTCCGCTTTCGGGTATACTAAAGCCGGATCGACCGCATCCAGAAAATACTGCGCGTGTTCAGGCGTACCGGTAAGCACGATATCGCTCAGGCCGTCTACGGTAGGAACCGCATTTCCCTGACCCTCCATACGGATCTTCTGGCCGTCTTTTCCGCAGTAGAAAGATACAAATTCCCATACTGCATCCGGATTTTTGGTATTCTTGTTAATGACCATCGGCGTTGCGGGCATCGCCGGCATGAGCTGCGACGGATCTTCAAAATACGGGAACGGCGCTACATCATACGTAAAGCCAAGATCTGTAAAATCCGCCACAAACCATCTGCCTGCGTAAAGCATGCCCGCCTGTCCGGATACGAACAGGGTATCAGCCGACTCCCCGCTCGCTAAAGATCCCGCATAGGTAAACGCCTTAGATTTTATATTGCTATCCAGATATTCCAGTCCCTTTTTTGCCCTGTCTGTGTTAAATCCGGACGTTTTCATATCATCTGCATAAATATCCTCATCTGAAGAAAACATCATGGAATAAAGCGGGCACCAGTAATTTTCATAGACAAACCCGACTTTTGACGCATCTCTTAACTTCTCGGAAGTTTCCTTAAGCGCCGCAAAGTTCCATTTTCCTTCGTCGTAATATTCCTGCGGCGTCTTAATCTTCAGTTCTTTAAACAAATCCGCATTATAATAGATGACCATCGGATTGCAGTCTACCGGAACCCCTGTAATCTTGTCATTAAACGTATAACTTTCCAGAAGATTCTCCGGAACATCGCTTCTCTTTAACAGAGAACCGCCATCATCCAGATATTCTGTCAGATCCAAAAGTACATCGGAGTTATTCAGCTCTCCGTAGGAAGCTTCTTCAGAATAGAAACAATCAGGAGCTTCCTTGGATTTTAGCTGCGTCAGCACTTTTTCGTTATAGTTATCCCCGGGAACGCCGATCAGTTTTACCTGTGTCTTATCACTTTGTTCGTTAAATGCATCCACTGCTTTTTCATACTGTGCAAGCTCCCCTGCAGATCCCCCCACCATAAAGCGGACTAACGTCTTACCATCTTTTGTCTCACCGGTTTCGGATTCCTTTGATCCGCCGCATCCGGAAAGCGCCAGCGCACTAATCATACTTATCGCTAAGAGTGATACCAGAATTTTCTTTTTTGCCATATCATTTCCTCCTTTAGTTCACACTATTTTTTGTTTCCAGCCGGCTATTTATATGTTTATTTTATAAAATTCCCTGTCAAAATACATACACTCTTGTGTCTTAGAGATGGATTTATGTTGTTTTTTGTATATTTCCATGGTATATTGTCAAAAACAGGAGGAGGCTTTTATGAAAATTGAAACATATTACGCTTCAAAAAATGAATATGACATTAACCTAAGATACTGCGGATACGAAGAGTGCAGCCCTGATTTTAAAATGGCTCCCCATGTCCGTTCCGAATACCTGATCCACTATGTCACGCAGGGGGACGGCGAGTTCACATGCGGCAGCCTCACTTATCCGATCCGCCCGAACGACCTTTTTATCATACGGCCGCAGCAGATTGTAAGCTACCGGACGAATGCCGAGAATCCACTGCATTTTTCATGGTTCGCATTTGCCGGCGAAAAATCAGAACAGCAGCTTTCCCTGCTTGGTTTTTCCGATGAATGTCCCATCCACCGGCTTCATCCGCAGTATTCCATTGATGAGAATATCCATCTTCTGGTAGAACATATTAATTCTCCCGGCTATCAGAATGAATTCGCAATACAGGCTATCATTTATTCCATCATGTCCAATATCGCCCAGTCGTATTCCCTTTCAGGAAGGTATAAAAAAAATAACCAGACGGCCGCGTCCGTGCATGTAAAAAAGGCGAAATCCTATATAAAATGCAATTATATCTATCCTATTACCGTCACGGATGTGGCAAAGCATGTAGGCTTGGAGAGAAGCTACCTGTCCAAAATCTTCAGTCAGTGTACAGGCACTACCATCCAGAAATATATACTGAATGTCCGGATCCAGCGCTCCAGATTCCTTTTAGAACAGACCGATTACACCATAAAAGAAATCAGCTTTTCCGTAGGCATGATGGACGAGTATTATTTTTCCAGAGTATTCCGGCAAATGGTCGGAGTCCCGCCTTCCCGATACCGCATTGACGCAAAAACACATCTGTCTCCATTGTAAATATTGCCGCCATGCCATACATTGAAGATACCGGCTATGAAACTGCTGACTATTTTTGCGGCGCGTATAGTATCCGCCGCAGATATATAAGGAGGACACATTATGTCAAATGAACAGATACAAAGCAAAGCCAATTACCCGAGGCCCGATTTTATCCGAAAAAACTTTATGCCCCTTGACGGAGAGTGGGAGTTTTCCTTTCCGGCTGGCCTGACCCATCATTTCCCTGACGATTACCAGAACAGACCGCTTCCTGACAGGATTACGGTTCCTTTCTGCTGCAGCTGCCGGGCAAGCGGCATAAACTGCACGGACTATGTAAGCGAAGTATATTACGCGCGTACCTTCACTGTCAGTGAGCAGCCGCTTCTTGGCGAAGTTCTGCTAAAATTCGGGGCTGTAGACTATTTCTGCGACGTATGGGTAAACGGCTCGCACATCGGCTCACACTCCGGCGGGCATACACAGTTTGAATTTCCCATATCCTCTTTTCTCAGCCCCGGAGAGAACCGCATATACCTTCACGTAAAGGACGACAGAAGGTGCGACCGCCCCCGCGGGAAACAATACTGGAAGGATAAACCCGACAGATGCTGGTATACGAATACAATCGGCATCTGGAAACCGGTCTGGCTGGAATTTACCCAAAAAGAATATATCTCCCGCGTAAAGCTGACTCCCGATACAGACAGCCGAAGCCTTAGGCTGGAAGCGTATCTGAACCGGAGTGTTTCGGGTACTCTGACGGCAGATATCTTTTTCCATGATACATTTAAGAAAACCGTTGCCTTTTCATTTACCGGCACCCACTATATCAGTGAAACTATCTCTGTCGAGGAAGAGGATTTCATTGACGAGATTCATTACTGGAGTCCTGACTCACCGAATCTTTACAACCTCTGCCTGACTCTGTCAGGAGGAGACGCCGTGGAGTGTTATTTCGGCATGCGCAAAATAGAAGCCATGAACAGTCAGGTCTATTTAAATAACCGCCGGCTTTTCCAAAGCCTGATTCTCGATCAGGGATATTGGAAAGAGTCCCTGATGACTCCGCCCGCGAAAGAAGCACTAAAAAAAGATATTCAATTGACAAAGCTTATGGGATTTAACGGTGCGAGAAAACACCAGAAGCTTGAAGACCCCCATTATTATTATTGGGCTGACGTCCTGGGGCTTCTTGTATGGTGCGAGATGCCAAGCCCCTACCAGTTTAATGACTGTGAGATCCATTCATTTCTGTCCGAATGGCAGGAAATGATCTGCGAAGTATATAACCACCCCTGTATCATCACATGGGTTTTGTTCAATGAATCATGGGGCGTACGCAATGTCCTTACCTGCCGCCGTCAGCAGGACCTGATCATCTCTGCCTACTATCTTACCAGAGCGTACGATCCGACGCGGCTGATAAGCACAAACGACGGCTGGGAGAATCCCGGACAGACAGACCTCTTCTGTATTCACGACTACGAAGGAGAGGCGGCGGTCATAAAGAAACGTTATCTGGATATTGAAAAATTCGCCGGAGGCGGCATCCCAGGCAGACAGGCCATGATACATTCTGCTTCATACAGGGGACAGCCGTTTTTCCTGAGTGAATACGGCGGCATCTCCCTCTTGCGTGATTCGTCCGGCGATAACTGGGGCTATAATGAAGCGGCGAAAACCTGCGAAGAATATGTGTCCAGAATCGCGGCGCTTACAGACGCGATACACTCTCTTCCTGACTGCTGCGGCTGCTGCTACACACAGCTTACAGATGTTATGCAGGAAGTAAACGGACTTCTGACGGCAGAAAGAGAACCAAAAGTTCCATTAGAAACTCTGCATGGAATTTTTTCTGCACGGCGGCAATAAACGGCTTTATTCCCGTGGAACAACGAGCCGGGCAGCCGGCTCCCTTTGTTCTTCCTGTATAACAGATTAAAAATATTTAGTTAAATCCGATGATTCTCCTCGCGACAGAATACGCCAGCGAAGAGATCCTGCGTCCCGGTCTGCCCGGGATATTCATCGTCTGTCCGAGGATCCCGTACCGGATCCTCAGATAGACCTTTAGATCCTTTTTCTTAAGATATCTCCAAAGTTCCCTTTTTTTCTCCAGATTCTCCTGCTTCTTTGACCGTATCAAAAGAATGGAAGACACCGTCATCATAATCGCCAGATAATTCACCATATAATGGCGCAGCTTCTTACTTGAGATATCGCGGAGATGGTACATGTCGATCATCGTCTTTGTCACAAAGATCTGCTGATCCACTCTGGAGATCATCACTTTCTCGTTAACCGACTGATCTTCCCGCCCGATAAAATAGCGGTAAAAATCCACATCCATATAATAAATCTTACGCACATGCGGAAGAGGATAATACACATAGATATTATCCACATAAAAGGTATGCTTCGGCAGCGTCATCTGGCTGAGCTTAAGCATAGAAGTGCGATAGATCACCGAATGCATAAGAATATACTGATCCAGATGAAAACGTCCGATCTCATCCCATGTAAAGATCTTATCCTGCGGCAGCACATTCCGGTAATGGATGCATTTTTTACGCTCCGCCCCGGCCTTTTCATAGACATAATTAGAAACCAGCATATCGATTTCCTTATCTTCCCGTTCCAGTTCTTTTAAAAACGAAAGAATCTTGAGCAATGCCTCTTCATCCACCCAGTCGTCACTGTCGACTACTTTAAAATATTTTCCGGCCGCATGGACCAGCCCTGAATTGACCGCATCTCCATGCCCTCCGTTCTCCTTGTCCACCACCTTGACGATATCCGGATATCTTTCTTTATATTCCCTGGCTATCTGCAGCGTCCCATCTATAGAACCGTCATTGACAATAATAATCTCTACGTCTTCTCCTCCCGGAAGAATACTTTCAATCGCACGGGACATATAATCCTGCGAATTATATGACGGAATCGCAAATGAAATATATTTCATCTTAATCTCCTCCTGGTTGTTTTTCATTTCTGTCATTTCAGCTATTTTCGCATTTCTATCTAGTATAAATCATTCCCGCGGATTTTCCAACTTATTTTTGAGAAAAACTAATATTCTGAAACAAATATCCATGAAAAATAAATATTCAATTGTAAAAACCTCCGATATCCGATATAGTTATAATAGATGGAGGGATAATATATGAAGAAAAACATAATCGTCGGACAATCCGGCGGACCAACAGCAGTTATCAACGGAAGCCTTTACGGCGTAGTATCGGAAGGACTGAAGCAGGCAGAAACAGGCTGCATCTATGGCATGATCAACGGAATCGAAGGGTTTCTGCATGACCATTATATGGACATCGGCGCCCTTGATGCTACCAACGAACTGGAACTTGTAAGAACGACGCCCGGGGCTTATCTCGGCTCCTGCCGCTACAAACTCCCGGAGGATTTAAACGATCCCGTATATCCGGAGTTATTCAAAAAATTTGATGAAAAAGAGATTGGATATTTCTTCTACATCGGAGGAAATGACTCGATGGATACGGTAAGCAAACTTTCCCGCTATGCCGCGGGGATAAAAAGCGATATCCGCTTTATCGGTGTTCCGAAGACCATCGACAATGATCTTGTAGAGACCGACCATACGCCGGGCTATGGAAGCGCTGCAAAGTACGTTGCCACCGTTGTAAGAGAGATTTCCGCTGACGCTACTGTCTATGACAACAAGCAGTCTGTAACTATCGTGGAAGTTATGGGACGCCATGCAGGATGGCTTACGGCCGCAAGCATGCTGGCTCGCAAATTCGAGGGCGACAACCCGGTGCTGATCTATCTTCCCGAAGTAGCTTTCGACCAAAATGCATTTATCGAAAAGGTTAATAAATGCTTGGAAACTACGCCAAACCTTGTGGTATGTATCTCTGAGGGGATCAATGACGGTAAAGGTACATTTATCTGTGAATATGCCAGCGATGTAGGAGTTGATAATTTCGGTCATAAGATGCTGACCGGTTCCGGAAAGTATCTGGAAAACCTTGTCAAAGAAAAGATCGGCGTAAAGGTACGTTCCATAGAGCTGAACGTATGCCAGCGCTGTTCTTGCGCGCATCTTGCCAGAGTAGATCTTGACGAAGCCGTAAATGCCGGCATCTATGCAGTCCATGCCGCACTTGAAGGCGAGACCGGGAAAATGATCACCTTTGTCAGGAATAAAAGCGTGCCTTACGAATTATCCTACGGTACCGCGGATGTAAATATTATCTGCAATAAAGAAAAACCGGTTCCGGCAGAATGGATCATCAATGAAGGCTCAGATATCAGCGATGACTTTATTGATTACGCAAGACCGCTGACACAAGGGTACGTAGAGCTTCCTACTAAAAACGGAATCCCGCTCTTTGCCTACCGCAGATAAACGCAGAGGAAATTACTTATGTTAACAGTTTGTTCATTTATCTTTTAAAATTCTTTTACTCCTTTAACATTGTTTCTTCATAGCTGATTCGTATAATAACATCATCAAAAGAAAACAGTGACGCAATCATAGTAGCACACTATTTTGAATAAACTTTTTCATAATACATGCCGGGAACCGTGATGAGCGGTTACCCGGCATCCTCCCTTTTATGGGGTTTTCAGAGATTCTTATCATCTGCTTATCTGTTCATTTCGGAGTTTGACACCACTTTTTACACTACTTACTTTTTTAACAGAAAAGACACCATCAGATTCTCTCTCATGATGTCTTTCCGTTCACATCGTTCTATCATGATCTATAGCAAATCCGGGTTAATCCTTAACAGGTAACGGTCAAACTGCGGGACTGTAAAATCTATCTCGCCATAGGATGTCGCATAGATAAATCCTTTATGGACGAGCTGGCTCCGAAAAGGCCCGATTGATTTGGGCGTGGTTCCCATCTGATTTGCCACCTCCGCAATAGTGCAGGGTAAATCTCCGCATCTGACCATGCCAAACATAAAATCCTTTTCCCTCTTTGTTGCTCTGTCATAGCGCACCTTGAATCCCACAGTTCCTGCTTATATGCCATTTCTTTTTTCCTCCCATAGTGCAAGGAAATCCGATACAAGGGCTTTTTCCCTCTTATCCACGCATTTCGCAAGCAGCCCTGCCCCGTCATTTAACATATCCATTGTGTGGTATCTGCCAAATTTGAGGTTTACTTTTACAATTTCCGTAACCAGTTTTTCATCTGCCCCGATACCGCCTGCCTGAAGCATTTTTTCAATCCCCGTCCGTTCCCTGCACTCTGCCATGCTGCTTAGGTAGATTGTCTCTGCCCTCTTTGTCATTTTGTCCTCACGGACAATTCTGTTGATTTCATAACAATGCTCCAAACCACGGTAAAATGAATCGCTGTTTTTATCCTTCTTATACGTTGTCATAAAGGAATTGCACTGGCACAAATTTTTTTCCTGCCTGTCCTTTTTTATAATCCCCAGGTGGAGAGTCCTGTCCTCCATTTCATGCACCATAAGGTAATCGCTGTCAAAGTCGGAATCCTCACGTTTCCCTAAATCATATAAATACAATTTTGAGTAAGATGCAAACATCTCCGGCAGGAAAAACAGGTTATCCAGTTTCAAGTGAATGACCTCCAAAATTCTGTGCTGCTTTCCCTCTGTCCTGTAATACTTCTGCACCAGCTTTTCCAGCGACTGCATCGTAATCCTTCCTTTTTTTACTGCATATGCCCCAAAATCACCCGTATACTGCTTTGGTCTGCCTGCATACTGGAGTCCCATCAGATGAGGTATCTTATCTTCCGTGTTGGACAGATGGATAATCTTTTTGGAAGTATGGATATAATAATCATATTTGCAGATCGTGTCCTTTACACTTTGGAAAATCTGCAAAAGCCTTGTGTCCTTCACTTCATGTTTCCTCCCAACGTATAAAGAAATTGCCTGAGCGGTTAAGCTCAGGCATTACATTTCTTTTTTGAATTGCAATTCTGGGAGCAGGCCTATGATACTCCATAGGCAGAGACGACCTTTGTATTTGTATTGCCCGCAAAGCCGGGACGGGTAGCTCCTCTCTGTCGCCGCAAAAGCACTGAAGCTTTTCATTACCTATAATCTATCATGCCCCTGCCGCATTGTCAACCGCTTTCCTGCTTTTTTCCGCCTTTTTCAGCATCTGGATTTTTTCATGGATATTTGTGTTGTATAAATTATAGAGGTCTATCCCTTTCTCAATGGTATTGTCAAAAGGTATTACCACGTTTCCGCACTTCATAAGCCCCATGCCGCTTGACGTGTTGGTATCGAATCGCAACTGCGCCTCCGACACACCGATCACCTTTGCCATGCGTGAACTGTCCGTGTTCGCCTGTTTCAAGAGCGCCGCAAAAGCAAATCCAAGCTTACGTATGCGCTCCTTATCAATTCCTTTCGCTACAAAAGACGCTTCATAATCCTTATCATCAATCTGCTTTAAAGCTGCCTGTACTGTATCAGCCAGCTCTCTTTCACCATCC
>CATLEM010000071.1 GCA_949916155.1 uncultured Dorea sp.
ATCGGTTCTCATAATAACAACGCTATGTGGATTGATATAATGGAAATACCAAGCTGCATCTAAACTGCCCGTTTGCGGATCAACAAAATAAATCACATCATTTTGATTCTCCGCAATAAAAAGATGTCCTTTGTTCCGCATAAGCCAATCCACTTTTACGATAGCTCTGCTTTTATTCCCATACGATTTCATCAAGGCTTCTATTTTTTTCTTTGCCAGTTCTCCCGTATCAGCCGCACAGCTTTCCAGCCTGCGGTCTTTATATACTGCAGGCCAGCCCGAAGGATTTGTCATATAGGGCAGCGGATCAGTACGGCTCAGAATACGCGGTTTTGCAATTACATTATATCCTCGGCGGCGTGCTTCATAGGCAACTACACACCGCTGGCAGTTTTCCATGTATTCATGGGTATGGGTAGAAAATCCGGGATTCGTTGCTTTAATATCCGCAATAATTGACAAATCCTTTATTTCCAAAGCATGATAGACTGCTTTTTCAGCTTCCTGTTCGTCCATTTTTCAATCCATCCTTTTTTAACTCAAACTATTGAAAATATTGATAATGGAATTCACACAAAGTTCCTCCCCCAATGCGCCACTGTTAAGGCATAGGTCATAGTTCTGTGGTATGCCCCACGGACGGTCTGTGTAGTGCGAATAGTAGATTTTCCTCCGGGTATCTTTATCTGTAATCCGCTTTTGGATGGGCTTTTCACTATCTCCGTATCGTTCAAGAATACGTTTTGCCCGATCCTCCATATCTGAATAGATAAAAATATGCAGGCAGTCGCTATTGTCCCGGAGGATATAGTCGCTGCACCGCCCAACAATTACGCAGCTTTCCTTTTCCGCAAGGTTTTTGATAATCTTTGCCTGTGCAAAGTAAATCGTATCAGCAGGAGAGGGCTCCGTGCGCCCATGCAGAGAGCGGTTCATAACAACATTAAACAAGAGGCTGTTCTTTGCAGTAGAATATTCTGCTGCTTCTTCAATAAATTCTTTTGAAAATCCGGTTTCCTCTGCAATCTTCTCCAATAATTCCTGATCATAAAATCCGATACCAAGTGTTTCAGCAACAATCTTTCCAATACTGTGCCCTCCGCTTCCAAACTCCCGGCTAATCGTGATAATTCTTTTTTTCATGGTACTGTTCCTCCAATCTCTTTTTTGTGTGTTCCTGCGTATCAATTAAAAGGCAGAAGATAAAGCCTTTATGTTTTTTGCTGTATATGCTTGCAAACAGATTAAAGGCGATTGCCCCGACAAAGGTTACAAATAAATCTTCCATTGTATCGTACAGCCCAATATCCAAATATCCGTCAAGCACAACTTCACCGTCATTGACTGTCACCTTCTCAATCGGAGATATTGTGATAACCTCACCGCCAGTGCCGGTATCCAATGATACCGTAGAGATTTCACTTACCCATGTGTCCTTCTGCATATCCTTCTTCAAAATACGGTCAACTCCAAATTCAAAGAATTCCCATAACACTCCGATCAGCATAGAAAAGGAAACCGCAACAATCATAAGGAATACCGGGGACAGACGAAAAAGCAGCTTATCCTGTTTATTGAGTATTACAACCAATGACAGGCTTAATGCCGCACAGACTACACCGTTTACCGTATGTAATATGGTATCCCAATAGGGGAAGCGGACAAAAAAATTTTCAACTTCCCCTAAAACAATTCCACAGACAATGAAAGCTACAATGACAATCTCCATAACCGGTGGTATATACAGCTTTAACCACCTGTTCAGCACATGGGGCAGCATGAACAGGATCAGTGTAAGTATGCAGAGAAAAACATGCTCCATGTTCATTCGCAGGCACGAAATGATTAAGGATATGCCTACAATAGCTGCCATGCCATAGTAGAAAATATTTTTTTCAATCCTTATCAACCATTTAGGACGCATTTTCGCTTATTTTCTCCATCTTCTTAACTTCTTTAAAGCAAAGGATCATACAAAGGATAAACGACAATACATCTGCGGTCGGCCCTGCCATAAGGATACCTGTCAGCCCCCAAATCCTCGATAAGATCAGCATTGCAGGGATATAAAACAACAACTGCTTTGACAGGGAAGCAACCGCAGCTTTGACAGGCTGGCCGATTGCCTGAAACAGTACGCCCGCACACATCTGCACTCCATTTAAAAATGTCAGCAGAAGATAAATTCGGAAGCACTGTACAGCAAATTCTTCATACAGACTGGATTCTGTACCAAAAATCCGAATAAGCTGCAGCGGGAAACACTGGAAGATCACCCATGATACAAATGCTATAATGGTACAGACGACGGAACTAAGCAAAAATGTCTTTTTCACCCTGTCATATTTCTGTGCGCCATAATTAAAACCTATGATTGGCTGGCTGCCGCTTGCTACCCCGATTCCTACGGAAAACGCAATCATACTTACCTTCATACACAGGCCGAACGTAGTCAGGGGAATGTCCGGACCATAGGCAGAAAGCGCACCATATTTAGTCAGCAGGTTGTTGGATACAAAAGCCACTACCGTTGATGTCAGGTTATTAAAACAGCTTGCAAATCCAAGACCTGCCATCTTGCAGGCGACAGACCAGTTCATAACCAGAGAAGCCCTTCCAAACTGGATCGTTTTAAATTTAAACAGATAGGCAACATTACAAAGCAGGCCCACAAGCTGCGAAAGTACCGTAGCTGCTGCAGCACCCTCAACTCCCCAATGGAATACAAAAATAAAAATCGGGTCAAGGATTGTATTGAGGATTGCACCGATCATCATAGCGAACATGGCATAACGAGGGCTTCCATCAGTACGGATTGCGGAATTGATAACCGTTGCCACAATCGCAAAAGGAAAGCCAATTACGATAATACGCCCATATCCGACCGCATACGGCAGCAAATTGTCCGTAGCGCCAAAGATACGGCACAGGGGACTTAAGAAAATAAAGGCGAACACCGCATAAAGTACACTGATAATGCTGGAAGCTATCACAGCAGTCCCCACGCCCTTTGCCGCCTTATCCGCATTTCCCTGCCCTAAATTCAGGCTGAAAAATGCCGCAAGACCATCACCAAATAAGGTGGCGACAGCGATTGCTATCGTGGCAATCGGAGCGATAATATTTGTCGCACCATTTCCAAGAAAGCCTACGCCCTGACCAATAAAAATCTGGTCTACCATGTTGTAGAGTGAATTGATGATAAGAGAAATAATGCTCGGTATCGCATAGCTCGCAAGCAGTCTGCCAATCCGCTCATAGCCAAGTGGATTCTCTGTTGTCTGTGTAGTATTCATAATAAATGCTCCTCCTTTAATTAGAATTCTAAATATAAGAATAAAAAATTAGATTCCGATTATTACCGGTACATTTCTTGCAGTTGGAAATCTCATTGGAGCCCTCCTTTCTCTGTATTTAGAATTCTAAATATATGGACAAAAGAATACCTACCTCGTATTCTCCGTCATTTGCATAATGACCTTTTCAAAGATTTTTAAATCGTCCTCGGAAATCCCAACAAAAATACTGTGCATATACTCCCCAATGCGTTTGGTTATATCATCCTGTATCGCAAGCGTCTGTTCCGTCAGCACAAGTTTTTTATACCGTCCGTCACTCGCCAGACTCTCCCGCCGCAAATATCCGTTACGCTCCAGATTGCTGATAAGGCTTGTGATAGAGGAGCCTTTGATCTCCAAAAATTCCTCTAAGTCCTTCGGAAAAATATCTCTTTTTTCCGATTCAACAATCATATAGTGTAAAATGAGCGCTTGAACACTGGTGATTGGTGTATCAGTGAAAAAACTCGCAAAGTATCTCCGTATCCTCCGATTCAGCTTATCATATTTTTCCATCAGCTTTTGTTCGTCCATAATTAGTCCCTCATTATGTAATTAGAATTCTAAATAAACAAAGCTATGATACACCCCGCCGATTTAAAAGTCAATAGCTAAAATGTCAGTTCACAATTTTTTCAGATTTAATACTGACATGTCGCATATTCAATTATAAATCGAAATTCCAGTGCAATAAATCCTCTCGCCCCTCTTCTTTCAATCTCTCAACCACATATTTCAGCCACTCATCTGGTGTCGGCATTTCCCCGGCACATGGAATCTTCCTCCATTGTGCCTGTTTCTTCAAATCAGGATCATTCCAACCTCTCTCAATCCTTACCGAGATAATTACCCTCATCTCTTCAACAGTAATCCCGCGCTCACGGGCAAAACGCTCAAAGATATGTTCTTCCATAACTTTTTGCCTCCTCAAATATGAATATCATCCCCAAACGGCTACCATACTATAACTCTTTATGTCCTTTTTGGGGAATTTCCTATCTACCAATCATGACTATTATAGCACCCTTTTGGGAATTATAATAGTTACAGATTGGCAGGTGATAGAAATGGATGTGCAGAAACGCATTAAGGAATTGATGGAGGAAAGGGGCTGGACAGATTACCGTCTGGCAAAAGAGGCAAATCTCTCCCACTCCACGGTTACAAATATGTTCAACAGAAATAATGCGCCAACACTTCCTACTTTGGAATCGGTCTGTCGGGCATTTGGCATAACCTTAGCACAATTCTTTGCTGAAGGAGATGAGCCGGTGCAACTGACCGACGAGCAGCGCATCCTGTTTTCCAGATGGAATCCGTTGACTGATGAACAGAAAAGGCTTCTGCTCGACCTTATGAAAACAATGTAAAATCCCGTTGATTCTTGAATGTTCAGAACCAACGGGATTTCTTTTTAAGGGAATTTATACATTTTTATTTTGCCTTGCAAGGGGGTTCAAATCGTTTGGAGGGGTTCACTTTACATTTTAGTGACTGTCCGTCGTTTAAGAGCATAAAAAGAAAAGGCTTCCGGCAAGTTATCGAATTTGCCGAAAGCCTTTATTTCAAGCGTTTTTCACATATTTTCTTGGAACCGATTGTATCAAAATGCGGTTTTACATATCCACAATATCTTTCAATGAATTTACATCCTTGTTCAAAAGCAATTTCGCGATGACCCTCACCGCATCCCTGTTCATACGCATGATATAATCTTGCTCATACATGTTCGTTTCCTCCTGTGTTAAACATTTTTCACTCATAACCTTCACAGCAAACAGGTTAATCGAGATATATATTTTTGTATTCCTCGCGGATTTCTTCAGGAACCAGGCTGCCGCCGGTGGCCCAAGCGATATGGGCAGCGTTTCCCATGACTTCTTCTAATCCGTTTTTCTTTATATATTCTTTCGTCTCTTCATAAGCCATCAGCTTTACAGGCCCTTCAAAGGCCGCGCAGGCGCTTGGCTCTATGAAGATTTCCTCCGTGTCAAGGAGGGCGCGCATATAGTCGTATAATTTTTTGTCGGCCAGGGTGAACTCCCCGGAAAGGAGCGGCTCCATGACTTTTCCGACAAACCCGGAAGGGCGTCCTACGGCAAGGCCGTCAGCGTGGGTCTGTCCGGTAAGGCCGATATCCTGCACGCAGATCTCGTTGTGAAGCCCGGTTGCCATGCCAAGAAGCATCGCCGGCGCCTGTACAGGTTCGATGAAGAAGCAGTGTACATTATCCCCCCAGATTTCCTTTAATCCAAAGGTCACGCCGCCGGGCGCTCCGCCTACCCCGCAGGGAATATAGACGAACAGCGGATGGCCGCTGTCCACAAAGATGCTCTGTTCTTCCAGCTGTTTTTTCAGGCGCTTTGCCGCTACCGCATAGCCCATGAAAAGATTGACGGAATTTTCATCATCTACAAAATAGCTTTTCGGATCTTTATCGGACAGTTTTCTTCCCTCTTTTACCGCCTCGCTGTAATCAGACTCATATTCAACCACAGTAACCCCGCGGCTCCTTAACATATTCTTCTTCCACTGCCTTGCGTCGGCGGACATATGTACGATCACTTTATATCCCACCGCCGCACTGGCGATCCCGATACTTAAGCCAAGATTTCCCGTAGAGCCTACCTGGATCGTGTACTGACTGAAAAATTCCCTGCACTCAGGCTCTGCCAGCTTTGCGTAATCATCTGCGGTGCTGATCAGGCCTGCTTCGAGGGCAAGCTCTTCTGTGTGCTTCAGCACTTCATAGATACCTCCCCTGGCTTTCACCGATCCCGCCACTGCCAGATGGCTGTCCTGCTTGAGCATCAATCTCCCGGGTATAGCGGCCTTCCAGTTCTCTTCCAGATACTTCTGCATCTTCGGCACCGGGATAAGCGCAGACTCAATAAGCCCGTTATCCTTCTTCGTCTCCGGAAAGCACCGCATGATGAACGGGGCAAACCGATCAAGTCTTGCCTCGGCATCGTCAATGTCCGCCATGCCGATCGCCAGCCCTCTTTCTTCAAACGGAACCTTCTCCGGATTTACCCACGCCGTCTCTTCTTCTTTTGAAAGCCTTCTTACAACCGGCAGATTTTTGTAATCCTTTTCCATAATCCTTTCCTCCTGATCCTTTCATTTTCCTTTTCAATATTTCGTAACAATTCTGCACAAAATGCATGACTTCTTAAACAAGATTGTACTCATATTTATATAGGATATGCAAGCATTATTTCATCAATCCGGACGGATACGCGATGACTTTTCCATCTCTCCCGTAGAGGACTCCGTCCGCCGAATAAAATGCCGGATTTCCCGGGTCGGCTTCTATAAATACCAGGTTGGTCAGGCTGTCAAACGCCCCTTCTTCAATATACGTAATATTGGCTGTAATATAGATTTCGAATATCTCTTCCTCCAGGCCTTTAAGCGCGTTTTTTGTAATTCCGGTACACGAATCCTCCCTGGGAAACACCACCAGAAAATCTTTTAAAAATTTCGCTTTATCCCGATAACCGGTAATATATCCTCTTCTATTACAGACAAATCCGGATATTTCTCTCCCGCCTATAGTTTCAGGTACCGGGATGATTTTCTTTATCCAACCCGGTTCTTCGGTATTTATGCGCTCAACAGGCGGCAGGAAATTATCTGCAGTCTGGTTTTTCTGAAATATAGATTCACTCTTATCTGCGGCCTTATCCTTTTTTAATACAGTCTTTCTTTTGTCTGCCGAGCTATGCGCACCCCTGTCTGCCTCCCGGCTTATCGGAGCAATATCCGCCGCACCCGGCGCAGATGTCTCTTCCCCATCTGGATAAAGATCACCGGTATCCAGATCCGGCACCGTCTCTGCCATAGCTGCTTCATGGATATCCGGCATGGCCTCTGCCATAGCTGTATCATAGATATCCGGTATGGCCTCCGCTGCGGATACAGCACAGATATCCGGCATAAGCGCAGCCGCATTTCCTGACGCATAATCTTCATTGACTGTCAGATAATGGCATGTCCCGCTAATCACTGATGCAACAGCCGCCAAGCATACAGCAGTTCTCCGTTTCAAGTAAAATCTACGTTTTTCATCAAGCAGTTCCAAGATCAGTTCCATATTTTTGCACCTCTTTATCCATATTTTTTCATTGCTGTATTTATCATAAAATATGAACACAAAAGTGCAAAGAAACGTTCCGGAACACTTCATCTGCGTTCCGGAACGTTTCTTAAGTCACTTCTTTTTTGACCTTTACACCGCCGGAAACACAAGCTCTATCCCGAACCCTCCGTCAGCTCCTCTTTCTTCAACCACCCGCACATCCACCGCCAGGATCTGCGCGTACTTCTTCACAAAGTAAAGTCCCATCCCCGTCGCATTCTGCCGGTTCGGATGACTTCCGGTAAATCCTTTGTCGAACAAAAACGGGATATCCTCCTCGGGCGCTCCTTCGCCGTTATCCCTGACAACAAGATGGATCTTCCCCTTTCCCGTCTCTTTGCCGCCTTTTTCTTCCCCTTCGTCCTCCCACACGGCGACCTCCACGATCCCGCGGGTATACTTAAACGCGTTGCTGAAGATCTGGGACAGCAGAAACAATAGAACCCTTCGGTCGCTGACGACAAAGACCGGCGACAGGTCTGTCTGGACTGTCACGCTCTTTTCCTCCGCGATGCCGTCAAACTTCGCAAGCTCCTCCTCTACGCTCTCCGGCAAAAAGATCCGCTCGAATTTATCATCCACATGCTCCGCGAAAAGCCTGGCGTAGTAGAGTACCCGCTCCACATCCATCCCCACCATGCGCTGCACATGCTGCATCCGCCGGTACACATAGTCGGACATCTCCTCCCGGTGATTTTCTAAAACCAGCTCCGACAGCGACAGCGGAGTCTTGATCTCATGGGTCCATGCCTCGATAAATTCCTGATAGCTCAAAAGCTCCTGCTGCTTTTCGCAGTTCTGCCGCCGCTCCCTTTTAAGGAGCGAGAAAGCCTCCTCCATGGCCGCGTGCCACGCCCTGTCCGTCACCGCCAAAAGCTCCTGTTCTTCGTACTCTCCCTGTCTTTCCAGAAAATGCTCCATAGCCTTAAGCCGCGCCCTCCGTTTTCCCCGGTCAATGAGAAAGCCAAGGGCCGCGGACAGGACCGTAAAGAGCAGGATGATAAGAACAAGGCTTTTTAACGCGGCGGGATTGGCAAGCCACACAAGGAAAGTGAAGAAAACGTCTGTTAAGAGCAGAAGGATAAGCCAGTGCAGGCGCATCTTCAGGCAAATATTCTTTTTCTTCAAAGCTCCTCCACCTCCAGACAATACCCGCTCCCCCTCACCGTCTTCACCATGTGCTTAAGCCCGATCTGATCCAGGTTCTTCCGAAGCCTTGTCATGTTCACCTGAAGGATGTTCTCATCCACATACTCGCCTCCGCCCCACAGCTCATCCATGATCTCCTGCTTGCTGACCACGGACGGGTGGCGCTCCATAAGCGCCCTTAAGATTTTCCCCTCTGTCTCAGGCAGCGTAAGATACTGCTTTCCCCGGATCACTCTGGACGTATCCACATCCAGCACCACATCCCCGGCCCGCACCAAAGTTTTCATCTCCCTGTACGTCTTGAGCAGCCGCTCCGCCCGCGCCGCGAGACGCTTCGGATGGCACGGCTTGGTGAGGAAATCATCGGCGCCAAGCCCCAGCCCGTAAAGCTCATCCGTTAGCGTATCCCGCGCCGTGAGGATAAGGATCGGGACGGATACCCGGGCTTTCAGCCATTTGCACAGCTCAAAGCCTGATTTCCCGGGAAGATTTATATCCAGCACGATAAGATCCGGTTCTTTCTCAAGAATCTCCTTTTCCGGCTCCTCAAAAGAATCGATGCACACCGCCCGGTAGCCTTCCCGGGCAAATGTATGCGCAAGCTCCTCCCTGAGATAACGGTCATCTTCTACGATCACGATTGTACTCAACTTCTGCCTCCCTATCTCGCACCCAGGCTTCGGATCTCTCTTCTGCCCGTCTTTTCTATTATCATAACATAAATCATCTGAGTTGCGACAAATACCGCAAATGCCGCTCCGGTAAGGATCAGCACGCTGCCGGCCGACGCCCCCTCAGGAAGCCTTAAAAAGCTTCGGAACATGGACCATATGGCGAAGACAGAGCTTACTGACGATACGAAAAGCACCATGCCGGAATAGAGCCGGATCTGCTTTGCCGAGGATCTTAACACCTCTCCCATATCCGCCCCCAGCATAAACAGGGTGCGGTACCGCTTCCGGTTGGCCTGCTGCTGCATCAGGTATTTCAGCGCGATGGACGTATTGGCGATAATCATGAACAGGATGCCAAGATAGATCGTAATATAGCTTCCTGCAACCGTGTAGAACAGGCGCCTCCCCACACCGGAGAGGTAGCTTTCATAGACAAGCCCCCTGTCCTGAAATATCCCCGACACTTTATCCAGGGTCTGCATAAACCCTTCCTTCTGTGTCAGCTCCTTTTTTAGCAGCACATTGTAGCAGAAAGGATTCCCGCCGTCCCGCGCAAGTCCCTGGTACAGTTCATCCGGGACGATAAACGCCTTCTCCAGGGTGATCTGCCGGTCGGCCACCACATTGTCGCAATACACCTCATGAAGGAGCTGGTATTTTTCTCCATCCACCTCAATATAAGCCCCGTTTTCCAGCGCGCCCCGGTAGATGTCCATCCGTTCCGGATACTCTCCCATGGAGGTATAAAATGCGGCCTCGCCCTCCTTAAGGCTTAATTTTTCCTTTCCTGCCGCCTTTAGGATCTCATTGTAGCTGGACTGGGCGATAAAATACTCGTACCCGTCATTGCTGTCCATGTACTCCGCCACATTGTCCTGCATATCCTTATTCTCCACATTTTTCAGAGAACATACCGCCGATTTAAGCCCGGACAGGGACACTTTATGCGTCTCAGCGTCCGCCATGCCAAGATACACCGGATAATAGCCGGAGATATATTTTCTGCACTCCCCGCTTTCAAGCGTCTGAAGAAGCGCTTCCCCCGCCCCGCTCTCATCCCCGTCCTGGACGGAAAAATCCGTTGTCTTCACCGTCTTCGCCTGGGCGCCCGCCACCGTGCCGATCCCGTAGGAGACACAGGACAGGGCGACGAGCAGAAGAAGGCTTGAAACCGCCAGCGTCTTGTACTGGCAGAGGACATTTTCCTGGATCTGCCTTCCCGTAAATGTATAAAGCCCTGACCTGTCCGGCCCTTTCTTTCGGATCCGCTGCCCGATGACCGCGCCGGCTCCCCGATAGAAAAGGAACGTCCCTCCGGCCCCCAGGCCTAAGATGAGCAGGATAATGAGCATATCAAAGCTTTTCAGCGCCGCGACTCCCAGCCCGTAAGCCGCCCCGAGCAGGATGCACCCCGCCGCAAAGGATAGGCCGCCCCTCTTCTCCGGCCTTCCGTTCAAAGTTCCCTGCGTCTCCTCTGCATCTGGGTTAAGGAGCCTTGCCGGTTCTGTCCGCGCAAGCCTGACGCTTAGGATTACCATGGCAATCATCTGCACCATCACAAACCCTATGGCCGTCTCCGCTACAGCCGGAAAAGACCAGGTCACCTTATGTCCGATGATCCCAAGTCCTGCCGCCCTGACCGTCAGGAGGCTTATGCCCTCCGTTAAGAAAAGCGCCGCCGGGATGCCGATCGCAAGCGAGACCAGGCTGTTTAACAGCGTCTCGCCCATCAGCATGGCAAACAGCCTGCTCCGCTTCATGCCAAGCATCAGGTAAAGCCCCAGCTCCTTCCTCCGCTCATTGAGCTGATAGTGGTAGGAAAAGTACACCAGGAAGAACACGAAGAACAAGGACACCACATAGACCACCGGGACTAACTGCATAAGCCTTCTTACCGCGTCGCTCTCCATCGTCTGCAAAAACCGCATGACATCCTGCTTATCCATGGATAACAGCGTGTAAAACGCGATCACCGCGATGAGCAGAGAGCCAAAGAACAGCCCGTTATCCTTCCGGTTTTTCGCGGCGTTACGCTTGATCTGACTAAAGAACATTTGCGCTCCCTCCTCCCAACTGTGACAGAACGGTTACGATCCGCCCGTAAAACATTTCCTTCGTCTCCGACCGGACATTTCTCCTCAACTCATGGAACAGCCGCCCGTCCTGGATGAACAGGATTCTTGAACAGTAGCTGGCGGCGTTGGCATCGTGAGTGACCATTACGATCGTCCTTCCCTCATCCTCATTGATCGCCGACAGCCGTTCCATCAGCGTCCTGGAATTCCTGCTGTCAAGGGAACCCGTAGGCTCATCCGCCAGCACGATGCTCGGCTTTCCGATCAGGGCCCTTGCTGCCGCCACCCGCTGCTTCTGCCCGCCGGACATCTGGGACGGGAATTTATCAAGCTCCTCCTCGATGCCGAAACGCCACGCCAGCTTTTTAAGCTCGTTTTCCGCCTCCCGCCCGGTTACCCCGTGGAGGGACAGGGGCAGGATGATATTCTCCCTGGCCGTCAGATTATCAAGAAGCTCAAACTCCTGGAACAGATACCCGATAGCCTTGCCCCGGTAGCCCGAAAGCTCTTTCCCCTTAAATGAAGAGATGTCCTCCCCCTTAAGGCTGATCCTCCCTGACGTCACTTTGATCATGGTAGCAATGCTGTTGAGAAG
>CATLEM010000072.1 GCA_949916155.1 uncultured Dorea sp.
CCTCCCCGTGATTTGTAGTATACCGAGTTCCCTACAAGAAAAATTATAACGAAAAATTAGGCTCAGGAAAACATTTTCATAACGTTTTGTGCCTGAGCAAAGCGAAAGGAATGGATATAAATATGAATCATCTGCGGAATACTTCATTTACTTCAAAGTGAATTGAAGTGACTTTGAAGTGACTTTGAAGAGATATTGAAGTTGACTTTGAAGTTAAATTGAAGAAATCCGAAAAAGGGGTGATGTTATGTATCTGGAAGAGATTATGGAGGTTGTACAGTTAGAAAATGATAAGTTCGAGTGTAAAAGTATCCTGAACCGAGAGGATGTTGTCGGATGGCTTAAAAGTATTGCCGGTTTTGCGAATGCATCAGGCGGGGAGTTTTATATCGGGGTGGAAGATAAGACGAACAAGCTGGTTGGATTTGACAGGAAAGCAGCGGATAATGAGCGGAATTATTTTAACAATCAGGTGAATGAGCACCTGACTCCCAGACCTCAGATGAAGATTTCGTTTATCAGATATGAGATAAAGAACAGCGAGCGTTTTGTTATCAGAATTACCGTTCCTGAATCTCCGGTAAAGCCAGTGATCTTAAAATATAAAAATATACCGTCCATCTATATGAGAAGGGACGGATTTACCAATGGAGCAACATATGAAGAGATAATAGAAATGAGTATAAAAAGTAAGAATATTCAGTATGATGTGCTGGTTTCAGATGTGAAATATGATCCTGAGAATATTTCTATGCTGCGGGACTTTT
This sequence comes from uncultured Dorea sp., assembly GCA_949916155.1. GTDB lineage: Bacteria > Bacillota > Clostridia > Lachnospirales > Lachnospiraceae > MD308. The sequence continues at coordinate 768 of CATLEM010000072.1, forward strand.
ACAGGGAGCATAATGAAGGAAAAGAACTCAAAGAAAAAGCTTTGCAGTCGATGGGATTTTATGATGAAAAAGGTTATCTGCTGAATGGAGCAGTTTTGTTCCTGGACAGTTACAAAGAGAAAAAGACGGAGGTTCAATGTTCTGTATTCTCCGGTTTCAGCAAGGGCGGTGAGAGGATTGTAACAATAAACAGATGTAACGGAAATATAACATCTGCGATTAACTACATCATGAATTTTGTGAACCAGAGAATGAACCATTCGATAATTAAATTAAGTGATACAAGAAAAAATATTGATGCGTATCCCGAACGTGCATTGCTTGAAGGAGTGATCAATGCAGTTGCGCACCGGGATTACTATCTGGATGGGACGCAGATCGGGATCATATCTAAAAGAAGAAATGAGCTGATCACAAATGTGCTTGTAAGCTGCAATGTGATGGAGGCAGCAGGTACTGGTTTCGATAAGATCACAGAAGAATATGCAGATGCAGATGAGACCCATAAGCCGTATATCTGTTCTTCTTCGGATCATTTCACTTTGGTGCTTCCGGATCTGACATACGCAAATGGCGTGGAGGACAGCCGCGCACCGGTGCTTGTATTTGCCCCGGTCCCGGAAGGCACGGAGCATGACGAAAAAGGTGTTGTCGTTCTGCTATTATCAAGCCCGGAAGGTATCAGAGATAGCCCGGTATCTGGGAGTCAGCGATTCCACATATCTGAGAAAACAGGTGCTGGGAAATCTTGAGATGAATGGATACTTAGAGAAGAGCAAGCTTTCGCGTGCTATATATTATAAGACAGACCATGATATGGTAACGCTTGGATAAAAATGAGAAAAAAGCGTAACAGGATTAGGATTTTTCGGGAATAATATAAACAATATTTATCAAGCTATAAAATAATCTAATTTCATATTGTATTTTCCCTATGATAAAATCAATTCATAGAACAATAAAAAAAGATGGAGGTGCAAAATACAAGATGAAAATTGGAGCAGTTACAATAGGACAGTCACCGAGAGTAGACGTAACACCGGATATCCTTCCTGTCGGGATCGTATTCATCGCGAATATCGTATCTATGCTGGCGCTCGGGATCGGGCTTTTGATAAGGGGATACTGTGCGCCGCTTACCGGGATTGACATCGGAACGACGAACATCCCGCAGGGGTTTATGGTAGGAGCTGGGTGATCTGGACGGCATTTGCATCTGTGGCTTCCATGATCATTATCGGAAAAGCCGCGATGTACTCCGGATAGTTTCCGGGATTTGCAGTTACAACCATCTTTATGACGATTGGCGTGCTGCTGGGATTTCCGCCGGTTGCCGTAGCAGTTCTTACCGGATATATCAGTTCTGTAGGGCCATGCTTTGCAGATATGGGATATGACTTGAAGACGGGCTGGATCATCCGCGGGAAGAGCAGGAATCCGGAGCATGAGATATATGGAAGAAAACAGCAAGTATTTATTGAGATGCTCGGTGCATTTATCGGAATCATCGTCGTGATGTTATTTGCAGATATGACGCTGAAGGATGGTCTGATCCCTGCAACAAGTACAGTGTTTGCGACGACGGCTCAGATGGGCAGCAATATGGCGCTTCTGAAAGAGCTGGCAATCTGGGCGGTTCCTGGAGCGACCATTCAGATCATCGGAAGAAAGTATATGTTCGGCGTGCTGCTGGCAACGGGGCTTCTGATCAATAATCCGATCTATGGTATCGGCGTGGTGATCGCAGTCATCATCCGCAAAATCATCGGTGATGAATTTATGAACTGCCGTGATGCCGGGCTGATCGCAGGAGACGGATTGTTCAGCTTTTTCTCAAGTCTGATCAAGATGCTGATGTAGGCGGACATGGGTGTGCCGGGAGAGGCAGGAAAGCAGGAGAATTATGATTCAGGTAGAAAAAGTAATTTCATATTTTAAAAAGATCTGTTCTATTCCGAGGGCATCGGGAGATGAAAAAGCAGTCAGTGAATATATCGCTGGCTTTGCCCGGGAAAGAGGGCTTGCGGTGACGCAGGATCAAAATAATAATCTGGTCATCAGGAAACCGGCAACGGTTTCTGATGCCGGAGAACCGGTGATCCTTCAGGGGCATCTGGATATGGTCTATGTAAAAGAAAAAAGCAGCGGCCATAGATATGAAGACGGGATTGAAGTAAAAGAGGACGGCGAATATTATTTTGCTGTCGGGACATCACTCGGAGCTGATAACGGGATTGCAATCGCGTACTGTCTGGCAATTCTTGACAGCGATGATTTGGAGCATCCTGATCTGGAGGTAGTATTTACCGTAAAAGAAGAAGTCGGACTGGTCGGAGCGAATATGATCGACATCACTTCCCTGAAGGGAACCCGGTTCATCAATCTGGATTCTGAGGAAGAGGGGGTTTTCTACACAAGCTGTGCCGGAGGACTGCGCTGCAGGATGATATGGAAGCCTGAGACGGAATGTCTGGAAGATAAAAGAATCCTTCTGAAAGTGATATTCAGAGAACTGATGGGCGGACATTCGGGCATCAACATCGGTATGGGGCTGGGGAATGCGATAGTGCTTTTAGGAAGGCTTGTCTGGTCACTAAAAGAATTGCCGGTCCGTATCAGTTCGCTAGACGCACCGGGTAAGGCAAACGCAATCGCAAATCAGGCAAGTGTGTGTCTCTATGTAAAGCCGGAAGACTTGGACGAAGTAAAGATAAAGCTGGGAAAGATAGAAAAAACATTTCAGGAGGAACTGCAATACACGGATTCGGTTCGTTTTGAACTTGCGGAAGAAAGGGCGGTGGCATGGGCAGAAGTATATACGGAAAAATATCAAACAGATATCTGCAGCAGCCTGATGCTGCTTCCCTATGGTGTGTCGGGATATTCCTTTGCAATAAAGGGACTGATCGAGACTTCCATGAATCTTGGGTCTCTGACCTTTGAGGACGGGAAGCTGACCCTTCTGATGTCCCTTAGAAGCTCTTCGGCATCACAGAAATATTTGCTCAGAGATAAGATACAGATCATTGCAGATAAGTTTTGTGACGTCTGCATATTTGAAAGCGATTATCCGGGCTGGCAGTACCGTAAAGAATCACCGCTTCGTGACGCTGCGATGTCGTTGTATGAAAAGCTGTTTCAGAAAAGAGCGGAAGCGGCGGCGATTCATGCAGGCCTGGAGTGCGGATACTGGGATGCAAAGAAACCGGGAATGGATATCATATCGATCGGACCGGATCTGTTCGACGTACATTCTGTAAATGAAAAAGTTTCAAAAGAATCCGTTTCCCGTTTGTGGCTGTATCTGACAGAGCTTTTAACATTGTTGTCTAAGTGAGATATGATCAAATAAAAATGAAAACTCTGCAGATGAGAGCGGCTAATATTCATACTCCCATCTGCAGAGTCTTTTTATCTTATGATCTTATTATTCCGTATCGTCTGCTGTATCATCGTCAGCATCTCCGTCATGTCCATTCTGCAGCGGATCGTCCGGATCAATGTCAGCATCCCCGTTATGTCCGTTTTGCAGCGGGTCGTCATCATCCTGGATATCAGATGCTTCCGGGTCATCGGAACCAGCCGGAGCCTCCGGGTCGCCGTCCTGAGGTGTTATGCCGTCTTCCGGTGTGGCATCTCCGGTTTCATCTTCCGGAGTATTTTCCTTGGCATTATTGTCTTCTGCGTCCTCCGTCTCGTCCCCGCCGAAGATACCCTTAAAGAAATTAACGATCTTGCCGAAGAAGCCTTCTTCTTTATCGGAACTTACCTTGTCTTTGATATCATCAAGCGTACTGTCGATGACAGCATTGTCTCCCAGGATCTTATCGTTAGTGTTGTTTATGATTCCGCCTTTGTCATCTCCGCCGCCGAAGAATCCGGTAAATGTGCTGGCAAGCTTTGAGAAAAAGCCTTCTTCTTTTCCTTCAAGATTGTCCAGTGTCTTTTTCAGCGCTTTTACGTCGTAATCATACTGAGCGATATTCTGCATGAGGGAAACGATCTGGGCAATCTGTTCATCTGTCAGATCAACGCCGGACTTTTGCGCGGTCTCCTCAACCGTCTCCTTAATCTTTCCTTCATCCTTGAGACCGTCTTCGATGACCTCTTTCTTTACCTGATTCATCAGGTCGGATGCTTCCTGCTGTCCGATATCGTCTGCGAGTTCTCCGGTGGTAACAAGCTCTTCTGTGGCGGCTGCCTTCTGCTCTTCGCTTAATTCTTCGCCGCTGGCGGATTCATATGCCATCATGATTCCGGTCAGAGCGCCCGTTCCTGATACCTCGATGGGGGAGGCCGCAACGACATTGCAGTTCTCAACGCCTGAGGTAAGAAGAGTGCTGGCGATCATGGAACTGGTCACGAAAGTAAGGTTCGCAACCTTTACCTGGATACCGCCCTTTTCTGTCGGTTCAACGTAAGAACAGCTATAAGTCTTCTTGCCGATCTGCGCTTCTGTGGCGATGCCTTCCATATATTTGCGTTCATCCTGATTGGTCACTTCAATCGTGTCAACTTCGTCGGCAGTTGTTCCGAAATATTCGTACATGGAGGATTTCTGATCGTCGGACAGATTGGCCCCCAGTGTGACAACTTTAGAACTGTCAGCCTTCGCGGTCATCGGCACACCGGCACATATAAGCGCTGCCGCCATAAGGATCGGAAAGCTTTTCTTCATACAGCGCGAGGCGCGCTGCGGTGCTTTCAACTTAAATTTTCTCATACTAAAAACTCCCCTTTATTAATTCTTTTTGTAGATCTCATTCATAAATATAGCACAGACGTCCTGGTTTGAAAAGAAAAACCGTCTTAACAATTTCTGAATATTTTCTGTACTGGAAAGATTAAGAGTAGTTGACATCTTTTGGGATGTGAGATAAAATTAACACAATACGTAAAAGAGCGGAGGTGAATATGGGTGAAAACTTGCGGATAGCGGGATTTTGTCCGAAAAAAATATGAAAAAGATTTATAGATATGGAGCAGGAATTCTTTTGCTGGTGCTGTTGGTATCGGTGAAAGGGACTACGGTTTACGGTCGGACACCATGGCATGACGTAGATGCGGTGACTCAGTCAAGGAACAGTATTAAGCTTAGCTGGAAAAAGAAATCAGTTACCCAATACAGGATTTACCGGGCATCCGTTAAGACGAACGGTAAACCTGGGAAATTTAAAAAAATCGCCACGATTTCTGGTAAAAAGAAATCATATACGGATAAGGTGTCCTACAAGAAGTATTATGAATACAGAGTTGATGGCTATAAGAAAAAGGGGAAAAAATATATAAAGAAATGCAGCGGCAAAGTACCTGCAAAAAGTTGGGTGGCTGATGTTGTATGGGGAGATTACATGCCCCAGGAGGCTAAAGTTACTCCAAAGTCCATTTCTTTCGATGCATATTATAGTCTTGGATTAGAACCTACTGGCTGTGAGATTTATCGCAGCACAGACGGAAAGAAATACAAGAAGCTGAATGTGGTAAAGAGAAAAAAGATATCACCAGGCATCATAATAGAGTATGTAGATAAAAAGGTGAATAAAGGCCAATCGTATTATTATAAGTTGAGATCATACAGAATATTGAAAGGGAAAAAATATTATGGGAAATATACATCTCCGTTGAGGATGACTGCTGTTAATGAGGTGGGTCAGTATAAATTGCGTGTCCTGACACCTGAAAGTCCTGCTGTTTCCGAGCTGACCGTGTGCGTGACTAGCGATGAGGATAATGCGGATTTGAACATTACAGTAAAATCTGTTAATCGTGCGGTTCTAGGTGGTTTCGAGGAAAAGGATGGGAGTCTTTTTTATCTTAAAGAAGATTTGATATTATCAAAATACAGTTATGATAACAAGACGTGGCATCAGGCTGGCAGGGAAGATATCGTTGTGAAACCAAAGCAGAGTATTTATCTGCAATTTGTTTCCAAGAAGGGGGGAGATTTTGCATACCAAGTATCTGACAAGCAGAGCGCAGAACTTACATTGTCTGACGTGGAGTATAACAATTTCTGTTCTCTTTTTACAATTTGCCCTAATGAAAATATGGCCCAGGCATATTTGGATGGAGAAAAGTATTGAGGTAAAAGTTTGGCGGGGATTTGGAAGAACCTCCGCCAAACTGGCGTCGGGAAGAATTTTCTTATACGATAACTCTTAATTATATCACAGGCATTTTGGCCTGAAAGAAAACCCATTTTAACAATTTCTGAATATTTTTTGTAAATGCCTCTCAAAAGTCGTGTCTTCCATCACGCCCTGCAGCTCGCCGAGAAGTCTTCCGTTATGGAAAAAGGCGAAAGTGGGGACAATGGATGCCCGGTATCTCTCAGCCAATCCAGGCGCTTCATCTACTTCCACTTCACAGAAAAGGACGCGTGTCTTGTATGCGGTCTCTATATCCTCAATGAGCGGCTTCATCATCGCACATTTGCCGCACCAGGCGGCATAAAACATGACAACGACAGGCAGGCGGCTTTTCTTTATTTCCACAGAAAAATTATTTGCTGTAAGATGCAGCATGTATCTCAACCTTTCTTACTTTTTCCGGAAGCTTATATTAGAATTCAATATCTCGCATACCTCCCGGAGAGAACTGCCGATACAGCAGAACCTGCAGTCCCGGCGACTGCGGATATAAGCAGACCGGTAACATCTGCGGCGCCACCTTTTCATGAATCCCATTTTCATCATAACCTCCGGAAATCTCTATTCCCTATTAATATATGATACTAAGGGTCAAAAGGTCATGATCATACGGTTCGGGATGCGATTAGCTTGCAGATCGGATTGCCGAGGGAGGAGAATTTTTCTTCATATTCAGTCATCACATTGCCTTCATTCATCGAGGTATCCCTGTGCAGGTCCCAGGTGCAGGCGGTGATCTCCCAGATATCGGAAGCTTTAAGCTGTTCTACGGAGAAATCAAACAGTCCCCGGTTATCTGTCTTGAATTCCACCTGTCCGTCTGCCGCAAGTATGCGGTCGTACCGGGCAAAATATTCCTTTGAGGTCAGCCGCCTCCTGGCGTGGCGTGCCTTGGGCCAGGGGTCGGAAAAGTTAAGGTAGATGCGGGAGACCTCCCCGGCGGAAAAGATCTCCGGGAGATCTGCGGCGTCTATGCACAGAAAGCGGATATTTTCCGGCATTGTGCGCTGGGCCGGAGCCGGATTTCCTTCATCAGAACGCGCAGGCAGCTTCTCCACAGCCCTTAACAGGACGCTGGAATAGCGCTCGATCCCTACATAATTGATCTGGGGATTTTGGGCGGCAAGGGTCAGCAGGAACTGTCCCTTTCCCATACCGATCTCGATGTGTATCGGGTGTCCGTTTTGGAAGATGTCCGCGTTCCAGCTCCCGCGGTATCTGTCCGGTTCTTTTATGACGAGAGGGCAGGCGCCGAGGACGGCGTCTGCTCTGGGGATATTTCTTAATCTCATGGTTTGGTTCACTTTCTATAAAATCCGTGTTTTGCAGTAAATTGGAAATGCTGCCGAATAACGATTTTATCATAACACAGATAAAAATATTTGCCAACATTAAGAACTCCTGGAGTATCAGGAAGAGAAAAAAACATCATAGCCGCATGCAGAAAAAGCGTCTGGAAACCATGTTCTTCCAGACGTTTTTCCCGTCCTAAAATATTGTCGATAAATAGTTGTATAATTGAACAAAAAAAATAAAAATTTTATTAAAAATTACTATGGAAATTTGCAAAAAAAAGTGTATTATTGATAGCGTAGGTTTTACTAATTTTACAGAAGGTGGATGGGGGTGTCGTATGGACTCGATTATTAAGAGACTCGCGGAGATTGAGGAGACAGCGCAGGCAATCGTTGAGAATGCCGAGAAGCAGAAATTCGAGGAAGAAAAAAAGGTTCAGGCGAAGAGAGACGAATTTGACCGGAAGCTTAATGAGGAAGTGAACAAGGAGCTTGAGACCATCCGGGCAGAGGGGAATAAGAAGATGGAGCAGGTGCTTGACGAAGAGCGCCAGAAACACAGGGATACGATTGACAACCTGGAAGCGGAATTTGCGCAGCACCATACAGAATACGCGAATGAAATATTAAAGCGGATATTAGAGGTGTAAGCTTATGGGTAATCTTAGGACGTACAGCGGCATCACGACGAAGATACGCGCCATGCAGGCAAAGCTTCTGACCGATGCGGACTTTGAGAATATCACGAATCTCAAGACTGTCCCGGAAGTGATCGAGTATCTCAAGGAGAAGCCGGCGTACACAAAATATATCAACCGGATGGATACGTCCCTCTATCACAGGGGGAATGTGGAAAAGGTCCTGTCCCAGTCGTTTTACGACGACTACACGAAGATCTTTCGGTTCGTGGGGATGGAGCAGAAGAAGTTCCTCAAGACATACTGGAAGAGATATGAGGTAGACCTGATCAATTACTGCCTTAGGATCGTGTTTAACCACTATGATGTACCATTTGACATAGACTATAAAAAAGAGATTTTTGATAAATATTCCCAGTTATCGGTCAGCAAACTGGTGCTGTCCAAGAATATTGAGGAACTGATCGATAACCTTAAAGGCACGGAATATTATTCGCCGCTCCAGAGACTGAGGGAATCGGGCGCGGCGACGCTGTTCGATTATGATCTTACACTGGAGCTTTATTATTTTTCCATGATGTGGAAGGAAGAAAAGCGGCTTCTCAAGGGGAAGGAGAAAGAGATCTTCATCAGGGATTACGGGATGCAGATTGATCTTACCAATCTCCAGTGGATCTACCGGGCGAAGAAGTATTACAATATGCTGCCGCCGGACATCTACGCGATGATGATCCCGATCCAGTACCGGTTCAGCAAAGAAGAGTTCAAGGCGCTGGTGGAGGCGCCCACTGTTGAAGAGTTTATCAAGCAGGTGGGCTTGACGAGATACGGGAAAAAGATAACGTTTGACGAAGGGTATATGCTGGAGCGCCAGTGCAGGAACATCCTCAAGGCGGCTTACCTTTCAGACCGCAGGCACAACCCTTATTCGGTGGCTTCCATCAACGCTTACCTGTTTTTAAAAGAGGGAGAGATCAGAAAAATAATAAGTGCGCTTGAATGTATTCGCTACGGCTTATCTTCAAGAGATATATCAGGATACTTAGGAGGTGTGACGCAATGATTGTAAAGATGAAGTTTCTCAGCATCAGCGGTCCGAGAACAGACATCGACCGCGTGTGCGACGTGTATCTGTCCAAATACGCGATGCAGCTTGAAAATGCAATTACAGAACTTCGTACGACTGACAATCTTCTGCCGTTTGTTGAGGTGAATCCGTATAAGGAGCCGCTGGCAAGAACGGAGCAGTTCGTATCGCTTTTGGAAGGCACGGGCTACCAGGTAGACCGGACGCTCTCTACAGATGATATGCTCTCGCTTGTCCGTGAGATCAACAGCAGCTATGTGGATCTACAGGAGAAAAAGGAACTGTTAAAGAAGAAAAAGGACCTGCTGACGGAAAAGTTCAGCATACTGGAGCCTTTCGGTTCTATGCAGGTGGAGCTTGAGAAGGTGCTGCATTACAAGTATATGCAGGTGCGTTTCGGAAGGATGGCAGTAGATTACTACCAGCGGCTGGGAAAATACCTGTATGACGATCTGGATGCCGTATTTATTGAGGCGGCGCAGAATGAGAACTACGTGTACGGCTGCTATTTTGCTGCCAATGCGGATGTGGGGAAGGCGGACGCGATTTTTAGGTCTTTGCACTTTGAGCGGATCCGTATCCCGATGGAATACATCGGCACACCCCAGGAGGCATGTACGAACCTCCAGAATGATATCCGGGAGACGACGGAAAAGATCGATGAGGTCAGAGCGCAGATCAAGAAACTGATGACGGACCACGCGGCCCAGCTTTTAGGGACGCAGAAGCGCCTGCAGGAGCTTTCCAACAACTTTGACGTCAGACGGTCAGCCGCCAGGGTGTCGAACGACGAGCAGGAGGACAATTATATCCTCTGCGGCTGGATGAGCGAGGAGAATGTAGAGAAGCTTTTAAAGGAGACGAAGGATGACAGCCGGGTGTTCATCATGGTGGAGGAGGACAGGGAGAAGTTCTTTGGCGAGCCGCCTACAGAGCTTAAGAATCCGAAGCTTTTCAAGCCCTTCGAGATGTTTATACGGATGTACGGGCTTCCTTCCCACAATGAGATGGATCCGACGGTTTTCGTGGCGCTGACTTACACCTTTATCTTCGGAGCCATGTTCGGAGATGTAGGGCAGGGGCTGTGCCTGTTCGTTGGAGGCGGTCTTTTGTATCTCAAAAAGAAGATGAACCTTGCGGGGATCATCTCCGTGGCCGGATTGTTCTCCACATTTTTCGGCTTTATGTTCGGAAGTATCTTCGGGTTCGAGGATGTGATTGAAGCCCGTTGGCTCAGGCCCACGGAGGCGATGACCAACCTGCCGTTTATCGGGCAGCTCAACACCGTGTTCGTCATCGCGATCGCATTTGGCATGGCGCTGAATATCCTGGTCATGATCTTCCAGATCGTCAATGCCGTGCGCGCCCATGACACGGGAAATATATGGTTCTCTCACAACGGGGTGGCCGGGTTAGTGTTCTACGGTTTCCTGATCGCTACCATCGTGCTGTTCATGACCGGGCATAAGACGCCGGGAAATATCCTGATGGCTGTGTTCCTGGGCATACCGGTACTGCTTTTCCTGTTTAAGGAGCCGTTGACGAATCTCGTGGAAAAGAACCACAAGAAGATGGAAGAGAGCAAAGGGATGTTTTTGATACAGGGATTTTTTGAACTGTTTGAGACGATGTTAAGTTATTTTTCCAATACCATTTCCTATGTGCGTATCGGCGCTTTCGCAGTCAGCCATGCAGCGATGATGGAGGTTGTGCTGATGCTTTCGGGCGTGACGGCGGGACATACGAACTGGATCGGAGTTGTCATTGGAAATATTATCGTATGCGCCCTGGAAGGGCTGGTTGTGGGTATACAGGTACTCAGGCTTGAGTATTACGAGCTGTTCAGCCGCTTCTACAGCGGTTCGGGACGGGAATTCAAGCCATTCAACAACCAGGGCGGAGAATAGGGAAGAGATAGAGAGTCAAATATAAGGAGGATGAAAATC
>CATLEM010000073.1 GCA_949916155.1 uncultured Dorea sp.
GAAGCAGACAAAAAATAGCAAGTGGAATCGGGCTACTTTGGACACACAGAAGAAATATCTTAAGATCAGGAAAAAGAATAATAATAAAAAGGTTTCTTCGTGGGAGTAACTGAGCTGAAAAATGGCGGTCGTAATGACCGCCATTTCATCATCTATCTTACCATATGAGATGTCACTTTTCTATGTTTTCTATCTTGGGCATTTTGCTTTTAGCTAAGCGAAAAGGAGTAATAACTGTAGTTATGCATATTCCCATTCATTTTTGTTACTTTGATTTCATACCCTAATTTTACCCTGTTTTTTACTCTGAAATACTGTAAAACACTCTGAAAGATAAAAAAGAAAAAGTGCTGTAATACCCTGAAATTCAAGGTTTACAACACTTTTTCATCCAACAGGGGATGAGGGAATCGAACCCCCGCCAAAGGTTTTGGAGACCCCTATCATACCACTTGACCAATCCCCTGTATGTGCTTGTCACACCAGTTATTTATAACACATAATAGAGGCTGTTGTCAAGTGGTAAATATAATGTTATGATTATTAAAATAAGTTCAGCTGCTGTTTGGAACACAAGCATAGCTGCATGTGGGAAGGAGTGTATGGTTTTGGGTGTTAATTTGGTAAGGGCGCTGAAGAAGAGGATGCTCTTGGCGATGTATTTGATAATATTTTTGCCCAATATAACGGGAAATTTATCTTTGTGCTGGATGAATGGGACTGTATATTCCATAAAGGGTTTATCACAGAAAAGGATAAAGAAAGTTACCTGTCTTTTTTGAGCAATCTGCTGAAAGATAAAGCGTATGTGGCGCTGTTGATGTGCGCGGCGACCTGGCGCTTATGACCGCGGGAGAAGCGGTACCAGTTAAGGTCAGGGAATATGCGGCGACATCGATGAGCCTGTCCACACGGGATGAGATATTTTCGGCGATGGTTGTGTATGGTTTTCTGAGTTATGAGGATGGAAAAGTAAGCATTCCAAATAAAGAACTGATGGAAAAGTTTGTTGAGATGCTACAGAAAGAACCGGCAGAGCCTCTCTGCGGCGGGAGAATTTTGGCTGTGGGTATCGGTTATGATAAAAAACGAAAGAACATCGGTGTATAGTTGAAGTGTTGTAAAAGTAAAAATGCTGCCGGGAAATCCCGGCAGCTTACTTTTTATTTTACGGGCTGAGTATTCACAGCCCCGACATTCATTCTCCTGAACACCTGGATCAGTACTTTTCCGACTGCAAGGACAAGGACTGCGGCGGCGATCGCCTCGGGTATCCCGGAAGCGGTAACTGTGCCCATGATTAGTCCCCAGACGGCGGTAACAGCTACTTCCCTGGCGTCGGCGTACTGCTGAGCGAATAGGAAATAAATGCTTCCCATCACCGTGACGGTGTTGACCATAGAACCGATGAAGCCTACTGCCGGAAGTGCGATAAGCTGGCTGATTTTAAGCTTTTCCAGTGCGATCCACAGCCACCCTGCGGCAACGCCGATGAGGATCCGGCATCCTACGGAGATCCAGAGAGCCTTTATCGCCCCGGGAATTCCTGAAGTGCTCATAAATGGTGAGAAAGCAAAGGATAAAAGGGTGGGTGCCATCGTGTTGCTGATCAGCGAGCAGATCCCGAATACTGCGCCGAGGATCGCGCCTGCTGACGGTCCCAGCAGGATCGCCCCGATGATGACTGGAATGTGTACAGTTGTCGCCTTAATGATCGGAAGCTGGATCATACCGAGCGGCGTGTTTGCCAGCACGATAACGATAGCTGCCATAAGTGCAACACTGACCATCTGACGTGTGTCATGTTTTTGTGTTTTCATTATTCAATTCCTCCTTGTTATCATTCCCGCTTAAGCAGGATACAATACAATTACAGGTGTATTATAGCACCGGGTTTTGAGAACTACAAGTATAAAATCACGTACAAGACAGGCCGGAGGCAGGTTAAAGCATAAAAAGCTTGCAATGCTTGGAACTTAACGTTATACTAATATAACATAATTATTTTCGGCAAAATAGCCTGATAAAACAATAATTACGATTAAGAAGGAAACTGAAGAAGGTGAGGTTTAAGCTATGGTAGAGAAGACGATGGAAAAGATTGTAGCCCTGGCGAAGTCAAGAGGTTTTGTATATCCCGGCTCTGAGATATACGGCGGGCTTGCGAATACGTGGGACTACGGGAATCTTGGCGTGGAGCTCAAGAACAATGTAAAGAAAGCCTGGTGGCAGAAGTTCGTCCAGGAGTCGCCGTACAATGTAGGCGTTGATTGTGCGATACTGATGAATCCGCAGACTTGGGTAGCCAGCGGGCATCTGGGCGGTTTCAGCGATCCGTTGATGGATTGTAAAGAGTGTCATGAGCGTTTCCGTGCGGACAAGATGATCGAGGACTACGCGAAAGAGCACGGCCTTGATATCGGGGATACGATTGACGGCTGGAGCCATGAGCAGATGGAGAATTATATTAAAGAGCACGAGATCCCGTGCCCTACATGCGGCAAGCATGATTTTACGGAGATCCGGGAGTTCAACCTGATGTTCAAGACGTTCCAGGGGGTTACTGAGGACGCGAAGAACACGGTATATTTAAGGCCGGAGACGGCGCAGGGTATTTTCGTGAACTTTAAGAACGTGCAGCGTACTTCAAGAAAGAAGATCCCGTTTGGCATCTGCCAGATCGGTAAGTCTTTCCGCAACGAGATCACGCCGGGCAATTTTACTTTCCGTACAAGGGAATTTGAGCAGATGGAGCTGGAGTTCTTCTGTGAGCCGGACACAGATCTTGAGTGGTTCGCGTACTGGAAGAAGTTTTGCCTTGACTGGCTGAAGAAATTGGGTCTTAGCGAGGAAGAAGTGCGTTACCGCGACCATACGCCGGAGGAGCTGAGCCACTACAGCAAGGCGACGACAGACGTAGAGTTCTTGTTCCCGTTTGGATGGGGTGAGCTCTGGGGTATCGCGGACAGGACAGACTTTGACCTGACACAGCATATCAATACGTCAAAGCAGGATTTAAGCTACTTTGACGATGAGAAAAAGACAAAATACATTCCTTACGTTATCGAGCCGTCATTGGGTGCAGACCGTATGGTGCTGGCGTTCCGTTGCAGCGCATACGATGAGGAAGAGTTAGAGGGCGGAGATAAGCGTACTGTGCTTCATTTCCATCCGGCGCTGGCACCGGTGAAGATCGGCGTGCTGCCGCTGTCCAAGAAGCTGAACGAGGGTGCGGAGAAGGTGTACGCACAGCTTTGTAAGAAGTATAACTGTGAGTTTGATGAGCGCGGAAATATCGGGAAGCGTTACCGCCGTCAGGATGAGATCGGGACTCCGTTCTGTGTAACTTACGACTTTGACTCCGAGGAAGACGGCGCGGTTACCGTGCGCGACCGTGATACGATGGAGCAGGAGAGAGTTAAGATTGACGAGTTAGACACTTATTTCGCAAAGAAATTTGAATGGTAAAACAGCGAGAAAGAAACCAAAAAAGAACCGTCCATGCCGGGCGGTCCTTTTTTGGTTTCCTTATGAAGTTTTCAAAATGTTTACGGCAAAATTTTATTTTGCAGCGTAATTCTCCGGATGAAGCCTTCTGTCCCTCAGCTCTGCAACTGCTGTGTAGAGTACGTCCGTGGAGGAGTTAAGACCTGTCTCACAGGAATCCTGGATAACGCCAACGATGAAGCCGACGCCGACTGCCTGCATAGCAACGTCGTTCGGGATACCGAACAGGCTGCATGCCATCGGGATAAGGAGCAGTGAACCGCCCGCAACTCCCGATGCTCCTGCCGCGCTGAGCGCTGCAAGTACGCAGAGGATGATCGCGGTGATAAAGTCAACCTTTACGCCGACTGTGTTTGCTGTTGCCAGAGCCATAACGGAGATAGTAATCGCTGCACCCGCCATGTTAACGGTTGCTCCAAGCGGGATGGATATGGAATATGTATCTTCATCCAACCCCAGCTCTTTACAGAGCTCCATATTAACCGGAATATTCGCAGCAGAACTTCTTGTGAAGAATGCGGTGATAAAACTCCCTTTCAGACACTTGAATACAAGCGGGTATGGATTCTGCTTGGTGAAAAGGAATACAACGATCGGGTTGATCACTAATGCTACGACAGCCATACTTCCTACCAGTACGATGATCAGCTTGCCGTATCCGAGAAGAACGCCAAGTCCCTGCTCGGAGATAACGGTGAAGATCAGGCCCATGATACCGAACGGAGCGCAGCTGATGATCCACTTAACTGCGGTAGCCGTCGCGTCGGAGATATTCTCCAGGGCTGTCTTGGTTCCTTCGCTGGCTGCCTTGAGCGCTACGCCGAAGATGATCGCCCAGAACAGGATGCCGATGTAGTTCGCGTTTACAATGGAATCCACTGGATTCTTAACCAGGTTCATCAGCAAATTGGTAAGGACTTCTGTGATGCCGCTCGGAGGAGCGATGTCCCCTGCCCCTTCCGTCTCGGAGAAGGTAAGGGTGATCGGAAAAGCATAACTCGCAATAACTGCCGTAAAAGCAGAAATAAGATTTCCCATAATGTACAGGATAACGATGAACTTCATGTTCGTCTTCTGGCCTGCGCCCATATGGCAGAGCGCGCTCATAACAAGGAAGAATACCAGAATAGGAGCCACGCCCTTCAGCGCTCCTACGAATAACTGCCCCAGAATACCGATTGCCGATGCCTGCGGAACGATCAGACCAAGGATAATACCGATGATCAGGCCGCAGATGATACGTTTTACAAGGCTGATGCTGTTCCATTTTTTAATTGCGTCTTTCATACCTCTTTTTTGCAGATATCACTATTAATCAGGATATCTGCTTCACCTCTCTTTCCTTTTTTAAAATTTGGTTCCCCGATACATTGGTATGCCAAAATTTATATGGCATATACCAATAACATATAAGTAATTATAAACAATATTTTGCAATTTGTAAACATAAAAACTGTAAATCTTGACATAAAAATAAAAAAGTGAATGTGAAAAAAATGTCAATATGAACAAAAAATTTTAAAAACAGATTGTGCGTGCAAGGAATGAGTGTTATAATGGCATCAACAACAAAATACCGTCTGGGGAGACGGTGGAAATGGGAGGGAACATAAATTGAGCGAGAGAAATGATGGCATGATGTGGGCGCTTGTAAAGGAAAAGCCGGAGGAAGGTCTGTGGATGAAGCGGGTGCCGATCCCGGAGGTTGGGCCGAACGATGTAAAGATCAAGATCCGGAAGACAGCGATTTGCGGGACAGATGTTCACATCTACCAGTGGAATGACTGGGCACAGCATACGATTCCGGTGGGTCTGACTGCGGGGCATGAGTATGTGGGTGAAGTTGTAGAGACGGGCGCCGGGGTAGAAGGCTTTAAGATTGGGGACCTGGTATCCGGTGAAGGTCATATCACCTGTGGCAAGTGCCGCAACTGTTTGGAAGGGCACAAGGAGAACTGCAAGGACGCGAAGGGCGTGGGGGTAAACCGCAACGGCGCGTTTGCGGAATATCTGGTGATTCCGGCATCGAATGTCTGGCCGTGCAACCCGGCGATCCCGGAAGAGATGTACGCGATCTTCGATCCGTTTGGGAACGCGACGCATACAGCGCTTTCCTACAAGATGCTTGGGGAGGACGTCCTGGTGGCAGGCGCAGGCCCGATCGGATGTATGGCGGCGGCCATTGCCAAGTTCTCCGGGGCGAGGCATGTAGTTGTCACAGATATGAACCAGTACAGGCTTGACCTGGCGAAAAAGCTTGGGGCTACCAGGGTAGTGAACCTGAAAGAGGAGAAGCTCCCGGATGTGATGAAAGAGATCGGCATGACAGAAGGCTTTGACGTGGGCCTTGAGATGTCCGGTTCACAGGTAGCGCTCCACGATATGATCCACAACATGAAGCATGGTGGAAATATCGCGATGCTGGGGCTTCAGCGGACAGACGCAAAGGTTGACCTTGAGACGGTGATCTTTAACGGGCTGAACCTGCGCGGTATCTATGGAAGAAAGGTATGGGATACCTGGTACATGATGTCCACGATGATCCAGGCAGGGCTTGATATTTCGGAGATCATTACTCATCACTTTGATATCAAAGATTACGAGAAGGGCTTTGAGGCGATGATTTCCGGTCAGTCAGGAAAGGTTATCCTTGACTGGGCGCATGTGAACGACTAGGCGGCAATGGCATATTAGTATGGGCCTGAAGATGCGTGAAGGCCCGATGAATAAAAGAAAAGGGGATGATAGCGATGGCACGTAAAGATGACATTTTAAGCATTTACACAAAAGAAGTAGAAGGGATCAAAGAAGCTGGGCTTTTTAAAGGTGAGGCTCCGTTCGTATCGCCGCAGGGCGCCAGGGTAAAGCTTGAGGACGGAAGAGAGCTTCTCTGCATGTGCGCGAACAACTACCTTGGGCTTGGGGATAATCCGAGGCTTATCGAGGCGGCGAAGAGGACTTATGACGAGAAGGGCTACGGAGTTGCTTCCGTGCGCTTTATCTGCGGGACTCAGGATATCCATAAGAAACTGGAGAAGAAGATTTCCGATTTCCTTGGGACGGACGATACGATCCTTTATTCCTCCTGCTTTGACGCCAACGGTGGATTGTTTGAGACGATTTTGACGGCGGACGACGCGGTAATCAGCGACGAGCTTAATCATGCGTCCATCATCGACGGCGTGCGCCTTTGCAAGGCAAAACGTTTCCGTTATAAGAATAATGATATGGCAGATCTGGAGGCGAAGTTAAAAGAGGCTGACGAGGCCGGCGCAAGGATCAAGCTGATTGCTACAGACGGCGTATTTTCCATGGATGGTATTATCTGCAACCTTCAGGGCGTGTGCGACCTGGCAGACAAGTACAATGCGCTGGTAATGGTTGATGACAGCCATGCGGTAGGATTTGTAGGAAAGACCGGGCGCGGGACTCCGGAGCACTGCGGCGTCCAGGGACGTGTGGATATCATCACCGGAACTCTCGGGAAAGCTCTCGGCGGAGCTTCCGGCGGATACACTTCCGGTCGCAAGGAGATCATCGACCTGCTCCGTCAGAGGAGCCGTCCGTACCTGTTCTCCAACTCTCTTGCCCCGGCGATTGCAGGAGCGAGCATCGAGCTGTTTGACATGCTGGATGAGAGCACAGAGCTTAGGGACCACTTAGAGGAAGTTACGGCATATTACCGTAAAGAGCTGGTGGATAACGGGTTTGACATTATCCCGGGAACCCATCCGTGCGTGCCGGTTATGCTGTATGATGAGAAGACGGCGGCTGAGTTCGCGAAGCGCATGATGGATAAGGGCGTGTATGTTGTGGCGTTCTCCTATCCGGTAGTGCCGAAGGGAAAGGCAAGGATCCGTACCCAGGTATGTGCGAGCCATACGAAAGAAGATATCGATTTCATCGTGAAGTGCTTTAAAGAAGTACGGGAAGAGATGAAGTAGAAAAAGCAAGGAATAAAAGACAGAAAGCGCAGCATCATTGGGGTGTTGCGCTTTTTAGGTGTGTATGGATTCTCTTAAATTCCCTTCATTTATTTCAACAGCTTCTTTGTTATACTGAAAAATGAATTCTAAAATATAAAACGTTAAATTAATTAACAAAAACTGAATATAAATTGACTTTTTGGACATTATATCATATAATAAGTTGAAACGATTAAGTAAAATATGGAGGGTGGTTATGGCAGGGAATGTTGTTCGTCTTGCAATGATGGAAATAGAAAACATTAAAAATGTTAAGTATGGTAAAATAGACATTGCAAATGGAAAGAAGGGCAGTATCCTGGGGATTTACGGGCAGAATGGCTCTGGAAAGACGGTTATTGTTGATTGTATGGTGCTGTTAAAATGTTTGTTAAGCGGAAAGCGGATTCCGCCTCATTTTTTTTATTATATAAATTCTCAAAGCGATAATGCCCATGTAAAATATTGCTTTGAAATTCGAACAGACACTGGTGAAAGCTATGGGGAATACGAAGTGGAACTTATAAAAAACAGAGAACACAGTTTTTGCGTGAGCGGAGAAAAACTTAGTGTGAGGAATTATGAAGAGGGTAAGCGAACGAAGTTAACTCCGGTATTTGATTATCGTAAAGGAGAAAAGGAGATTTTCCGTCCTCTCAAATACCAGAATTATTTTGATAAAGATATGGAAAACATGGTTGCCTTAGGGATTGCACGGCAGATAACGGAGGACTATAATGAGGAAAAGCAATGCCCTGAGGTTGGTTCATTCTTGTTTTCAAGAAAAGCGCAGGATGTATTTGCAAAAGCGGAGGGGGATGCAGGAAAAATTTATGGCATAAGCAGCCTTTTACAAAGTTTTGGTATCTATGGCCTTGCTGTAGTGGAAAATGCACAGTATGCATTGCTGGCGTTGAATCTGGACACAATACCTGTTAACATTGACTGGACGGATTCCTCTAAGAAGCGGATTGGGGGAATCATGCTTCGTCTTACAGACGTTAATGTTGTTGCAAAAGATGATTATCCTTATGTGGCGAATACGATAGAGCAGATTAATATTGTTATGAAATCCCTGATACCGGAAATTAAGCTGGAGATTTATAATGCGTTTGATAAGCTTATGGAAAATGGAAAGGATGGGGTTCAGTTTGAAGTAATTACGATACGGGGAAAGGCGAGGATTCCCTTATTGTATGAATCTGCAGGAATCAAGAAACTGATTTCCATATGCAGCAACCTGGTTGCCTGCTATAACAGAGAATCTTATTGCTTTGTAGTGGATGAGCTGGATTCCGGCATATATGAATATCTTTTGGGAGAGTGTCTGGAGGCTATGCAGGAAAAGGCAAAAGGACAGTTGATATTCACTTCGCATAATCTGCGTCCTCTGGAAGTGCTTGAAAATGAATTCCTGATTTATACAACAGTAAATCCGAAAAACCGTTATATTAAGTCTGCATATATTAAAAACACCCAGAATACGAGACTGTCATATCTGAGAAGTATCAAATTGGGAGGGCAGAAAGAAAAATTATATGATGAAACAAATATCTATGAGATGGAATTTGCTTTGAGAAAAGCGGGAAGGGTAGGTTTACATGACTAAAAAGATAATCCTGCTTCTCGTGGAAGGGCCGACAGACGAAGAAGCGTTAGCTTTAGTATATTCAAAGCTGGTAAAAGAGCATGATATAGAATTTGATATTTTGCATACGGATATTACCGCAGATGAAAATATGACAGCGAAATATATTAAAGAACAGATAAAAAAAGAAGTATCAGATTATTTAAGGAAAAACCCTTTCATAAAGAAAAAAGATATACTAAAAGTTGTCCAGATTATAGATACGGATGGTGCATTTGTTCCGCGTTCTTTTGTCAGGCAGTCGGATGCAGGAAAAACAGAATATTTTGCGACTTATATTTCAGCAAAGAACTTGGATCGTATGATACGTAGAAATATTAGTAAACGTGCGATTGTATATCGACTGATGCGGTCAGAGGAAGTGGCGGGTTTTCTATATGAGATTTATTATTTTTCAAGGAACTTAGAACATGTCCTTCACAATATTGAAAGGGATCTGACAGATGATGAAAAGGAAAATCTGGCGTATGAAATAGTTGAACAGTATGAAAAATATCCAGAGAAGTTTTTAAAGCTATTATATGATGAATCTTTCCATGTGCCAGGCACTTATGAAGAAACATGGAAGTTTATAATGGAGAATGGAAACTCTTTAAAGCGATACAGTAATATGTCAGTGTTTTTTGAAAAATTGGGAATTGCAGCTAATGGTGGCCTGAATGGATAAACACAGTTAATCCTATTATTGAAATATGAGCATTTATGAAAGGAGATGTTTGACGATGGACAGGAAAAATGTCTGGAAATCTTATACGAAGGAGCAGATAGAAGAACTGGGGAGGATCAACGAGGATTATAAGCGCTGTCTGGATCTTGGGAAGACGGAGCGGGAATGTGTAAAACTTACAGTGGAAAGGCTTCGGGAGAACGGCTATGTGAGTCTGGAGGAAAGATGCGGCTCTGGCGAGGCGCTTCGTCAGGGGGACAAGATATACGCGGTATGTATGGGAAAAAGCGTCTGCGCGTTCCACATCGGAAGCGAGCCTCTTGAGAACGGCATGAATATCCTTGGGGCGCACATTGATTCGCCGAGGATCGATGTGAAACAGGATCCTCTGTATGAGAGCGACGAGTTCGCTTATTTGGATACGCATTACTATGGCGGCATCAAGAAATACCAGTGGGTGACGCTGCCCCTTTCCCTTCACGGGGTGGTCGCGAAAACAGACGGCACGACGGTGGAGGTAAATATCGGGGAAAAGGACGACGATCCGGTATTTACCATCACGGATCTTTTGGTACATCTGGCCGCAAAGCAGATGGAGAAAAAGGCGAGCGCGGTGATCGAGGGAGAGAAGCTTGACCTTCTTTTTGCCAGCCGTCCCCTGACTGAGGCGGAGGGGCTTTTGAAGGATGAAAAACATGCGGTGAAAGCGAAGGTGCTTGAGCTTTTGAAAGAATATTACGGCATGGAAGAGGAAGACTTTGTCTCGGCGGAGCTGGAGATTGTTCCGGCAGGACGGGCGAGGGATTTAGGGATTGACCGGAGCATGATCCTGGGTTACGGGCAGGACGACAGGGTGTGCGCGTTCACGTCGTTGTTTGCCCTCCTGGATGTGCCGGAAGTGAGGAGGACTGCCTGCTGTATCCTCGTGGACAAAGAAGAAATCGGAAGCGTCGGCGCCACCGGCATGCACTCCCGCTTTTTTGAAAATGTAGTGGCGGAACTTACCGCTCTTGGCGGTCAGGAGTCGGAGCTTAAGGTAAGGAGGGCGCTTCAGAATTCAAGGATGCTGTCCTCAGATGTGAGCGCGGCCTACGACCCGATGTTTGCTGAGAACTTTGAAAAGCGCAGTTCGGCGTTTTTCTCTAAAGGACTGGTGTTCAATAAATTTACCGGGAGCAGGGGGAAAGGCGGCTCCAACGATGCCAATGCGGAATACCTGGCAAGGCTTCGGAAAGTCCTGGATGAGGCGGGCGTGGCCTACCAGTTTGCGGAGCTTGGGAAAGTGGACGCAGGCGGCGGCGGGACAATCGCCTACATTATGGCCAATTACGGGATGGAGGTTATCGACAGCGGCGTCGCGGTCCTTGGCATGCACGCGCCCTGGGAGGCAGTGAGCAAAGCGGATGTATACGAGGCGTACAAAGGCTATAAGGCTTTCCTGGCCTAATCTTTTCATGGAAATGTAAGGCAATTTACTTGACGAATACTGGCAAAAACAGTAAAATATTAAATGCGACTTAGTAAATTAAGATTTTAGGAGGTCATGACAATGGCAAAATGGGTTTATATGTTTACAGAAGGTAACGCAACCATGAGAAACCTTCTTGGCGGCAAGGGCGCGAATCTGGCTGAGATGACGAGCCTTGGCCTTCCGGTACCGCAGGGCTTTACGATCACAACCGAGGCCTGCACACAGTATTATGAAGACGGAAGAACGATCAATGACGAGATCATGGATCAGATCATGGACGCTGTTACGAAGATGGAGGCTATCACAGAGAAGAAGTTCGGCGATAAAGAGAATCCGCTGCTTGTTTCTGTACGTTCCGGCGCAAGGGCATCTATGCCGGGCATGATGGACACCATCCTTAACCTTGGCCTGAATGAGGATGTTGTGGAGGTATTGGCAGACAGATCCGGCAACCCGCGCTGGGCATGGGACTGCTACAGAAGATTTATCCAGATGTATTCTGACGTAGTTATGGAAGTCGGAAAGAAATATTTCGAAGAGCTGATTGACAAGATGAAAGAGGAGAAGGGCGTTAAGCAGGATGTTGAGCTTACCGCAGAAGACC
>CATLEM010000074.1 GCA_949916155.1 uncultured Dorea sp.
CACATAGGTCAGTGCCGCCGCCTTCAGCACCTTCCGGCATCCTGTCACCTCGTTCCGATCCAGCATCCCGTAATCTCCCAGCATGGCGAGCGCCCTGCCGGATGCGTTGAACTCCACGGGCAGGGTGACCAGCTGGAAGAGCACCACCACCGCCTCCAGGAGGATAGCAGCCCACCCCAGGCCGGCCATATTCAGGAATATGCCTATGAGCAGGATGAATATCCACGCGTTCGACGCCATGTTCACCGCCGGCACGATCGAGGTGCGTATCTTCATGGGCGTGTAATCGGCGGCGTACTGGCAGGCGTGGCCCACCTCGTGGCACGCCGTGGCCGTAGCCGTGACGCTGCTGCCCGAATACGCCTCAGGCGAGAGGGTCACCGAGTTCGTGCGGGGATCGAAGAAATCCTGCCCGTGGCCGCCCTGGCGTATCTCGACCCCTTGGATGCCGTAGTAATCGAGCATCTGCCGGGCAGCTTGCGCGCCGGTGAGGCCGTTTTGCACGCGCACGTGCGAATACTTGGTCAGCTTGGAGTTGACATAGGCCTGCGCACCCAAGCCGATGGCCAAGGTGACCACGATCAATGCGAGATAGCTGTAATCCATCATCTTGAACCTCCATCGTTTCCCGACGATGATACCATACAGAAGTTCGCTACAGAACCGCGGCCGCAGCGTTCAAAGAACGGTTACCTTCGCCGTATCAGACGCCCTCCACCACGAGCTCGTTGCCGTCAAGGCGCAGCGACACCCGGCCGTCGAGCAGCGCGGTCAGGTCGTCTCCTACCAGCTCGCGCCGCCAGCCCCGCATCACCTCATAACCGTCCAGGCCAATGCCATATCTGGAAATAAATTTTTCAGAAAGCATACGGTATCTACGGGACGTGTCTGCAGCGCGGTGTTTCATAAGCTCTGCCAGCCATGGCAGAATACCCGCCGATTCAAAATCAAATATTTTTAAATCTCTGCAATCCAGAAAATATTTGTGAACCCAGCCATTTCCTCCATTGGGATTGCAAACTGCCCACTCTCTCGCCAGGTTTACATTTTCCGTCAGATAGAATCCCCTGCCATAATCATGCTTGTCTTCTCCTTTTCCATATTCTGGAATAAATTCTCTGTATGGACTTCCGTGATACAATATCATGAGCTTCACCTTCCTGCACATTCTCATAAATTACATCTATTGTATAGTATCCAAAAAGCAAATGCAAATGATTTCATGAATACCCTGCCAACTCTTTTCATATCTGTTTTATATGTTGACAAAATCAACTGTTTATGTTATCATATGAGTTTACAAAATCAACTATATGCAATCACAATCATTTTACAAACACCTTACAATCACCACACAAGGAGGACGGCACATTGAATAGCGACGCCATCAAAAAAATCCGCCATTTCAACCGCTACTACACCGCGTGGCTTAACGTCCTGAACAAGGGCTACTTAAGCACGGATTTCTCCTGGCCTGAGTCGAGGACTTTATTTGAAATCTATCTCTGCCACGGGATCACTGCCACAGAAATCTGCAGGAATCTCAACATGGACAAAAGCTATGTCAGCAGGATTCTCAGCAAATTTGAAAAGCAGGGATTTATCACCCGCGAACTTGTTCCAAGCAGCAAGGGATTAAAAAAGCTGCTTCTTACAGATGCCGGGATAAAGGCGGCGCAGCAGATAGACTTAAACGGCGACCGCCAGATTACGGACAAGCTAAACGACATGGACGAAGAAACCTGTGAAAAACTCTGCGCGGCGATGGCTTTTATCGAAAAAACGCTGCAACACCATGACAGCCGCCGGGAAAGCGGCACTTAATGTACTGTCTGAAAATGAAAGGGGGAAACATACCATGAACAGTGAAATCACAATCCGTACTTACCGGCCGGGAGACCCGAGCCTTGTCTGTTATTTCCAGTACAAACTCTATGAAGAGCAGTATCATTTTAACGGATATTATGAAAAGGAGATGCTGGGCGGCATGGCGGAGCTTTACGACGACTTGGATGGAAGCCAGATGTGGGTCGCCGAGCTTGACGGAGAAATCGTCGGGGATATCGCCGTTGTCAAAAAAGGCTTAGGCAGAGCAAAACTCAGGTGGTTCGGCGTGGCTCTTGCCTTGCAGGGGCAGGGTCTGGGAAACTGCCTGCTGAAAACGGCTATGGATTTTTGCAGGGAAAAGGGATATGTCCATCTCACCCTCTCCACCCTCGACATTCTGAAACCGGCGCGGCATCTCTACGGGAAATTCGGTTTCCGCCTGACAAAGAGCGAATTCTTTAACGAGTGGGATGAGACCAGACAGATGCATCAGGAAATCTGGGAGTGCGAGCTTTAAAGTCCGCACTCCCTATTTTCGCACTGGTGGGAAAGTTAAGTTTTTAAAATAACTCTTTCACCGCCGGATAGATCTTCCGAAACTTCTGGTACTTCTCTTCATACTTTGCTGCCAGCTCTTCCTCCGGTTCTACCGTATCCACTACTTTCACCAACTTCCCTGCGATCGTCTCTACATCCGGATACTCGCCGCACCCGACCGCCGCCAGCATAGCGCCGCCAAGGGCAGGTCCTTCCTCGCTCTCGATCACATCCACCTTCAGATTCATAATATTGGCAATCATCTTCTTCCACAGCGGGCTTTTCGCGCCGCCGCCGCAGATCTTCGTCCGCTCGATCCTGATACCGAGACTTTTCGCCACCTCAAGGGAATCACGGAGGGCAAAAGCAACGCCCTCTAAAACGGCCTGTGTCATATCCTCTCTGGTTGTATCCATGGACATTCCGATAAACATGGCTCTCGCGTCCGGATTATTGTGCGGGGAACGCTCGCCCATAAGATACGGCAGATAAAATACATTATTCTCGCCAAGCTTTCTGATTCCGGCCTGCTCCGCCCCAAAATCACTGGTCTTTAATATTTCCTCGCTCCACCATTTATTACAGGAGGCCGCGCTCAGCATACAGCCCATCAGATGATACTTGCCGTCCGCATGGGCGAAAGAATGAAGGGCATTATGTTCATCCATCCCGAAATTCTTACTTGATATAAATATAGTTCCTGATGTTCCAAGGGAAATATTACACATACCGTCGCCCACCGTTCCGGTTCCCACTGCCGCCGCGGCGTTATCCCCGGCCCCCGCGATCACTTTCACATCCTCACGTAAGCTCAACTCTGCCGCGATCTCCGGTTTCAATGTACCTACCGCTTCATAGCTTTCATAGAGCTTTGGAAGCTGTTCTGCTCTAATCCCGCAGATATCCATCATTTCCTTTGACCAACAGCGGTTTTTCACATCCATCAAAAGCATCCCAGATGCGTCGGATACGTCTGTGCAGAATGAACCTGACAGTTTATATGCAAGATAATCCTTCGGAAGCATGATCTTATCTATCCTTGCAAAATTCTCCGGCTCATGCTTTTTCAGCCACAGGATCTTCGGTGCAGTAAATCCTGCAAACGCAATATTTGCCGTATACCCGGAAAGCTTATCTTTTCCGATCACTTCATTCAGATAATTCGTCTCTTCCCCGGTCCTGCCATCATTCCAGAGAATTGCCGGCCGGATCACCTCATCGCTTTCATCTAACGCCACCAGTCCGTGCATCTGTCCTCCGAAGCTGATTCCGGCAACTTTTTCCTTATCACATTCTGCGGTTAACTCTTTTATCCCTTCCACCGACTGATAAAACCAGTCCTCTGGATTCTGCTCTGACCACCCCGGATGCGGGAAGAACAGCGGATACTCCTTTGACACGATCTTCTGAATCTTTCCCTTTTCGTCCATAAGAAGGAGCTTTACCGCAGAAGTCCCCAAATCTACTCCAATATATAACATCTTATTCTCCTTATATTTATTATCTAAACTACGCACTGTTATGCAGGATGTCTGCCCGGCATCCGCATAACAATGCTTATCCAAATCCCTTCCTAAACGCATTATTCTGTGTAAGCTTTCATCAAATTCTGCCTGCGGTTCACCGACAAACTCTTCGGGAAACAATCGTAGCTTACTGCTACTACTGCATACATCTGACGATCACTCTCAGCAGATTACAGACACAGAACTGAAGGTCTCCCAGCGTGATCACTTCTCCGTTCTTCACCCCGTTGATGATATCCTCCATGTTCTCCTTGCACCCAGGCATCTGCAGGTCATTTCCTGCCTTAATACACCATTCACTTGAGGACCAGGGATATTTGTTGGAGGTCAGTCCCATATAAGCAGTATCCTGAGTAGTGCACCAGTCGGTCATCACCACGCCGTCAAATCCCCACTCATCCCTGGCCACCACCTGCAAGAGATCGTAATGGTTGGCGGCGTGGATTCCGTTGATCAAATTGTAGGAGGTCATGATGGAATAAGGCTTTGCCTCCCGCACCGCGATCTCAAATCCTTTCAGGTAGATCTCCCGCAGCGCCCGTTCGCTGATGTGGGCGTTAGTGAACATCCGGTTATCCTCCTGATTATTCGCGGCAAAATGCTTGATGGTCGTCCCCTGCCCGCCGAGAGACTGCACGCCCTTCGTGTCCGCAGCTGCACATTTCCCCGAAAGAAGCGGATCCTCGGAATAATACTCGAAGTTCCTTCCGCACAGCGGGTTCCGGTGGATATTCATGCCCGGGGCAAGCCACAGATGAATGTGGTACCGCTTCATCTCTTTCCCCACAAGCTCGCCCATCTGCCAGAGCAGGTCCATATCCCAGGACTGAGCCAGCGTAGTCGCGATAGGGATCGCCGTACAGTATTGGTAATAGTCCACCGCCGTATCCGGGGTATCCTCCGGAAATGGCATGCGGTTCATGCCGAACACCTCTCCGCCAGGCAGAATCTCCCCCTCCGCCGTTGCTTTAAAATGGGGCTGCAGCCTTAATCCCGCCGGCCCGTCCGCCAGGATGAGCGGGAATATTCCACGCTCCTCAAGAAGGACCGAGCTTGTCTGCCCCGCCGCTCCCGGAACCAAAGTCGCCGCATTCCCCACAACCTGAGTCCCATTATCCGTCCGTCTCTCGATTCCCACGGCAAGCTCCGCCATCTCTTCTACGGAAAGCTGTGCCGCAAGCTCCTCCACGCAAGCGCGTCCCGCCTTCACATCCTCAAGGGTAAGATGTTTCCCTGGATGCCTGTCCTCAAGAACCGGGCGCGCTTTATACCAGCTTGCAGGGATTCCGCAGGCTTCTTCGTCCTTCTTCTTTACGGTTTTTGCGCAGGTTTCTCCTGTCTTCTTCTCTGCAGTTTCCGCGTAGACTCTGCATCCTTCTTCCATCCCTTCTGTCAGGCGGTTGGTAAGCTGGCTTGTGATCATCTTCTTCTCAAGCCTGACCGTCCCTGCCTCTTTCGTATGCCGGGAGTCTGCCCCAACCCGAATGACATACTCGCCCGACTCCAAAATCCACGCCGCGTCCTTCTCGCTGTAGGACGCCATATCCGAACGCTTAAAGGATATGGTAAGCCTTTCCGTCCCGCCCGGACAGATCATCGAGGTCTTCACAAATACCGCAAGCTCCTGATAAGGCTTTTTAAGTTCTCCCTCCGGCGCGGAATAATAGACCTGCACAACCTCTCTGCCAGGAAACCGGCTGCCAGTATTTTTCACGGAAACCTCCAGAGTAATCTCCTCTCCCCCGCAGAATTTCTCCGTCTCAATCTCAAACTGAGTATAGTTCTTTCCGTACCCGAAGCAGTAGGACGGCGCAATCTGATGAGTATCAAAATAACGGTATCCCACGAAGATATCCTCTGTGTAATACTCGTCGTCCACATTGCCGTTGTTGTGGCTGAAATTTTCTGAAGATGGATAATCATAGTAATTTTTTGCCCATGTATCCGTAAGTTTTCCGGATGGATAAGTCTTCCCTGTCAGCACATCCCCTGCTACATATCCCCCGATATTGCCAAGCTGCCCCATAAGGACGATGGCATTAAGCCCCGGAATCTCCTTTAACGCTGCGGTATCGATCACCCCGCCGACATTGAGGAGCAGAATGGTATGCTCATAATTTTCCGCCAGAAAACGGATATTCTCAAGCTCCCGGTCTGTGAGGAGATAATCGCCCTTTTTGTACTCCCGGTCCTTCCCCTCGCCGGAATTTCTTGCCAACACATAGATGGCCGTATCCGTATCCTCCTTCTGCCCGATAAAAGGCACCTGGGGATCTTCAAAGGGACGCTCGAAGAGCACCATATGCACCGGCACGCCTCTCTCCTCCATCTCCTTTTCCACACTTTCCATATATTCTTTCTCCGCCTGGCTCAGCTCTTCGTCATACTGATCCAGCCATTTTCTGCTCAATATCTCAAACCCGGAGGCGATAAGCCCCTGCTCGATATGGATATTCTCTCTCGTGTTCACATCCCCGGAACCGGTGCCGCCTTTGACCGTGTGCCGCGCTCCATTTCCGTACAAAGCGACCTTCCGCTGATCCTCCCGGAGCGGAAGCGTCCCGTCATTTTCAAGGAGCACCATGCATTCTCCGGCAAACTGTCTTACCGTCTGCTGATTCTCCCGCTCAAGAACCGTAACCTCATCTGTCTTTAGTGCAAAAAAATGTTCCATAATACTGCCTTCCTTTCTTTGAGGAAATTTTTGAAAAATCCCTCAAATATATGATGCAAAATCCGCCTGGCACGGCAAGTTCTTCCTATATCCTCTTAAGTGCCTCATTTGCCCCCACCAGCATCAGGATCATCTCTTCTCTAAGGGGCATATCCGGATCCGGGGTGATCTCCACCCTTTCCCCTTCCTTGAGGCCGACTACATTCACTCCGTAGCTTTTCCTCACATCCAGCTCCTTAAGCGTCTTTCCGATCCATTTTTTGGGGATGGCAGCCTCCACGACGCTGTAATCCGGCGACAGCGAGATCCAGTCCGCCAGATTCGCCGACACCAGGTTCTTAGCGATCCGTTTTCCCATCTCCTTCTCCGGGAAAACGACGGCATCCGCCCCCACTTTCCTTAATACCTGTGCGTACCTTTTATTGTGCGCTTTGCAGAGGATGTAGGGGATACCCGCTTCCTTCGCCGCCAATGTCGCCATAATGCTTCCTTCCAGATTCTCTGACGAGGCGATCACGATTCCGTCAAAGCTCTTCGCCCCCAGAGACCGGAACAGCTCCGGATTGCCGATATCTGCTTGCATGGCATAAGTCACCTTATCCGCCACATCCTCGATCCGCTCCATATCCTGGTCCACCGCGACGACATCACAACCAAGCTGCTGCAGCGTCACCGCCACACTGGCCCCGAAGCTTCCAAGTCCCAGCACAACAAACTGCTTTTTCATCACAAATCCTCCTATCCAACCATGATCTGCTCCTTCGGCAGGCTCCGCACCCGGTCCCTCGGATGCAACTTCCCCGCAAAGGTCAGCACCAATGTCAACGGCCCAAGCCGCCCCATATACATCATAACCATCAGGATCACCTGACTGCCCCGGCAAAGGTGCGGCGTTAAATCCGCCGTAAGCCCTACCGTCCCCACCGCCGACGCAGTCTCATAGAGAACATCCACCAGGGCGATACTGTCCGGCTCTATGGCAAGCACCGCCATCGTCCCTGTGACAAACACGAAAAACGCCACCATCACCACACAAAAGCCGGTACGGATATTTGCCGTCGAGATCCTGCGCCCCATACACTCCGTATCATTTCCGCCCCGCACAAACGTCAGGCAGGCCAAAAACAGCATGGCAAATGTAGTCGTCTTCACACCGCCTGCCGTCCCTCCCGGAGACCCGCCGATAAACATCAGGATCGCGCAGAACAGCTTCGACTCCTCATGCAGCGCCCCCTGGGAAAAGGTATAAAATCCCGCCGTCCTCGTGGTCACCGACTGGAACAAAGCAGCCATCAGCTTTTGCGCGGCGTTCATCCCGCCCAGCGTATCCGGATTTCTGTATTCCGCGACAAAGATAAAGACCGCCCCGGTGCCGATCAAAACCAATGTCGTCACAATGGCAAGCTTCGAGTGGAGCTTAAGCCGGTGAAACCTCCACCGGCCAGGCAGTTCACTCCGAACAGCCTCTCTTACATTTTCCAGCACATCGAACCATACGGTAAATCCGATACCGCTTAAGATAATGAGAAGGATCGTTGTGATATTGACAATCGGATTCATCGCATAATCAGCCAGGCTGTTGTCTCCCAGGATATCTATCCCCGCATTGCAGAAGGCGGATACCGCGTGAAAGACCGCGTACCAGATCCCTCTGAAAAAGCCATATTCCGGCACAAACTGGATGGCATAGAGCGCCGCCCCGGCTCCCTCCACCGTAAGCGTCCCGGCGATCACCTTTTTCACCAGCCCCACGATGCCTGAAAGCCTCTGCGCGCCGTAAGCCTCCTGCAAAAGGATCCGTTCCTTAAGCTCAAGCCTTTTTCTCAGCAAGAAGAAAAACAGCGCCGCGCACGCGATCACCCCAAGCCCGCCGATCTGTATGAGAAGGAGTAGCACTGCCTTCCCGAACAGCGTAAATTGGCTGGCCGGAGTTATCGTTACAAGCCCTGTCACACACACTGCCGACACAGAAGTAAACAGCGCGTCGATGAACGCGGCCGGTTTCTCATTGCTCACCGGAAGCCACAAAAGCACCGCGCCTGAAAATATAACGCTTAAAAAACCAAGCGCTGTAATGCGAAGTGTATTCCATCTGATGTTTTTCTTCTTTCCTGTCATTCCCCATCCACTTCTTTCTCAAAAGGCGCAGATAATACGTTTCCCCTATTATCTGCGCCATCCTTATATACGATGAATTATTTCTGCACAATATTGATGATCTTCTTCGGCACATAGATCTCTTTCACGACCGTCCCGGTAAGCTTATCCTCCACCGCCGCTTTCCCGGCAGCGATAGCATCCTCTTTCGTGCTGTCCACCGGAATCGAGATGACCGCTCTCGTCTTCCCGTTAATCTGCACCGGAACCTCAATCTCATCGTCCTTCATAGCCTCCTCGTCGTAAACCGGCCATCCGGCTTTGAAGACGCTGCCCTCATGGCCAAGCTGCTCCCAGATCTCTTCCGCCATATGGGGCGCGAACGGCGACAGCAGGACTGCCATAGCTGACAGAGTCTCGATATCCACTCCGCCTGCTTTCTTCGCGATCTCGATCAGGTTGTTATTGTGCTCCATGAAACCGGAGATTGCCGTATTTAAGCTAAAGCTCTCCAGACGAACGGTGATATCTTTAATGAGCCTGTGGCGCTCCTTAATCATTTCTTTTGTGGCTTCTACCTTGGCATCCTTGCTGTCCATCACCAGATTCCACAGACGTTTAAGGAACCGGTTCACGCCGTCGATCCCCCGGTCGTCCCACTCGGCGTCAAGCTCCGGCGGCCCTACGAACAGCTCATACATCCGGAGTGAATCGCAGCCGTAGTCTCTCACCAGATCGTCCGGTGATACTACATTTCCCTTGGACTTGCTCATCTTGATCCCGTTCTTCCCGGTGATCATGCCCTGGTTAAAGAGCTTCTGGAACGGCTCGTCAAAGTCAATGGCTCCGATGTCGCACAAAAACTTCGTATAGAACCTGGAGTAGAGAAGATGCAGAACCGCATGCTCCACGCCTCCGATATACATATCTACCGGCAGCATCGCGTCCGCCTTCTCCTTGGATACCAGTTCTTTATCGTTATGATTATCCACATAGCGCAGGAAGTACCAGGAGGAACCTGCCCACTGAGGCATCGTGTTTGTCTCTCTCTTGGCATCTTTTCCGCACTTCGGGCACTTGCAGTTCACCCACTCGTCAATGGCGGCAAGCGGCGACTCCCCTGTCCCGGTGGGCTCGTAGGACTCAACCTCCGGCAAGCGCAGCGGCAGCTCCTCCTCCGGCACCGGCACATTGCCGCACTCCGGGCAGTGTACAATCGGAATCGGCTCGCCCCAGTAGCGCTGGCGGGAGAATACCCAGTCGCGGAGCTTATAGTTCACGGTCGCTCGTCCCATGCCCCACTCCTCGATCATATGGGGCGCTTCTTTTTTCAGGACAGCGGACTCCATGCCGTTCCATCTGCCGGAATTGATCATGGTCCCGCTGGCCTCGGTGTAGGCCTCTGTCATATGCTCAATCTCCACCCCGTCCTTGGCGATAACCTGCACGATGGGGATGTTAAACTTTGTGGCAAACTCAAAGTCGCGGTCATCGTGTGCTGGCACACACATGATCGCCCCCGTGCCGTAATCCGCAAGGACATAATCGGAAAGCCAGATCGGTGCCTTCTCGCCGCTCAACGGATTGATAGCGTAGCTTCCGGTGAACACGCCGGTCTTTTCCTTATCCTGGAGACGGTCTACATTGGACTTCATGGACGCGTCGTAGATGTACTTCTCCACCGCCTCCCTGGTCTCGTCCGTGGCAAGGCCCGCCGCCAGCTCATGCTCCGGCGCAAGCACCATAAAGGTCGCCCCGTAAAGGGTATCCGGGCGGGTTGTGTACACCGTGATCTTCTCGTCGCGCCCTTCCACCGGGAAATCAACCTCCGCGCCGTAGGATTTCCCGATCCAGTCGGTCTGCATCTTCTTTACCTTCTCCGGCCAGTCAAGCTTATCAAGGTCATTCAGAAGACGCTCCGCGTAAGCGGTGATCTTGAGCATCCACTGACGGAGGTTCTTCTTGGTCACCTCCGCGCCGCACCGCTCGCATTTCCCATTAACCACTTCTTCGTTGGCAAGGCCGGTCTTGCAGGACGGACACCAGTTGATGGGGAACTCCTTCTCATAGGCAAGCCCCTCTTTGAACATCTTTACAAAGATCCACTGGGTCCACTTGTAAAACTCCGGATCCGTCGTGTTCACTTCCCTGTCCCAGTCGTAGAGCGCCGCGATTTCATTGATCTGGTGCTTGATATTCTTCACATTCTCCGCTGTGGAGATCGCCGGGTGCACGCCCATCTTGATGGCATAGTTCTCCGCCGGGAGCCCGAAAGCGTCCCACCCCATAGGGTGGATGATGTAGTAGCCCTGCTGCAGCTTATACCTGCTCCAAACATCAGAGATAACGTACCCCCTCCAGTGCCCTACATGGAGACCGTTCCCTGACGGATAGGGGAACATGTCGAGGCAGTAATACTTCTCCCTCTTGCTCCCGTCCTCATTCTCTGTTACGTTCACCGGGTTCTTTTCCCAGTTCTCACGCCATTTCTTCTCAATCGCCTTATGATTATAAGGAATCTTCGACATGATAAAAATCCTCCTACCTTAATTACTTGGTGAGGTTCTTTCGAACCTAGTAAGTAAGGTACAACCTGCTGGCTTGGCGAGGTCTTATCGAGCCTAGCAGCGCGGTTGTTTCCTCTACCTTACTTGGTGAGGTCCTTTCGAACCTAAACAAAAAGCCTTCTCATCTCCAAGAGACGAAAAGGCTTAACTTCCGTGGTACCACTCTTTTTCACACAGCTTCCCGCTGCATGCACTCATTGCTTCTGTAACGGGAAGAAACCCGCCCGCGCCTATTTACTGCTCTTAAACATGCCCTGTATCCAAAAGCCTTTTGTTCAGCCCGGGAACTCTGAGGCGAGTTGGGAGGTTTCCGCCTGCTGCCTCGCACCTTCCGGCAGCTCTCTGAAGACGTACATCTCTTACTATTCCTCTTCATCGTCTTTTCAATATACGATAAATATTATAGGTAATATGTTAAAATAAGTCAACCCTGAAGAAATTATTTTTTAAGGTTGTTCCCTCTCCCGCTTTAGTGTATAATAAATAGTAAGTAAAGTTACTGGATTTTCAGTAGAATATGATACATAAAGGAGAGTTTGCTATGGTATATTTATTGACAGGTCCGAAAGGCAGCGGA
>CATLEM010000075.1 GCA_949916155.1 uncultured Dorea sp.
TATATTATTGATGTTTCCAGGCATATTCCGGTCATGCTTTTGAACGGATATATAAAAAGTGATAATATATACTGCAATTTGGCGGATGATTACAGCGCCTTTTATGATGCGGCTATGGAGCTGTACAAAAAGGGCTGCAAAAAAGTTCTGTTTTTATACCGGGAGATCTCTTACAGCCGGAATTTAAAATATAAAGGATATTGTGATGCTTTAAAGACTTGCCGGGCGGAATTTGATGAATCTTTAGTGCTGCGATGCAGCGGAAAGATGGAGCAGATTAAAAGGCAGCTTCTCGCCTATTACGATGAGGGGCATGAATTTGACGGCGTTCTGGCGTGTGATGACGAGCTGGCCATCGGCGCTATGAAGTTTGCCAAGGAGACGGGGATCTGCATACCTGACGAACTGGCGGTTATCGGCTGTAATAATTCGGTGCTTTCTATCTGCTGCAGTCCGGAACTATCTTCTATTGATAATAAATGCGAACTTCTCTGTATTAATACTGTGTCATCGCTTATGCGGCTTCTGGAAGGCCGGGAGGCGGTGCAGAAGACCGTCTTATCGACAGAATATATTCCGAGAGGGACGACGAAAAGATGATCTAAAGTGCATGGCCAAAGAGGGCAGTTAATCTGTATACATAAGAGTTTTGACGGCTTCATCATAGGAGATGGTCAGATGTCTCTTTAGCTGTACGCAGGCCTCGTCGATATTGCCGGACAGGATGGAATTAATGATTTTAATATGTTCGTTGCTGCTGACGGACAGGCGGCCCGCAGACTGGGCGCTTACGGTTGAACGGATGATGGTAAGCTTATCTACAAATGTATTCATCAGCTGAGTTGTATATTTGTTCCCCATGGAGGATACGATGGCAAGGTGGAACTGATTGTCCAGATCAGCCAGGCGGATACATTCAGGAAGAGATAATTTGTCGGAAGCGGCAGCTTCGTGAAAAGACGTACTGAAGCTTAAGAGCTGATCTTTGTCTAAGTTGTTAAAGCTTGTCCGGAGAATTTCCGGTTCGATCAGAATGCGTACTTCAAAAATATCATGGATAGTTTTTGGTGATATCCGGGATATCTCGATGCCTTTGCGCGGATGGATGGTGATCAGTTCGTTTTCCGAAAGCTGTAAGATCGCTTCGCGGACGGGTGTCCGGCCTAAGCCTAACATTTCCTGAAGCTGGGATTCATTTACAAACTGGCCGGGCTTCAGTTTGTTTTCAAGGATGAGAGATTTGATTTGCTGATATGCGATATTGGATAGTCCGGTTTTGTGAGTCATAAAAAAATCTCCTTAAATCGATGATCTTTATGTATATATTAGCATAAAGTAGTAGGCTGCTTGTGATATATCACAAATATATTAAAAGTATATTAACATGGAGGAGGAAAATGAGCAACATATCTATTTTTAAAAACGAAAGCTTAAAAAAGAACTATACGGACGGTTTTTTTGCCGCCCGGATCCTTGAAGAAACCTGTCCGGAGGTTTCGCTTGAACTTTGTATTTTGAAGGCGGGCGCTGCGAAGATTTTTGAGACGTACGGCTTTGAAGACAAAATGCAGATTTTTACATTCACATCCGGGAACGGAGTTGTGAAAGCAGGAAAGAAAATTTTTGTGATTGATGAACAGAGCGTGTTCATCCCTGATTTTGACCGTGACAGACTGGAAATCATCGCCGGAGATAAGGATTTGGAATTTATCCATATTACGGGACCTATGAATGATACGGACCGGAGACAGATGAACCATTGCCGGTATGTCCTTCCGCGGTTTGTAAAATTCAGTGAAGCGATACAATATACGGAGCGTTTTACACAGGAATCAGGGGCAAAGGTAAAGCAGCACAGCATAATCGCCGGAAGACATCTGGGAAGATATACGATGGGCTGGGTGATCGGAAAAGGGCCGGATTTTGTCGGACAGCACACCCATCCGTCTCTGGAACAGTGGTATTTTATGCTTCAGGGAGCAGATTTTACTTATGACGCAGGGGAAAGATCAGTCGTGGTGAGAGAAGGGGACGTATCTTTTACTCCTCACGGGACTTCCCATGGTTCAACCTGTAAGGAGGATGGATTTATCAATTATGTCTGGTTCGAGCTGAACCGGGCGTGGGACGAGGTATGATGATGGCAGAGATTATGGACAGGATCGTATGCTCAAATGTACATTATTTTTATTATGATACAGAGTTTTTCTTTTCACATGCCGCAAAGGCAGGAGTGAGGCAGATTGAGTTCTACCTTGGAACGCCGCATATTTTCATTGATCATGCGGTGACTGATGATTTTGACAGAGTAAAAGAGCTGTCAGAGAAACACGGCGTAAAAATTGCCGCGGTGCATCCGGAGACATTGTCCTTCCGGTACGGACTTTGTTATATGGATGATGAATGGAATAAAAAAAGTGTAAAAGCATATAAAAACTGTATTGATTACGCATCCCGTATCGGAGTACGCCAGCTTAACACGAATGTGACAGGAGCCTTCCGGGATCAGAATCAGGAGGAGATTTTTAAGAGAGCGGCGGATAATCTGAAAGAGATTGCTGCTTATGGCAGAGAAAAAGGCGTAAAGGTCGCCGCAGAGACAGAAAGTCCTTATTATGAAGGATTCCTTACCAGATTGTCTGAGGCAGAGCAGTTGAGTGATTATATCGGGGATGAGAATCTTGAGTTTAACATAAACTATGACGGGATGAAGGCGGCGAAAGAGACGGTCAGGCAGTGGACGGACAAATTTCCGGGCAGAATCCGCGGGATACGCTTTTTAGATCTGGAGAGTTATGAAGCATATCGGGCAGAGCAGAATGGGGATATTTTTGAAAGAAGTTTCTTATTTTTCCCGGCAGATGACAGTTATCTGGAAAAACCGCAGGAATTTGACAAGGCTTTACTCAGACGGATGAAAAGTGAGGTAGGATGATGGGACTTTTAAAAAGAGAACAGATCGCGGGTATGAACTGCCATTACTATAATTTTTCGCTGGATTATTTTATGGAGTCTATGGAAATGTGCGGTTATGAGACCATCGCTTTATGGGGAGGCGCTCCTCATTTTTATCTGGATTACCTGACTTTCAGTGATTGCGGGAGGATTCGCAGGAAGGCCGAAAGACACGGCCAGAAGATCAGATGTTTTACTGCTTCAAGCGGTACGTATGGGTATCAGATGGGAATGCAGCCGGTCTCCCAGAGGGAAAGGGTTTATCAGTATTATGCGAATGGAATCAAGGCGGCCGCGGAGCTTGGAGCAGATATGATGTCCATGAATTCCGGATGGGGTTATTGGAATGAGGACCGGCGGGAGGCATGGGAACGCTCAAAGGATATGATCGTCAGATTGTGCGAAGCGGCAGAAAAAGAAGGGATCATTTTGACGATGGAGTCTCTTCGGAGGGCAGAATCACAATTGGCATACAATCTGGAAAATACGAAAAGAATGTATGAAGAGGTAAATCACCCGGCGCTTAAACTTATGATCGATACAACAGCCATGGGTGTTGCGGGGGAGACGCCCGGGCAGTGGTTTGAAGCCTTTGGGACGGACATTGTCAATACGCATTTTATAGACGGAAATCCTTACGGGCATCTGGTATGGGGCGATGGGACAAGCGACCTGGAGGGGTGGCTTAAGGTTCTTAAGGAATATCATTATGAAGGAATTCTGGGGCTTGAGATTACGGCAAGAAGGTATTATGAAGACCCGAGAGCTGCGGACAGAAAGAATATGGAAGCATTATTAAAATTTACATAAAGAGAAAGGAAGTCACGATGCAGGAAATTAAAATTATCAAAAAGGAAGATGTGAAGTATGACTTCACAGACGGATATGCGGAGACGGAAATATTGTCCGGCACTTGTCCCGGCATAAAAATCTGCAAATGCTGCCTGAAGTCGGGAAATACACTTGAAATAGAAACATACGCGGAAGATGAAAAGATGCAGCTGCTCTTTTTTACAAGCAAATCCGGGATTATTAAAAGTGATAAGAAAATTTATCCTATCGATGATCAGGCGGTGTTTATACCGGATTTTGACAGGGAAAAAGTATCTGTCACGGCGGCGGACAGTGACCTGTACTTTATCCGGATTACGGGTCCGATGACAGAAATCGATCACCGGCAGATGAAAAACTGCCGGTATGTATTGCCCAGGTTTGTAAGACTTAGAGAGTCTATCGAGTATACAGAGAGATTTACACAGGAATCTGGCTCAAAAGTTGTTTCCCACAGTATCATTGCCGGAAGGCATTTGGGAAGGTATACGATGGGATGGAATATCGGGGCAGGACCTGATTTTATCGGACAGCATACACATCCGACGCTGGAGCAGTGGTATTTTATGATCGACGGCTCTAAGTTCACGTATGCGGCGGGAGGAAATAAAATCCCAGTAAGTGAAGGCGACATATCGTTTACTCCCCATTGGACATCCCATGGTTCGGAATGCGGCGAAGACGGATTTATTAATTATGTATGGTTTGAATTAAACAGAGCGTGGGAGGAAATATAAATGGCAGAGATGAAGAAAACAGAAGGTTTGACAAGACGGGAGATAGCGGCAGGAACACATCCGGAGCTTCAGTTATATGAATGTACCTTAAAAGCAGGTTCAAGATATGAGCCAAAGCTTTACGGACTGGAAGAGAAAATGCAGATGTTTTTCTTTGTAAATGCGACCGGTTACGTCGCTACAAAGAACAGGGCGTGGAATATCAGGGAGCAGGGGATATTTATCCCTAATTATAAAAAAGAAGAATTCTGGATTGAAGCAGGGAAAGAAGATCTGGTGTTTGTCCATATTATAGGCGTGATGAATGCATACGATGAAAAAGAATTTATTGATTATCATATTATCTTGCCGAATATGAGAGGAAAATCGGAGTGTTTCCGATTTACAGAATATTATACGGGGGGAGCCGGATCTTCGATCGAAAGCCGCAGACTGGTTCTTGATACCGCTTTTGGCAGATGGTTTTTAGGCATGGACGACGGAGAAGGCGAAGAGGCATTTGTAGGAGAGCATGTCAATGAACATTTGCAGCAATGGAATTACGTACTACCGGGGTCACATTTTAAATATATGGTTGATGGAAAAGAAGGTGAAGCGAAGGACGGAGATGTGATCTTCATCCCGAAAGGCGCGGCAAGCAGCGCGAAACCGATCGGTGACGGAGGAATTCACTATCTGTGGATCAAATTTGCTTCAGAAGGCTTCCCGGTAGGCAGGGATGGTTACCCTGGATCAGAAGAATAATTTTAAGGAGGAGTCAGACAATGAAAAAAAGACTGGAAAGATTAACCGTGCTACTGTTGGTAATTGTCATGATGTTTTCACTGGCAGCCTGCGGTCAGGAGAAGAAGGATGACGGCGGAGCGGATGATGCCGCGGCAAAGACGGAGACCGAATCAGAAGGAGACGACGCTTCGGATGAGATGGGTGAAACAATGGCGAAGATCAAAAAAGACGGAAAGATCGTCATGGGAGTAAACGCAACCTATGCGCCTTTTGAGTTCCATAAGACGATTGACGGAAAAGATGAGATCGTAGGTTTTGATATCGAGCTTGGCAAGGCAATCGCTGATGAACTTGGAGTTGAGTTTGAAGTTTCGGATATGTCTTTTGACGGGTTGCTTCCGGCGCTGGCAACCGGTAAGGTGGACTTCCTTCCGGGACTGGCGTATTCAGAGGAACGTGCAGAGAACGCTTCCTTTACAAAGCCGTACCACAAATCCGTACAGGTAGTTTTAGTCGGAAAAGATAAGGCAGGAGAGATTACCGCTGACAGCGACCTTTCCGGCAAGACGATCGGTATCTTAAAGGGCGCGGTGCAGGAAAAGACCTTCCCGGCGCATTATCCGAAAGCAGAAACTTATGTATTAGGAAAGATTCCGGATCTGATCGCTGCTTTGCAGAGCGGAAGAATTGACGGAGTATGTCTGGATTACGTTGTAGCGTCCCTGTATGAAAAATACAATGAAGACCTGAAGATGTCAGAGATTCAGTACGAACTGACAGACGA
The DNA here is from genome assembly GCA_949916155.1 of uncultured Dorea sp. GTDB lineage: Bacteria > Bacillota > Clostridia > Lachnospirales > Lachnospiraceae > MD308. The sequence goes on from CATLEM010000075.1 coordinate 6,034, forward strand.
AGAAGATGCCGGTTCCTGTGTTCTGGTCAGAAAAGACAATAATGAGGATTTAATTGAAGTGATCAATACAGTGCTTGACAGAGTAATTGAGAACGGTGATCTGGAAAAATGGGAAGAAGATGCAATCGGCTTGATGGATATGGATGATATCGGATAAAAGTCATTGACAAGTAAGCCCGGCGGCCGGCTAAGCCTTCCTGCCGCCGGGTCTTTATATTCAGGAAAAGAGGATACTATGAAGTTTGAATTTTTAACAACATACTGGCCGTTTTATATAGAAGGCCTGAAAATCACCATAATATATTCTGTTTTTGCGGTTATCTTTGGGATTATTTTAGGCGTTATGCTGGCATTGATGAAATTGTCGAAGCTTAAAGTTTTTAAGGCGTTTGCGGTTTCTTATATTAATTTCGTCCGGGGGACGCCGATTCTGGTGCAGATCTATATCGTATATTTCGGGTTGTTCAGCTTTGGTATCAGTCTTGCGGACTCTACGGCGGGTATCGTAGCGCTTGCCATTAACAGCGGAGCTTATGTGGCGGAGATCGTCCGCGCGGGGATCGAGGCTGTGGACAGAGGGCAGATTGAGGCGGCAAGATCGCTGGGAATGAGTCATTTTGCGACGACGCGCCTGCTTGTGATCCCTCAGGCGATTAAAAATATATTGCCGGCGTTATGCAACGAATTTATTGTTACTACGAAAAATACATCCATGCTGTCAATTATAGGGATTCATGATCTGATGTACAACACCGATACAATCCGGGGAAATACATTGCTGGCGTTCGAACCATTGATCATAGCGGCGATTATTTATTTCACCATATCATATGTTCTGACCAAACTGATCGGTATGCTGGAGAGGAGGCTGAAAGCAAGTGATGATAGAAGTTAGGAATCTAAAGAAAAACTTCGGTAAGAATCAGGTGTTAAGAGGGATCGACGTAGATATTCACAAAGGTGAAGTCGTGGTAGTTATCGGTCCCAGCGGCTCCGGGAAAAGTACGTTTTTGCGCTGCCTTAACCTTCTGGAAACTCCGAACGAAGGCAGTATTGTCGTCGAGGGCGAGACGATTACGGATAAAAGGGCGGATGTGAATAAGATCCGGCAGAAGATGGGTATGGTATTTCAACAGTTCAACCTGTTCTCTAATATGAACATTATGAGAAATATGTGTGTCGCTCCGATGACGGTAAAGAAGGCAGAGAAAGAAAAAGCGAGGGAAAGAGCCATTGAGCTTTTAAGGAGGGTAGGACTTGAAGAGAAGGCGGACAGCTATCCGCAGCAGCTTTCAGGCGGGCAGAAGCAGAGAGTCGCGATCGCGAGGGCGCTTGCCATGGATCCGGATATTATGCTTTTTGACGAGCCGACGTCGGCGCTTGATCCTGAGATGGTCGGAGAGGTGCTGGCAGTTATGAAAGAACTGGCGGCTTCCGGAATGACGATGATCGTTGTGACTCATGAGATGGGGTTCGCAAGAGAAGTGGGAGACCGCGTACTTTTTATTGATGAAGGAAAAATTATCGAAGAAAATGAACCAAAGCAGTTGTTTGAGAATCCGCAGAATCAGAGAACGAAGGATTTTCTGGCGAAAGTGCTGTAAGTATAAAGGAGAAGGCTATGAGATTTATTCATGATGATTTTCTGCTGTCCACACAGACTGCAAGAGATCTTTATCATAATTATGCCAAGAATATGCCGATTGTTGATTATCACTGCCACCTTTCGCCGGAAGATATTGCGAAAGACAGGAAATTTGAGAATATTACCCAGGTCTGGCTTGGAGGAGATCATTATAAATGGAGGCTTATGCGAAACTGCGGCGTGGCGGAAGAATATATTACCGGGGAAGCTTCCGACAAAGAGAAATTCCTTAAGTGGGTCTATGTCCTTAAGCAGTGCGCGGGAAACCCTCTGTATCACTGGAGTATGCTTGAGCTTTTAAGATATTTTGAATGGGATGAGGTTCTGACAGATGCGAATGCTGAAACTGCATGGGATCATTGCAATGCTGTAATAGAAAAAGAAGGCTTGTCCGCGAGGGAGCTTATCAGAAGATCTAATGTGGAGATCATCTGTACGACGGATAATCCGGAGGACGACCTTCGGTATCACAAGATGATAAGAGAAGACGGGACGTTTAAGACTTTGGTCCTGCCGGCGTTCAGGCCGGATAAAGCCTGCAAGATCAACGGAGATGAGTTTGCGGCATATATAAAAGTGCTGGGAGAACGTTTTCACTGTGAGATCGCTTCCTACGCAGAACTTCGAAAAACCTTGCAAAAGTCTGTGGAATATTTTGACGAGATGGGCTGTAAAGTCAGTGATCACGGGATTGATTTTATTCCCTGCAGGCAGGCGGACGGTGATGAGATAGAGCGGATATTCGCCAGGCGGATGAAAGGAGAGATTGTTTCAGAAGAAGAGGCGGAAAGCTATATGACAAGATTCCTTGCAGATCTGTCAAAGGAGTATAAAAAGCATGGCTGGGTTATGCAGCTTCATTACGGCGCCGAACGGAATAATAACGGCCCTATGTATAAAAAGATAGGACCGGATACTGGATATGACAGTATTTCCGGGAAGAAGGCAGGAGAGAATCTGGCGAAATTTTTAAGTATGCTGGAGGATTATCATACACTGCCTAAAATGATCATCTATTCTTTGGAACCGTCGGATAACGCCATGATCGATACAGTCTGCGGATGCTTTCATGAGGCTGGCGTAAAGGGAAAGGTCCAGCATGGGAGCGCATGGTGGTTTAACGATCATTTTGCCGGCATGAAAGAGCAGCTTGCCGATCTGGCGGGTCACAGCGTACTTGGTAATTTTGTGGGGATGCTGACCGATTCCAGAAGCTTTTTATCTTATACGAGGCACGAATATTTCAGAAGGATTCTCTGCGAACTGCTCGGACAATGGGTGGAAAGAGGATACTATCCGGCAGATATGGATGTTTTGGGAAAGATGATCCGCGATATTTCATATTATAATGCATTAGATTTTTTTCAATTTGAAAGAAAGGATGGAAGCGTTTAATGAAGATGACTTTTAGATGGTACGGATCTTTGATGGATCCGGTTCCATTGAAATATATCAGACAGATACCGGGAATCACAGGCATTGTTACTTCTCTTATGGATCTGCCCGCCGGAGAACTCTGGCCTTTAGAACGGTTAAAGGAATTAAAAAAAGAAGTGAACGCGGCCGGACTGGAGCTGGAAGTAATAGAAAGCGTCAATGTCCATGAGGACATTAAGCTGGGGCTGCCTTCCAGAGATCAGTACATAGAAAATTATAAGGAGACCATCAGGAACTTAAAAGAAATCGGCGTGAAGGTGATCTGTTATAATTTTATGCCGGTTTTTGACTGGACAAGGACAAGTCTTGACCGGTTACTGCCTGACGGTTCCAATACGATGAGTTATGATCAGGATATCATAAATAAAATTACAGACCCGCAGAAGTTCGCGGATGAAATACAGAACCAGACCGGTGAATTTGAGATGGCGGGATGGGAGCCAGAACGTATGACAGAGCTTAAGCGTCTGTTTAAAGCTTACGAAGCCGTTTCCCACGAACAGTTAAAGGAGAATCTTAAATATTTTCTGCAGGCGGTCATCCCTGTATGTGAAGAATGTGATATCCGGATGGCGATACACCCGGATGATCCGCCGTGGGATATCTTCGGCCTGCCAAGGATCGCCAATTCCCTGGAGGCTTTTGAAGAGATCATTTCCATGACAGACAGCCCGTATAATTGTATTACACTATGTACAGGTTCGCTTGGTTCCAATCCGGACAATCATTTGCCGGAGATCATACGGCATTTTGGAAAGAAGAACCGCATTGCTTTTGTGCATGCCAGAAATTTAAAGATAGAAGAGCCGGGAAAATTCTATGAGTCTTCGCATCTGTCAGGCGACGGGAGCTTTGATATGTATGAGATCATGAAGGCGCTTAACGAAGTGGGGTTTGACGGACACATAAGGCCGGATCACGGCCGGATGATCTGGGACGAACACGGAAGAGCCGGGTACGGGCTTTTTGACCGCGCTCTTGGAGTTGCGTATCTTAACGGTATTCAGGAAAGTATAGAGAAACAAGGGAAATGAACATCAGGCAGAAGTTGATAAAGCTGGCACTTCCCATGTCTTTGGAAGGTTTTTTGTCTGCCAGTGCAGATTTTGTGGATACTTTGATGGTAAGCAGTCTGGGTGAGGTGTCTGTGTCTGCGGTGGGACTGGGCACACAGCTTTTTTTCGTACAGGCAATGACGCTTTACGGGTTTTCAGGGGGCGCTTCTACTTATATGTCCCAGTTTTGGGGGAGCGGGAATCTTCCGGGGATCCGAAAAACATTAGGGACGACTGTCGCCTGTTCGCTTACAATCAGTATCCCGCTTTTTTTGCTTGTAATTTTAATGCCTGCGCGTATCCTGGGTATCTTTACAAATGTTGACGAGGTTATAACGGCAGGGGCTTTCTATATGCTGTACCGCAGCCCCTGTCTGATTATTTACAGTATCCGTCTGCCGGTGATCATGGCGCTTAAATCTATACAGCAGGTAAGAATTCCGGTAGGAGCCAATATTGCGGCTATTATGCTGAATGTTTCTTTGAATTATATTTTGATTTTCGGGAAATTGGGCGCGCCGCAGATGGGTATTTCGGGAGCGGCTCTTGCAACTACGGTTTCGCTGACGGCAGAACTGGTTTTGCTTTTTGCGGGGATGATCATAGTGAAAAGCCCTCTGCTGCAGGATGCAGGAAGCTATTTCCGGCTGAATAAAGAGTTGACGGGAAGACTTATAAAAAATTCTGTTCCTACTACGATCAATGAGATGATGTGGAGCGGCGGCATGTCGGCTTATAATGCGGCATATGGAAGGATTGGCGTTATAGCTTCTGCGGCAGTTCAGGCCGCCGACATTGTTACTCACATTTTTACTAAGACGATCTACAGCGTGGGAGATGCTTCTCTGATCATTGTCGGAGAGCAGCTTGGAAGAAACGAAAAAGATATGGCGTGGAAGGCGGCGGGGAAATTACTGAAGATTAATACTTTGCTGGGAGTAATTGGAGGCGGTATATTGATGGCCGGCGCTTATCCGCTGTCTGGGATATTTGGATTTGCAGGAGAAAGTTCTGCCTACCTGATAGCGCTTTTATGTATTTATGGTTTGTTTATGCCTTTGAAAGTATATAATATCTCTATTATTACCGGGATTCTGAGAGCGGGCGGAGATGTAAAATACGCTATGGCGACAGAAGTATCTGCGATATGGTGCGTCAGTGTCCCGCTTGTATTTATCAGTGCGTTGGTTTTAAGATTCCCTGTTTATATTGTAGCGCTCTTTGCGGAAACAGAAGATATCGTTAAAGCAGTTGTGCTTACCAGACGGTTTTTATCTAAAAAATGGATAAATAATAAAGTGAAAGATATTGTTTGCTGAGTTTATGAACAGAAAGGAAATGTATATGTTGAAATTAGAAACATCGAAGCTTGACAGTCCTGAATGGAAAAAACAGCATATTGTGACGCCGGGATATGATGTTGAAGGTATGCGGGAAAGAACAAGAAAGCATCCTGCGTGGATCCATTTTGGCGCGGGCAATATATTCCGCGCCTTCCCGGCTGCCGTTCTCGACAGGCTTTTAGAGAAGGGGACAGAAGATACAGGGCTTATCGTAGCAGAAGGCTTTGATACAGAGAT
>CATLEM010000076.1 GCA_949916155.1 uncultured Dorea sp.
TTATAAAAGCAAAAGAGCCCCCTCCCCAGATACTTAACATGACCTAAAAGGTGGCTCCCATCTATTTAATTCTCCATATCAACCATTTTATTTTATTACTACCATATGTATGGTGCTCTTGCTTACCCCGAATTTCTTGGCCGTCTGCCGTACCGTCGCTTTATGCTCAATAATATAATAAGCGATTTCTACTGCCCGCTCCTCAATATAATCTTTCATAGAAAACCCCTGCACTCATTGTTTTTACAATGTATGCAGAGGTTTATTTCCATATTCCTTTAATATCGCTGTTCAATGGCAGAACCACAGCAATCTCTTTCTCATCAGATATTTTCAAAACTTCTATGACTAAATTCCATTGGCACCTGTCTCTTTTCCAAACCGGACCTCACAATCCTTCCGGTAGAACGATATCCCATAACAATCAATCTGCCGATACCCTTCTGTACGCAGTTCTTCTATATATCTTTTATCATAAATCTGCTTCAGCGCCTTCTCTGCATCACCTTCCAGATTATCAATGTCATCCGATACCTTGACTTCCAGAATAAATAATCTGCCCCGCAGGGACGGACTCCTCACTATAATATCAGAGCGTCCGTTCCCTGATTCACGGTTGGACTTCACAAGGTAATTCTCACTCTGACTTAAGATACCTGTAAGAAAGCCATGGTAGAAGTTTTCCGCACTGTCATAGAAGCTGATGGTACGGATAAGCTGCCTATTTAATATATCCGTCATCTTCTGAGCATTTCCATCTTCCATTGCACAGTACAAATCATGAAAGTCTTCTTTCTTTATCATAGCTTTCAGCCAGTTCGTAATTGTATTTTCGTAAATTGTCATAACCTCTGTATTAGGAACACGCACCTTCAAAAATATATATTTCCCTTTAAGGTACTCACTTTCCTTTGTCAGATACCCCGTAAAATAAAGAAAATTCCACAGATTCTCACCATTGCTGTACATATCACCACAGGTAACTTCTTCATGAATCTGAATGTCTAAAGTCCCACCAGCTAAAAGTGTTTCAATCTGTCCTTTCGTTTCCCTGTCCGCTCTGGCAATCAAGTCCTTTATAATGTCATTAGAACTAGTGTTAATCCAATATGGGTGTGGGAAAGCATTGACATCCGCATATAAATCATACATAAAATTAATTACACTCCATGGATTATAGACCTCTGTACCGCCAAATGCATACCCATCATACCATTCTTTCATCGTCGGGAAACGACTCTCTACGCCATAGTAAGCCATCATCTGCCGCACTTCGGCTTCTGTGAAACCATTTTCCGTCCGCCAGTATATATTGATGTCTTTGGAATTCGTCTGCGATTGCTTTCCTAAGCTTACTATATGCGGATTCAAAAGTCGGCTGCTTTGCTGATTTGAGAGTCAGATTGATGACCGGATAAAATCCACCATTTCCTCGTAAAATCCCCGGAAATAAGCATTCTCAAGCGGCACGTCATATTCATCTATCAGGATAACCGCCTGTTTCCCCGTCGTCTGGCAAAGGCATTTGCTTAAAAATTTCAACGCGCCGGAATAATCGTCATATCCCGCCTCTCGATCCGCAATCTTTTGGAACAGCGTTTTTTCCCTTTCGTTCATTTTTCAGATTCCATTATACACTGATGTCTTTGAAATTCGTCTGCAATATCGTCCCTCAGCTTGCCATACGCAGATTCAAAAGAAGGCTGCTTCGCCGATTTAAGCGTCAGGTTAATCACCGGATAGCTCCCCATATGTTTTGTATATTCTTCGCCTTGCTCCATAATCTTCAAACCCTGGAAAAGCGATCTGTGTTCCTCATTTTTCTTCACATCCCCTGTATCCTCATAAAAGTATCTAAGCATGCTAAGATTTAATGTCTTTCCAAAACGTCTTGGACGGGTAAATAAATTCGCCTTCCCTTTCAGATCAGCCAATTCTTTTATGAACAACGATTTATCGATATAATAATAACCGGATTGAATCATATCCTTAAAGTTTTCCACGCCAATCGGCAGCGCTTTTTTCATCCTCATACCTCCACTTGAATGCCATTTTCCATATTCATTCAGATATTCTGTTCATCACCCCTAACCTTGAACGTCCTTATATTCTCAGGCAAAGCACATTTGCATGAAAAATATTCGACTTTCAATTGATAAACCGCCATCTTCTTAAATGCCTTTAGATGAAACTCATCCATGCGCATATCTCCCTGATGGCGAATAATCGTTCGGAACGCTTTTCGAACGGCAAACCGTTTCCAGTATCTGCACTCCATTATCCTTATAAATTGCAAAACCTACTTTTCCATTCTCCTTGAGAAGGTCATATGTTTTTCCCTCGCTTGCTCCATGAAAATACAAAATAAGTTCCTCTCGTAATTCCTGTGGTAAAGCGGAAGAAAAGCGTCCAGGAGAACCATATATGCCTCCCATATAGTCGAAGACAATGACTCCTGTATAGAACACTCTTCCATCCGAATCCAATGACTGAAGCACCGGAAACGTTATGGAAGAACCATAACGGAATTCACTGTCATAATCATCTTCAATGATATAACCACCTCTTTCCCTTATGGCGGAAATTATATGATGCCGGTTCGCGATCGGCGTAATATGCCCAAGCGGATATTGATGAGACGGTGTTATATAGACCAAATTGCAAGAACTTTCCCTCAACGGCTGCAGAGAAATACCATCTTCGTGCACCGGCAGCGGCGTAAACGAATATCCCCGACTCACGAAAATATCTCTGACAGCATCATATCCCGGCTCCTCGAACCCTATCCGGTACTGCTCCGGAGGCAGCAAAACTGTTAGCATTTTAACCGCTGACACTACGCTGGTGCAGATAACGATCTGCTCCGGAACACAATTTCCTGTAAAGGAACTGCCTTAGCAGCCATTTTTCTATCTGAAAACGTTGCTTCCCGGAAAAGTGCGTTAGGATAGTATCCTGAACCAGAAACGGAATAGACATACCCTTATGCAGCTAACTGCTGATACACCTGGACAACCGTACTTTTTGAAATTTTCAATTCATCCGCCAACACTCTGATTGGCGTCAGACGTGATTGTGCATATTCCCCATTTTCTATCTCTTGTTTTAACGCGCGATATAACTGCACATAATTGGGCTCTTTGGCATCTCTGTTAATATAAATCATTCATGCCCTCCTAACTCAAATCCCCATTCCTTTCCCAAACCGAACCTCACAATCCTTCCGATAGAACGCTATCCCATAATAATCAATCTTCCGATATCCTTCTGTACGCAGTTCCTCCATATATCTTTTATCATATATTTGCTGCAATGCTTTTTGGGCATCATTTTCCAAATCATCTATCGAATCCGAAACCTTCACTTCCACAATAAATGACCTCCCCCGTAGCGATGGGCTTTTCACCATAATATCAGAACGCCCATTTCCTGTTTCACGATTAGATCGTACCAGATAATTCTCACTTTGACTTAATATTCCCGTCAAAAATCCATGATAAAAGTTTTCTGCACTATCGTAAAAGCTGATTGTTCGGAAAAGCTGGCCATTCAATATATCCGTCATCCTCTGGGAGTCCCCCTCCTCCATTGCACGGTACAAGTCATGAAAATCCTCCTTCTTTATAGCGGCTTTCATCCAGTTCAGAATTGTATTCTCATAGATGGTCATAACTTCTGTGTTAGGGATACGCACCTTTAAAAATATATACTTCCCTTTAAAGTATTCACTCTCTTTCGTCAGATACCCTGTAAAATAGAGAAAATTCCACAAGTTCTCCCGACTACTGTACATATCCCCGTAGGTAACTTCTTCATGAACCTGAACGTCTAAAGTTCCGCCGCCTAAAAGTATTTCAATCTGCCCTTTTGTTTCCCGGTCTGCCCTGGCAATCAAATCCTTTATAATATCATTAGAACTGGTATTAATCCAATATGAGTGTGGGAAGGCATTGACATCCGCATATAAATCATATAGAAAATTAATGACACTCCACGGGTTATAGACCGCCGTGCCGCCAAATGTGTATCCGTCATACCATTCTTTCATAACCGGGAAACGGCTCTCTACATCATAGTAAGCCATCATTTGCCGCACTTCCGCTTCTGTAAAACCAAAATGTTCACTATATCTCTGGTCGAGTACAGATATAATATTGAGATGATTCAATCCGGTAAATATACTCTCCTTTGAAATCCTCAGACACCCCGTAATTACTGCAAACTGCAGATAATCATTCGTTTTCAGCGCAGCCTCAAACAACGAACGGATAAATCCCACCATCTTTTCATAAAACCCTCTGAAATACGCATTTTCTAATGGCACATCATACTCATCAATTAAAATAACTGTATTCATACCTGTAATCTTATACATACACTGACAAAAAATCTGTAAGGAATTTCTTATTGTTTTTTCCTCCGCTTTTCCCTCTGCAATAGCAGTATACCATTCATATTCTCTGGCTGATAAACATTCTTTTCCCCTTTCTACCATGTCTCTGTGCCGTTCAAATTCCATGATAACAGCATTCTCAATCATATAATATGCCATATCATAGTCTTCCTGCTTTGCCGACTTCAATGTCAATTCAAATACAGGGTACATTCCCATCTGATTTGTATAGTTTTCTCCGGCTTCTATAATCTTCATTCCATGAAACAGGCTTTTATTCTGTTCATTTCTTTTTTCATGCCCAGTGTCTTCAAAAAAATAGCGGAGCATACTTAAATTCAGTGTCTTTCCAAATCTTCTTGGACGAAGAAACAAGTTTACTTCTCCTTTCAAATCCAGAAGTTCCTTGATAAACATAGTTTTATCTATATAGCAATAACCTTCTTTTATTATTTTTTCAAAATTATCAACACCGATTGGCAATGGTTTCTTCATTATCATCCCTCCATTATAATGCCGTTTTCCATATTATAACCTATCCCTTTACATTTCACAATCTGTTTCATTGAACAGCAGCAAAGCCACCTCTAAAGAATACCTTCGTATTCCCAGGGATGGCTCATGATGTCTATTTAATTCTCCATATCAACCGTTCTATTTTGTTACTACCATATGTATGGTACTCTTGCTAACCCCAAATTTCTTCGCCGTCTGCCGTACCGTCGCTTTATGCTCAATAATATAATAAGCGATTTCCACTGCCCGCTCCTCAATATAATCTTTCATAGAAAACCCCTGCACTCATTGTTTTTACAATGTATGCAGGAATTCCGCACAGTATGCGACTTATTAACGCGAGTCTTTCGTCTCCCCGATACTCTTACACTGACAAACCTCTTTATAGAAATCAGTCAGCCGCCGGACATCTTTCTCCTCCTCATTATTCCTTACCTCAGCTTCTTCTCCATCACTTCATAAACCAGCACTACATCATTCCAGAGCGGCATTTTTCCCCGCCTTATGGCCTGATACCCCAGCTTTTCATACAGTTCAAAAGCCGGAAGCGACGAATCCAGAACCGCGGTTTCATGCTCTTTGGCAATTCTTTCCTCCAGACGGTTCATAATATATGTTCCGTATCCTTTCTTCTGAAACTCAGGCAGAACGTACACTCTCGTGATGTGATTGCCCTCTTCGACAGTGCCGGTCCCGATGATCTGCCCGTCCAGAAGCAGTACCCACACATTTCCATTCTGGATATCGCTCCGGATCCTGTCTTTGCTGTGATTCATACAGAAAAACTCCGTCACCTCTCCGGGATAATACCTCGGATAGATCTTTCTCACCGTCTTATGAACCAGGCCGGTAATCTCCGCCGCTTCAGAAGTTCTCGCTTTCCTGTATGATATCTCCGGCTCTGATCCCTTATCAGCCAACGCTCTCTGCACGCCTGCTATCCTTTCCCGCACCTTCCGCACCTCGGTGGATTTCCATTTTTCCAGAAAAGGGATAAACCTGGCATCCCTGCTGTCACGAATCATCTTCAGGATGTCATATACTACCTGCCGGTTGACATCCTTCATCTCAGCAAGGATATCTTCCGTACCCGCTTCCAGTTCACGGCAGAATCTCTGATACAGTTCTTTCGCAAATGTCTCCTTTTCCATCTCCCAGCCCGCTTCCGAGAAGACAAGCATCGGCAGCCTTCCGTTATATTCGATCCGAAGATAATCCTCCTTGATCATCCAATCCACCCGGGTGGATATCTCGTCCATAGTCAATCCGCGGAAATATCCGTATGCCGGACATTCGTCCAGCTTATGCTCCAGCACTTTCTTATCCTTCGAGCCTTTCAGTATCTTTACCAGCATACTCCTGCCCCCGGCATTGATCAGCTCGTCTGCCGCGCGCAGGATCATCCGGATATCATTTTCCGGCAAAGCCCTGATGTCTCCCGCATCCAGACTGTATTGCACATGCGGTCTCCTTCTCGCCATATAACATCCCTCCCAAGGATATTATAAGCTGTTGCTATCCTGTCCGCAATTTTAAGCGCCATTTTCCCGAAAACTTTTATATAAAAATCATCCCCGGAACAAACCGCCCTCCACACAGCTCCCGTACATTACCTGCACAGACTGAACTGGGGATCTGAAAAAGTTGTTCCAGAGATGTCCATAAATAAATATATAATTTTAATCCTCGTCCCCCGCAAACGGCTTGAACATCTCACGGAGCAAAAAGGAGTTGGCAAATGCCAGAAGCGCTCCTCCGATCACGCTCCAGATCACCGCCCCGGCCATGACCGTCGCCTGATTCAGGAAAGTAAGGACCACGCTGACTGCGGTGAGAAACATGACCGGCAGCATGAACTTAAGCCGCACAAACGGGATCAGCAATGCATTTTTCATCATACGCAAGGTCGTGTTCTCGAATCTGGCGATCAGCGGGAACACAAAGATAAGTTCCGTCAGATAGATGAATACCGCCGCGCCGAGCAGCGCCATCCCGGCTTTTCCTGCCGCTCCTGCAAACCGGCTTACGATCATCACATCCGCGCCAAGCGCTGCGCCGATGATCAGAAGCATGAGCCAGACAGCCGTGCTCTGCCTGAAGTTCCTCTTAAAGGCTTCCAGGAATCCGCGGATGATATACCCTTCTTCGTTCGCCGCCATTTTCAGCATCACCGCGTAAAGCGCTGTCGCGGCCGCGCCGGCGGTTATGACCGGCAGGGAAAAGAGCACCCACAGGATATTAAGAAGTATAAGGTCAAACAGGCGGCTTAACGCCCGGACGACGATATTATCCATCAGCATATGATCACCTATCCATTATCTTTAATACTCTACCTTCCACATATAACGGCGTGTCGTGTAGTCTGTCCCTGTCGCTTTGGACAGTTCCTTCATATATACATTGTTCAGGACCGGCGTAAAGAGAAGGTGGTTAAAATATTCTGACACGGAATCCTTCAGATTGTCAAGCCCAAGTTCCTTCGCGTCCAGGATATATACCTTGTCCCCCGCGTATTTTTTCATGAAAGTGATCGCGCGCTCATCCGCCTTTCTCGTCCTTCCGTCAGCGATCAGCAGGAAGAAGGACTGGTTCTTGTCCGTGATCTCGAACGGCCCGTGGAAGAAATCACAGCTATTGAATGTGGGCGAATGGATCTGGAGCATCTCCAGGATATTGCAGGTGGAAAAGATATGGCCGGAACCGTATGCCGGACCGCTGGCCAGGACAGTGATGCATTTTTCATCCTTCGCCTGGGCCGCCCATTTCTCCGCCAGAGGAGCGCAGTATTCCCTCGCCTTTATGTAAGCGGGCTGCACTTTCGTGAACGCGTCCATGGCCTCCTGGTAATGCTCATATCCTTCAACGATATCTACGATCGCCATCGCGATGCGAAGCGCGTTTCCCGCGTTGGTCTTGCTCTGATCCTGGTCATCCTCCCAGATGCTCGTGTACTGCACGTTGTGATCGCACACCTCCGTAAGCTCGGACTCGTCCACATACTGGCTGATGGTCACCGCGCCCAGTGACCTGGCGATCTTTGCAGCCTCGATTGTCTCCTTCGTTCCTCTCATGGAAGTGAGGACGACGATAGTATTCTTCCCCACGCGCTTCGGCGGGGCATAGACGAACTCGCTGCTGGTGATCATCTGGGAGCGCACAGCCGTGGACTCTCTGTCCATAAAATACTGCGCCGCATAATGCCCGTCATGGGAGCCGCCTGCCGCGACCCACACTACGCTCTTAACTCCTCCCGCCGGTTCCATGCCTTTAATGATTTTTTCCATAAGCTCTCTGATTTCCATAATTACATTCTCCTTTAACTGTTCAAATATTCCCTTAGCTTCTCATAAGAAATCTCCATCGCCCTGTGGGGATCCCTCACATATCTGTCGTTTAATATCTCCAGGCTCAGCGCTCCTTTATATCCCGCCTCATCCAGTTCGCGGAGCATCCCCGGGATGTCGAGGCTCCCTTCCCCTAAGATCAGATGGCCGTCAGGAACGCCGTCCGCCACATGCACATGCGCAAGATTCCCTTCTAAGTCCGCGATCGCCTGCCCCATCGTCTCACCGGAATATCCGAGAGTCGCGGTGTCGATCATCCCCTTTATCCCAGGGGAGCCGATCTCCCTGAGCATGCGGACCACATCCTTGGAATTGTGCGTCGTCGTATATTCCCGCGGCGACGTCTCAAGCACAAGGGTAATGCCGTCTTTCTCCGCCATGCGCCCAAGCTCCGCCGCCGATTCCAGGGAGCGCTTCCAGATCTCCGATTCGTCTTCATCAAGCGTCCCGTAACCGGCGAGGAGCACCACATACTGTCCGCCAAGCTCCGCGGCGCACCTGATTGCCCTCCGGAAAGTCTCTATGCTCCGCTCCCTTCGGATCCGGTCACGCGCCGCTATATTCACCGGATACAGGCACTGCTCCGGCGTCACGCACCGGACGCTCAGATGCCTGTCCGACAAACTTTTCCTAAGCCCCGGCAGATCCTTTGAAAGCTCCGCATCATCCAGGTAAAAATGGGGATAACAGGCGTAAAACTCTATATTCTCCGCACCGATCCTCTCCAGGGAATCCAGTGCGTAGTCCAGCGAATACCGGTAATACGGATAGTTGGATGTCAAAATCTGTGCCTCGCTTAACTGTCTCATCTTCTATCCTATCCTTTCACGCCGCCGGCGGTCAGACCGCGGATAAACTGCTTCTGCAGGATCAGGAAGATAATGATCAGCGGTACAGACGCGATCACCATTCCCGACATCAGCATCGTCCAGTTCGTTGTCGTCGTCCCCTGCAGGTTCACAAGCCCCACGGGAATCGTCTTTTTCGCCGTGGATTCCAGAAGTACATTGGCAAACATCAATTCATTCCACACTGCCCGGAAGCTGACGATCGCGCATGACGCGATGATTGGCTTGCTCAGCGGCATAATGATCTTCCAGAATACCTGTCTCGTCTTCGCCCCGTCGATAAACGCGGACTCGTCAAGGCTCACGCTGATATCCTTGTAGAATGTCATGATCAGGAACGTGGCAAAAGGTATCCGAAACGCCCCCGTGATCATCATCATGCCAAAATACGAATCGTAAAGCCCAATCACTTTCGCCATCTTAAACAGCGAGATGACCGCCGACTGCGGCGCGAGCATAAGGCCGCCCAGTATCACGATGACCCAGAGCTTCTTCGTGGAAAACCTGATCCTTGAGATCGGGTACGCCGCAAAGCACGCCAGCAGCGTAGAAAATACCGTTGATCCTATAGTGATGATCACGCTGTTTTTGAAAAATGTCCCTATACCCGCGTTCCACGCATCCAGGTAATTCTGAAACTGCCACACTTCCGGCAGCTTCCACGGCTCAAGGAACAGCTCCTTGTTCGTCTTAAATCCGGTAAGCACCATCCAGATCAGCGGAAGAAAGATGACAACCGCAAACAGGATCAACAGCGCTATGATCAAACCGTGGCCTATTTTTTTCGCCATATCTTCTCCCTCCTCTAATCGTCGCCCAGGTCATATCCCTTCATCTGGAACAGACCTAAGACAAATGTTATGATGAATACGAAAAACGCGATCGCGGATGCGTATCCCATCTGGTCATTCTTAAACCCGACCTGGTACAGATAAGTAGCCAGCGTCTGGGTCGCCCGCCCCGGGCCTCCGTTGGTCATGACATAGACCTCGTCGTACACACGGACCGCGCCGGTAACGACGATGATCATATTGATCATGATCGTATCCTTCATCATCGGCACCGTGATCCGGAAAAATCTCTGGACAGCGTTCGCCCCGTCGATCTCCGCCGCCTCGTAGATATCCTCCGATATACTCTGCATCGCCACGATGAAAAGCACCACCGTGTACCCGATATACTGCCACTGGGACGCCGCCGCCACGCCGAAGACCGCGCTGCCTGCATTTCCCAGGATATCGATGCCCGACGTATCCACGCCCAGCTTCTCCAAAAGCGGATTGATCAGGCCGATGGACGGGCTGTATAGCATCTTAAAGGTAATGCCGGTAACCGTCACCATCAGAAGAGACGGGACAAAGTAGATCGTCCGGAATACCGACTGCCACTTTCTTAAAAATTTACTCTCAAGCACCGCCGCGATGATCAGGGAGAGCCCGATCTGGCACGCCACCGACATCACGGCAAATATCAGGTTGTTCTTCAGCGCGATCCGGATCGTCTCATCCCCCAATAATTGCTGATAATACTTCCCGCCGACGAACGTCACTTCCGTGGACATCGCTCCCCACTTATACAGACTGTTCATAAAATTCAGGATGATCGGCAGGTAGAGGAAGACCAGAATGACCGCCATCGCCGGCGCGAGGTAGATAAATGCTGTCTTTTTACTGCCCTTTCTGTTCATAATCTCACTCCTTTTTCTGAGTGCTGTAAAATTTACTGGTTGTCAGCCTTAACTGTCGCCGCCACTTCCTGTACGTCTGCCATGACATCCTGTGCGGATTTCCCGTCAAGCCCTTCCTGAAGGCTGGTCATATACTGGTCTGCAACTGTCGCCTCAACCGCGCAGTCCAGCCAGTCCGCGATATTGGTATAGCTTTCCGCCTGTTTGTAAGCGTCCGCCAAAGCTTTCGTTGAATTTTCCTCGGTGATCCCGCCCACTAACGCATTGGGAAGACCGGCTTCGCTCGTCTGCTTGTCGCTCATTTCCCTGCCTGTCATAAATTTCAGGAACGCGACAGCCTCATCCGGATGCGCACAGTTTGAAGATACCATCCATGCTTCTCCGCCGCCTCCGACTGTTCCCGCATCGCCTGCTGCGCCTTCCATCGCCGGAATTTTGAAGAAGCCCCAGTTTTCCTCTCCCATGCCGTCGTCAAACTGAGTAAACTGCGGAGTCGCATCCAGCATCATCGCTGCCTTTCCCGCGCAGAACTCTTCACGCACCTGATAATAATCCTTGGAATTTACATGGTCCCCAAAATAGCCTTTGTCATTCAGATCAAGAAGCGCCTGAACCGCTTTCACATAATTCTCGTCTGTGAACTCGCCTGTGGACGGGTCGTAATCTTTATTGAGCGTATCCGCCGGAACCATCATCGCATTCAGCATACCGATCCACCAGGACGCATACCATGGAGCAGAATTGCCGAAAGCGATGGGCGTTACGTCCGTGTCCGATTTGATCTTCTCGCAGAGAGCGAGGAAGTCGTCCCAATTCTCCGGAATCTCATATTTATTTTTGGTAAATACTTCCTTGTTG
>CATLEM010000077.1 GCA_949916155.1 uncultured Dorea sp.
CGCCTACAACGTACACTTCAAAGTCCTCGAAGAAGTTGGCGTCACAAGTCGCACAGTAGGAAACACCCTTTCCGGTAAACTCTGCCTCGCCTTTGCATCCGATTGGCCTTGCGTGTGCGCCGGTGGCAATGATCACGTTCTTGCCCTGATACTCGCACCTTTCGCTCTTTAACACCTTAACATCGCCCTCAAGGCATACTTCCTTAATCGTGTCAGATACTCTCTCTGCACCGAACTTCTCAGCCTGTGCAGTCATTCTCGCGATCAGGGACGGCCCTGACTCACCCTCAACGATCTGTCCCGGGTAGTTCTCAATCTCGTCTGTGATCGCGATCTGTCCGCCGTCCTGTCCTTTTTCGATGATCAGAACAGAGAGACGGCTTCTTCCTGCGTACAGTCCTGCTGCTAAACCAGCAGGACCTGCACCAAGAACAATAACATCATAAATTTTGCTCATTTTTCTGTTACTCTCCTTTTTAAGGTAACATCTGCCCACTAGATTCGAAAGTACCTCATCAAGTGGTCAGATGTGGCTCGCACTAGGTTCGTGAAATACCTCACCAAGTGCTCTGCTCAAGGTAACATCTGCTCCACTAAACTCGAAAAGACACACCGCAAGGGTGAACTTTCTCACTAGGCTCGAAAAGACCTCGCCAAGTGTTCAATGTTTCGCTAAGTGGACAGATGCGCTTCGCACTAGGCTCGTGAAATACCTCGCCAAGTGCTCTAGTCGAATATAGTCTGTCCATCCACCTCGGTGGTGAGGGCATCTAATGCCTTCTCTACGATCCTGCGGCGGAGTGCTTTTTCCTCATCTTTATCCAGTGCCGGATTTCCAAGAGGATGTGGAATTGCGATAGCAGGCACGATTCTGTTAGCACCTACTGTCATGGAAATAGGAGTTACCGTACAGATGTGTACGACAGGGATTCCTGCTCTCTCTACTTCTTTAACCATCGTTGCACCGCAACGAGTACAGGTACCTCATGTGGAGGTGAGGATTACCGCGTCAACACCGTCAGCCTTAAGCTTTGCAGAGAATTCTGCCGCAAATGCCTTGGAGGATGCAACTGCAGTTCCGTTTCCTGTCGTTGTGTAGAACAGGTGATGGAGCTCCCCAATCTTTCCTTCCTTTTCCATATCGCGAAGAACATCGACCGGAAGTACACGGTCTGAGTCCTCATTTGCATATACCGGGTCATATCCGCCGTGAGCGGTCTCGTAAGTCTCCTCTGTCAGGTCCATAACGCCTGCAATGTCATACTCGCCGTAGTGAGATGCACTGGAACTTTCGATGTGGTCCGGATTTCCCTTCGGTACGATACCGCCGGATGTTACAAGGGCGATCTTCGCGTGCGCCAAATCCTTAACTGCCGGATTCGGGTCAACCCTGTCGAAATCAGGCATCGGGAACTCTGTCTCAAACGGCTTGTCCGCCAGTTTCTTAAGGAGCATCTTAACCGCTCTCTTAGAACCTCTCTCCTTCTCGAAGAAGTTCACACGAACACCGTTCGGGATATAACCTTCCTGTGAGGATGCGCCAATCGCTTCGCCTCTTCCAATCTTAACTGCAAGCGGAGCAAGCTTAGAAACTGCGTCTCTCATGCCAGCAGCGCTGTTCTTTGTGGAAACGATATAAACCTGGGTCTTGAACATATCTGCGCCAGGATTCTCAACATACATACCGGTAACTGCCGGGATGCCAAGCTCTTCCTGAACTGCCGCCGCAATCGTACCGCAGGCAACGCCATAACGTCCCGCATTGAACGCCGGTCCTGCGACAAATACGTCCGGAGCCTGCTCTTTTACCATCGCAAGGATGTCAGCTTTAGCTTTTTCCAGATTCTCGTTAAAATATGAATCGCCACATACAATTGTAGCAATGATCTCGGCGTCATCGCCGAATTTCTGTGTCAATGCCATACCCGGTCCAACAACCTCGCCAACGCGGATCTCTGCCGGATAATCTGCCTTTTCCTCTCCACCAATCTGTGCAAAGAACTGATTGATGTAATGAACTACTTTTAATTTAGCCATCGTATTATCCTCCCTTCCTATCTTGCGCTCAGCTTGTTGAAACCAGTTTCATTCGTTGCGCCGGTAAGCACCTGAAGCTCTACTTCCAAAGAACCATCTTCACGAAGCGTCTCCTCGCTTGCGCCTGCAATCTTTGTGACATAATCTAAAGTTCCAATTACTTTGTCAAGTTTCGGCAGGATAATCACCTGGTTTGCATTACCGCCTGTTACAACTGCGTCCGCTGCCGGATCCGCGTCTGCCAGAGACTGGGATTTGCCATCGCGTCCCGCGTACTCATCGGTAATGATAACTGTCTTAACACCCTCAGCCTCGATCTTCTTGCAGTTCATGATCAGGTCCGTATCCGGATTACCAAATCCTTCCTGGGAAACGATCGCGCCGTCAAGATCTAACATCTTGCAGAGCTTAGCCGTCCAGTCAGAGGAACGCTGCTTATCTGCCAGATATACGTTCTCGTTGGTGATGATGTGGGCAACAAAGTTGATGGTCTTTCCGTGCTGCTCAAACATATCCTCGACAACCGGGTTGTTAAGATGTACATAGGTAGGATTCTTATCGCATGCGGATACGCAGTTACCGGATACGATAGCCCCGTCCATAACCTCTGTCGGGCTCATGATCGTCGGAACAATTTTCTTAGCGTCTACGCCGTATACATATGTATCATGAAGAAGTCCCTGGCTCTGAAGCATCTGCACATAAGCGACTCTCGGAAGGTTCGGATATTTCTCCATACCCTCTTTGATGGTGCATGTCTCGTAAACCTTTGTCTCGTCCGGAGTCAGGTCGCGCGCCAATTCCCCAATATATGTCGCTACCCTGAATCCTGCGAATCTTACTGCTGCCTCATAGTCATGGGGTTTGATGTCATCAACCGGCTCGCACACCATAACCAGGTTAAGTGTCTTGGAAAACGGAGTATAATCAGCGCCCGGGCCTGTCATATCGATGATACCTTCCTGGAAACCAACGATCTTTCCGGCCGTAACAACTGCCATTCCCTTAAGGGCGTAAGTCTTGCCGTCCCCAACGGTATCAACCTTCGCGATAACTCCCGGGAAGATGCCTCCTCTTCCTTCAACCTTCACACGCGGCTCGATAACATCCTTAACCGGAGTGATCCTTACAGACTCTCCCGGTTTCGCGATGTCAAATGATACGCTCTTGATCTTCTCATCCTCAAGAGCAACTGCCCTTGCAGCCTCCTCGGATACATAAAGGATACCGTCTTCAATCTTAGACTCTGCTGCGAACTGGATATCCTTGATGTAAATGTGTCCCAATTCTAATCTCACTTTTAGTTTCCCTCCTTTAATTTTATAGATATTATTGTTAAAAACTGCAATGTTTTATAACCTCTGCAAATGACTTCCCTCCTGCGCAGCGCTTAACGGCGTGCTGACCTTAAGCTTAACGCAGCGCATCTGCCGATGCCATGCCGCTTTCTATCAGAGTGCAGTCGATAAGCTGGAAATCTTCATACACCTCCGGCCTGTACCGGTCTGACTTAAACTCAAACTTCCCGCAGGCATGTATGGCATTCTCAATCAGTACAACCGACCTTTCGTCTATCCCCCTCCTCTCTTCTGATATCATGATTGATTTATACGGTGTTTCATTTGGCTTGACACTTCCCGATAACGGATGCGTCAGCATCGAGTGTCCTTCATGAATCCTGTCTCTTACTTCTCTCAGTACATCCTCATAGGAGACTTCCTTATAAATCACATTGTGCGTGTCCCCATGCTTCTTAAGCACCAGCGGATTGTTCGTCACGATAATATAATTTCCCCTGTTCATATTATGCGTATCTCCTTTCCCGGCGCCGGATCACCGGATGTAAAAAAGGACGCTTTAAAACACTTCCGTGCCCTAAACCGTCCTTCCTGTCTTTTGCCCTGATAATCTGTCCTTCAAACACTTATCATCCATCACAAGATTCAGAATGTGGTCCGTTTCCCGGTCCTTTTGCCTGAAAGTTTCACTCCCCGCCATGCCACCAACACAGGGAGAGCTTGCCTCTTCGGCGCCTGCCTGCGGCAGGTCTCTCTCGGAATACATCAGCCCACTATTTGGTTATACTCATAGACAACTCTGATTAGTTTCATTGCCTGTTTCTATAATAACCTATTGTTAATTGTTTTTCAACTATTTATTTTGTTCTATCAGATTTTGGTTATTCCGCACAAAAATAGATATTCTGTTTTGTATATAATTACTAATTTTTATAGTGTTTACTATAGCTCTCTATTTCTTGTGATTTTTAAAATAGTCGTCGTGAACCTGCTTGATCGTCCCGCTGAGTGCAAACAGCGCGATGATGTTCGGGATGACCATCATGGAGTTGAAGCAGTCCGCCATATTCCATACAAGATCCACCTGCGCCAGCGAACCGAGCAGCACGCATACCGCAACAAGGATGGAGTAAACCTTCACTGCCTTCGCTCCGAACAGGTACTTCACATTCGCCTGGCCGAAGAAATACCAGCCAAGGATCGTACTGAACGCGAAGAAGAACATACAGATCGCGATAAAGATGTCGCCGCCCTTGCCGTAAAGGGTGGAGAACGCATACTGGCTTAACTCTGCTCCGGTCTTTCCGCTTGGGATGGACTGAGTCGTGATGATAACGAGAGCCGTCAGGTTCAGGATAACAAATGTGTCAATAAATACGCCGATCATAGCAACAAAGCCCTGCTCTACCGGATGGTCAACCTTTGCAACCGCATGTGCGTGAGGTGTGGAACCCATACCGGCCTCATTGGAGAACAGACCTCTTGCTACACCCTTTGTCAGGGCCAGCTTGATGGTCGCACCCACAGCACCGCCGGTGATCGCGGAAGGAGCAAACGCGCCCACAACGATAGAATAGAACGCATACGGAATCTGCTTGAAGTTATAGAAGATAACGATAAGCGCGCCAACGATGTAGAGAGCCGCCATAATCGGAACGATAGTCTCTGTAACCTTTGCGATCCGCTGCATGCCGCCCATGAATACGAACAGCGCCAGAACCGCAAGGATAGCGCCCATGGCGATCTGCGGAACGCCGAATGCTGTGTTGAACGCTGCCGCGATAGAGTTCGCCTGAACCGCGTTGCCCATGAAGCCTAACGCAAAGATCAGAAGAACCGCAAATACACCCGCCAGAATCTTCCCGAAGGTTCCGGTAAATGCCGCCCGTATGTAATATACCGGGCCGCCGGTGATCTCGCCGTCCGCGCCTACCTGCTTATACTTCTGGGCCATAACCGCCTCGCCAAAGATGGTGGCCATTCCTAAAAATGCCGCGATCCACATCCAGAAGATCGCTCCCGGGCCTCCGATCGCGATAGCAGTAGCCGCTCCGGCGATATTGCCGGTACCTACCTGCGCCGCGATAGCTGTGGCCAGCGCCTGGAAGGATGACATCCCGTCTGCCCCTGCTTCTCCCTTCTTGGAGAACAGACCGCCGAAGGTCCTTCTCATCCCTTCGCCAAATCCTCTGATCTGGATAAACCCAAGTTTGACAGAAAACCAGATGCCTCCGCCCAAAAGTGCGACGATCAGGATATAATCTGCCAGATAATGCTGAATGGTCAATACAATGTTATTTAACGTTTCCATACTGTAATTCCCCCTTTTCCTATAGATACTTCCAATAACATTATTGTATTTATAGACAATATCTTAACATTCTGATGATATTTTTTCAACAATGTCAGCTTTTGACGAATAATTTTCGTCAATTTTCCTAGTCTTTCCATTTGTCAACCTTTTTTTAATAAAAAAGAAACAGCGGAAAATGGAGGTTTTTCACGCTGCTTCTATTTTTTTACAATAATAAGATAATTTATTTTCGGCATTTTGCCATTTTTTTGACAAACTTTAACCTATACATTTATCTCTGCCTTGACACCCAGCACGTCTTTGTTGGCATCAAGGAGCGGACGGATCACTTTGGACAGATAGGTGTCCACCTGGACCGCCGCGCGCCCTACATATTTGGACGGATCCATCGTCTGTTTCAGTTCTTCCAAGGTCAGGCCGAACGCCGGATCCGCGGCAATCAGCTCAAGAAGATTATTGTCAAGCCCTTTTTCCTTCACGTTGCGCCCGGCTTCCATGGAAAGTTCGCGGATGCGCTCGTGGAGCTCCTGCCTGTCCCCGCCGGCTTTCACCGCGTCCATCATGATATTTTCCGTAGCCATAAAGGGCAGTTCGCTCATCAGGCGCTTCTCGATCACCTTCGGGTACACCACAAGCCCGTCCACCACATTCAGACACAGATCCAGGATACCGTCGATGGCAAGAAACCCTTCCGGCACGGAAAGGCGCTTATTGGCAGAATCGTCAAGTGTCCGCTCAAACCACTGGGTCGCGGAAGTAACCGCCGGATTCAGCGCGTCGATCATCACGTACCGGGATAAAGACGCGATCCGCTCGCTCCTCATGGGATTCCGCTTGTAAGCCATGGCGGACGAGCCGATCTGGGATTTCTCAAAGGGCTCCTCCACCTCTTTAAGATGCTGAAGAAGGCGGATGTCATTGGACATCTTGTGGGCGCTTGCCGCGATCCCCGCAAGGACGTTCAGCACTCTGGTGTCCACCTTCCGGGAATACGTCTGCCCGGACACCGGATAGCAGGCCTGAAAGCCCATCTTTTCCGCGATCATCGGATCAATTTTATCGATCGTCTCCTGATCCCCGTCAAAAAGCTCCAAAAAACTTGCCTGGGTTCCGGTCGTTCCTTTTGATCCCAGAAGCTTAAGGCTTCCTTTCACATACTCCAGATCCGCCAGATCCATCTCAAACTCCTGCAGCCACAGCGTCGCCCTCTTTCCCACCGTCGTCGGCTGGGCTGGCTGGAAATGGGTAAAGGCAAGGGTGGGAAGCTCCTTATATTCGTCGGCAAACGCGGCCATTTCAGCAATGACGTTCACAAGCTTCTTCCTTACCAGCTCAAGCGCCTCCGCCATCAGGATAATATCCGTATTATCGCCCACATAGCAGGAGGTCGCCCCGAGATGGATGATCCCCTTCGCCTTGGGGCACTGCTGCCCGTAAGCATACACATGGGACATCACGTCATGGCGCACTTCCTTCTCCCGCGCCTTTGCCACATCATAGTTGATGTCATCCGCGTGGGCTTTTAATTCCTCAATCTGCTCCTCGGTGATGTTAAGCCCCAGCTGCTTCTCCGTCTCCGCAAGGGCGATCCACAGCCTCCGCCAGGTACGGAACTTTTTGTCCGGCGAAAAGATATACTGCATCTCCTTGCTTGCATACCGCTCCGAGAGCGGGCTTTGGTATCTGTCATTTGTCATGGTCTTTCTCCTTTTCCTAAATTCTTAATCTATTTTCCTGTAACTCTTTTCATTCTATCCTTGTTATAACAGGCCTGCCCTCCCTGTCAAGCAGCGGGGAACCTTCCTTTAACGTTACTTTGAACCGACTATCTTTCTTCATATCCGGTCTCCTTTCTCATTCTGTTTTACTCAAAAGCCAAAGATACATCCCGCCCCGGCACGTCCATCGGGTAATTGCCGGTAAAACATGCATCACAGTAGCCTAGCTCCCCGACCATATCTTTCAGCTTCCCGACTTCCATGTACCCCAGGGAATCCGCCCCGATCA
Source organism: uncultured Dorea sp. (assembly GCA_949916155.1). GTDB lineage: Bacteria > Bacillota > Clostridia > Lachnospirales > Lachnospiraceae > MD308. Next base: position 7,657 of record CATLEM010000077.1, read on the forward strand.
TCTCCCGGATCTCCTCCGTAGTATGGGAATGGGCGATGAGCTGCTCGTTAGACGGCACATCCGTACCGAAGTAACAGGGGTAGAGAAACGGTGGCGAACTGATCCTTACGTGAACTTCTGCTGCGCCCGCCTTCTTGAGCATACGGATAATATTTGCCGAAGTCGTCCCCCGCACGATGGAATCATCCACCATCACCACCCGTTTGCCCCGCACTGCCTCTTCGATGACATTCAGCTTGATCTTTACGCTGCTCTCCCGCTGGCTCTGCTTCGGCTTGATAAATGTCCTACCCACATAGCTGTTCTTGTGAAATGCCATGCCGTAGGGAATCCCCGACTGCTCCGAATATCCCATCGCCGCCACAAGTCCCGAATCCGGTACGCCCACAACCAGGTCCGCTTCCACCGGATAAGACTTTGCCAGCGCTTTCCCTGCAAGAATCCTTGCATGATACACATTTACACCGTCGATTTTGCTGTCTGTTCTTGCAAAATAAATATATTCGAAGATACACCTTGCCTGTTTTTCCGGTGCGATTGCCATGGAAGTATCAGATTTTTCCCCGTGCTTCGTAAAGCTTACGATCTCGCCAGGCTCAACATCCCGTACAAACTCCCCGCCGGCAGCCGCCACTGCGCAGCTTTCTGACGCCAGGAAATAGGTGTTGTCCCGCTTCCCGATACAAAGAGGCTTAAGTCCGAAAGGATCTCTCACCCCGATCATCTTCCTGGGCGAACTGATGACAAGGGCGTACCCTCCTTCGATCTTCTTCATCGCCCGTTTAACCGCGTCCTCCACTGTCTTCGTCTTAAGACGCTCCCTGGCGATATGGTAAGCGATCACCTCAGAATCGATCGTCGTCTGAAAGATGGCACCGGTGTACTCAAGCTCATGGCGCAGTTCGACCGCATTGGTGATATTGCCGTTGTGGGCGATGGCAAGCGTTCCCTTCACGTAATTTAACACAAGGGGCATGGCGTTTTCCGCCCTTGTGCCTCCTGCGGTGGAGTAGCGGACATGCCCCACGCCTAAGTTTCCTCTAAGGGGCTCTAACGCCTCCCGGTCAAATACTTCGTTTACCAGCCCCAATCCCTTTTTCGCATGGACCTTCCGCTCCCCGTAAGTATCCGTCACGGCGATGCCGCAACTCTCCTGTCCTCTGTGCTGCAACGCAAAAAGCCCATAGTATACGGATGAGGCAACATCGCCTCCGTCCATATCATAGGCTCCAAACACACCGCACTCCTCTCCCATGCCTGTTGTTACTTTTTCACTATCCATGTATCGTACTCCTCATTCCCTTGCGGCTGTCAAGCCTCCGGTAATCATTCTTCCACTGCAAAAGCTTCTCTCCCGGCACATCCGGGTCAATCTTTTCATGTACCTCCTTCATCTCCTCCTTGAGCTTCGATGCCATACTTAAGAATAAGGGGTTCCCCGACAGCATCTTTGTATAATCTTTTCTCGAATATGACTGATAGCAGCAATACAGATATGCTTTCAGCATATCCGGTTCCTCGCACAGATAATACGCCTCCTTATAAGCGGCAAGCGCCTCCTCATATAAAAACAGGCGTCCATACGCCGCACCCAGACAGCCATAGACATGTCCGTAGAATTTCTTTCCTGCCGAATCATCCCACTCAGCATTGACGATAGACTGGTAGACCAAAACCGCCGCAGAATACTCTCCGCTCTTAAACAGCGTATCGCCTTTAAACTTTATCTTCTCCACTTCTTTCTGATGCCGCAGATTCTCAAGAAGCCCCTGAATTTTATTGATCTCCGACTGCGCATAGATATTAGAACCTCTCAGCAGCGTGATCACGAACTGATCTTCCGAACAGTTTTTTGAAAGCTCCTCTCTGAGCTTCTCTGCGAGCTTGTCCAGATGCAGTTCAACGGATATCCACTCACACAGCTGACGGTTCATGATCGTGTGATCGATCAGATAAAGATTATTACAGACATAATAGCACAATTCTTCTATTGTATAAATACGAAGATGGATGCGCCCGATCTCATAAGGCTGTTTTGCCCTGATATTATGACATAGAATTAAACTGCCCATTGATTCCTCCTAAATGTATCTCCTTTGTAACGCAAAAACCGGTAGCAGGAAAAAAATCACCGAATCCAACGTCTTTGAATGTCATCCGGCACAGTCTTTCCTCCAAAAACATAATCTCTATCTTAAGCCGCAGGGAATAATCCACCCTCTCAGGCAGCCCCTTCAGCGATATCCTCTCTACCTGCAGTTCATCTCCTGCAAGGGATTCTATATGGATCTCCACATCTGAATCATCCTCAAGAAGCACTTCCCACTCTCCGTCTGCCTCATACCAGCGTGTTCCCCATGACACGATCGGATACCACCCTTCCTTGCCGTTCACACGCATACGCAAAGATATCTGCTGTGTCATCTTCGATTCATCCAGATAAACCGGTCCTTCATTATCATCCCTGCATATACGCACAGACGTATAGCATGCTCCTTTACTGTGCAGATTATTCCCAACAAACGCCCTTCTTCCGTTGCAGAGCACCTTTAGGGAATTGGGATACCAGTTATTCTCAAACCCTTCTCCTGTCAGATACACCGATGAGATAACCTTCTTTTCAAACACACTCTGTATAAATGCTTTAAACCGTTCATCAGCACTTTTGGCTTTCTCTTCATCATCAGTCAGAAGATGGATCGCCTCCAGTTCTTTTATATGGGCTTTTGCCACCTCATCCACCGTCACGAACAGTTCTTTATCCCGCTTATTCACCACATTAAGCCTTCTCAGCATATAAGCCTTGATCTTCTGCGCGTCACAGAAGATCAAAGCTGATTCATACTGCCACAGTTCTTTCGGCTGATAAAACATGTACTGGCAGAAGCTCTCCTTATAATCCTGCACATAGATCCTGTCCTTAGGTATTCCGAGATGTTTTCCGATACTCTTTAACATCTTTGACATATCCACTCCCGTAAAGGGGGTAGAAAATGTCAGATACTCTATCTCTTCAAACCTCTCCAGCGTAAGCTGGATGAACTTCGACAAAAGCCATACCGCATCATAGACTTTTTTGCCGACAGAAACCTTCCTGTGATAAAATGCATTGGTAAAAAGATCCTCCACAAACAAACTTTCATCCGCAGCCTTTAAACATTCCGCCTCCATGCCGTAAACCCATTGCCCGTCCAATTTTCCAAGTGACAGAGGAATCTGATAATTGTCAGGAGAAACTTCCAGAGTCTCAGGCTCATCCTTAGCTTCGTTATAATAACTGATCTGACAGTATTTTTCATTTAGGTCATATCCAAGGATACTCCCTCGCTCCATCTCATTTCCTCCTCAAAACAACGTTAATATATTTTAAACATTCTTTCCGCCATCTGCTCATCCTCCGCGAACACTGCCATCATCTTCTTACGGCTGTCAGGGGACATACGGATCAATGCATTGAGCCTTCCGTATTTTCCGGCGGTCGTCTTTCTTTGCCCGTCAAGGACAGCTTTTTCAGTAGTCTTCACCTTCTTGCCTTTGATCTCCTGAAAATAATAACTTACATGCTCGTCATCATACAGCACATATTGCTTGACGTATAAATTCTCAAATACCGGGAGGAGCGTCTCTTTATGATATCCCAGTTCCTCCCTGCTGCCGCGCTTCATCTTGTAGTAAAGCTCCACACTGCTTCCGGGTTCCCCGCGGTAAAATACCATGGATTTATCATAAAGCTGCAGTTCCCGGAGCCATGACTCTTCATAATTCAGATAGAACGGGAATACAATCTGTCGTTCGCACATCTCTCTCAACACCTGATGCAGCACCGGTTCATAATCAGCAGTAAAGCTTTTATCCGAAAAGTATTTTAAAAGCGCCGCCTTACAGATGTCCGGCAGTTCCTCCCCCTGTTCACATTCATTTGCAATAATATCAAAAATACACTTTTCTATCTCACGCCCAAAGACGATGTACTCTCTCGAAACATAAGC
>CATLEM010000078.1 GCA_949916155.1 uncultured Dorea sp.
GCTTTCCTGTCATCTGCTCAAGCGCCTTTCCGTAATAGTCAAGCTGTGCATGATATTTTTCTGTCAGTTCCGCTGCCGTCTTGACATAATCGGTCTTATAATCCAACACAACCAGACCGTCCGGTTCTTCAAAATACACATCAATGATCCCCTGTACCAAAATCTCTTCTCCTTCCTGCTCTCCGGGATAGATCTCTCTCGCATCAATTCCCAACACAAAAGGCTGCTCTTTTTTTAAACTTCCTAAAAGAGCGCAATCCCGCATACGCTGCCCCGCCGGACATCCGAGAAATCCCATAATATCCTTTGTTCTGATACAAGCTGCCATCTCGGCAGAAACTTTCCCCTCTTTCTGAAAGCTCTCTATATCTTCTTTAAGCTTCTCTTCCGTATAGTCTTTTCTGAAATCCAGAAGTTCCATGACCCTATGGTATGCCGTACCCCGGGATGCCCCGGAAAGTTCCGTCTCTTCCTGAAGGAACTTAGGGATCAGCGGCACGATCTCCGGCTCTTCATAAAGAAGCTCGCCATACTGCTCTTCCATCTCCCCGTCTTCCAGCGTTTCCAGAAAATGCACCCTCTTTTTAAGCTCCGACACCGTAAATTTCAGTTTCCTGGCGCGGCTTTCGGCGTAAGGGTACTGGTATCCAAACTGTTCTTCCAGCATTTTCCTCATCCCTTCATCATACACCCGGTCTGTATCCCACTGTTCCAGCGCCGCTTTCGTAATCTTTTCTGCTGTTTCCTCCGCCATCTCTTCCCTTACGATATCTTCAAAGGAAAACATCCGCACCATAACCGGCACCTTCGAAGGAAGACGCACAAGCGACGGCAGGATAAAATCCCAGTATGTCACTGCCTTGCTAAGCCTGCCAAAGCTGAGTTCTTCTCTTTCCTGATCCTTCACCATTTCATAGTTTTCAAGCTTCTTTTCCAGATTGGATATTGTTCCTGTGAGAATCAGCTTTTCCTTCGCGCGGGTCAGGGCGACATAAAGCACCCGGAGTTCTTCTCCCATCGTATCCAGCGCTTCTTCCTTTTGAATCACCTTTTTTATAATAGAAGGGCTTTTTGTCCGTCTTTCAATATCTACAGCGTCAAGCCCCACGCCCAGATCGACATGCAGAACCGTACTGCTCCTGGCATCCTGCATGTTAAAACGCTTTCCAAGCCCAGCGACGAACACGACAGGAAACTCCAGACCCTTGCTCTTATGGATCGTCATTACACGAACCGTATCTGACTGCTCATCATTAAGCGCTGCTTCACCATAATCCACATTGTATTTCTGAAGCTGTTCAATGTAACGCACAAAATGAAACAGCCCCTTATAGCTGGTAGATTCAAAAGTCTTCGCCTTCTCAAGAAGCATTTCCAGATTAGCGCTTCTCTGCAGCCCTCCCGGCATCGCAGACACAAATTCTCCGTATCCAGTGCATTTAAGGATTTTTCTTAACAGTTCCTGCATGGGGGTATAGGGAACCCGTTCCCTTAGCCTTTCCATCTGTGCCATGCACTTTTCAATCTTCTCTCTGACGGTCTTTTCTTTCCCTTCAATTCTGTACTTTTCCACCGCCTGATAAAATGATAATCCGCTGTATCCGCTTTTGACCTCCGCCAGTTCCTGCTCTGTAAGGCCGCAGAAAGGCGATGCAAGAACCGCAGCAAGCGGAATATCCTGATACACATTATCAAGAACCCGCAGATAATCTAACAGCACGCCAATCTCCTGCGTCTGAAAATAACCTTCCTTTGTTCCTGCATAGGCAGGGATTCCCTCCCGGTTCAGCACTTCTGTTAAAATATCCGCGAACCCTTTCACGCTCCGGGTAAGAATCACAATATCCGAATACCGTACCGGGCGAAGCTTTCCACTCTTCTTGTCTGTTACCTTATAATCTCTTCGAAGCTCTCTGATACGGCCTGCAATCACCCGCGCCTCAAGTTCTCTCTCCGGAATATCCTTCCGTCCCTTCATGCCTTTTCTGGCGAAAGACTCTTTTGACTCCTCATCCTTTATACCGCTGTCAATCACAAGAACCTCCGTCACCGGACTATTTCTTTTTGTCTCATCCGTCCCGTCATCAAGGGCGCCGCATTCCGGGCAGCATGGATAATCCGCTCCCGCATACAAAGCTGCCCCGTCATCATAGGCGATCCCACCCAGAGGCTTTGTCATGATCTGTCTGAAGATATAGTTGGCGCTGTCTAAGACCTCTCTCCGGCTTCGGAAATTTTTATGAAGATCGATTCTCTGCTTTTTACTGTCCTCCAAGCTGTAACTGTCAAACTTTTCCATAAAAAGCTGGGGTCTTGAAAGACGGAACCGATAGATACTCTGCTTCACATCTCCTACCATAAAAATATTATAAGTCCCCTCTGAAACTTTAGAAATACTGGTAAGTATGGCCTCCTGTATAAAATTGCTGTCCTGGTACTCATCAATCATAATCTCTGAAAACTGCTGCCGGTACTCCTCCGCCGCAGCTGACGGGCATAATTTTCCGTCACGGTTTTCTGTCAGGATCCGGAGGGCGTACTGCTCCATATCCGAAAAATCGATAATCTCTTTCTCCCGTTTTTTTTCTTCGAACCGTTCTGCGAACTCTGTCACCAAGCCGGCAAGAATCTCTGTCTTTGGCCTGCACAGATTAAGATCCGAAAGAAGCCCTTTTGTATCCTGATAAAAATACTGGGAAACAAGATCTTTTACCAGTTCCTTTACCTCTTCCCTGATTGCTTTTACCTTTGAGATCTTTTCCTCCGACACGGTTTTGTCTCTGTTCGCGGCAAGCCTGGCCCATACGTTTTTCTCTTTCATTCTCCCGCAGATCTTTTCCGAAACTTCGGCAAATGTCTCTGCTTCAAGAAATTCTTCTATCATCTGCCTGTCGGAAAGAAGCGCCGCCTCATAGACAGCCGGGCCGTCCGGTTCCCTGCACAGAAGAATCCCCTGTCCGATCAATTCCAGACAATCTTTCAGATATTGTTCCGTATGCCTCTTTATCAGCTTTGCCGCAGGGCTGTCTTCAAACTCTTCTGCCGTTCCGGCGCTGTAAGCGCGCACGCAGGAGGCAAGCCACCCTTTTGCGTCCGGGTAGCTTCTGGAAAATTCATAGATTTTTAAGATCAGTTCTTCAATTTTTTTGTCATCCCGTCCGCTTCCGTAGGAAAGGACAAAGTCGAGGAATTCCTGGTCTCCTTCCCTGTACCGGTCTTCTAAAAGCTCATCTAATACGTCGTGGCTGAGAAGCTTTAACTCTCCTTCTTCTCCGATCCGGAAGCCGGGATCTAAGTCTATCACATGAAAATGATCTCGGATCACCGACAGGCAGAAGCTGTGGATCGTAGTAATCTGCGCATTGTGTATCAGAGTAGCCTGCTGCTGTAAATGCTCATTATCCGGATATTCTGAAACTCTCTTTTCAATAGCCGTGCGGATACGTTCTTTCATCTCCGCCGCTGCCGCCTCTGTAAATGTCACGATTAAAAGCTGGTCTACGCTTACCGGATTCTCCTTCGCTGTCAGCATGGTAATGATTCTTTCCACCAGAACCGCTGTCTTGCCTGAACCGGCCGCCGCGGATACAAGGATATTGCGTCCGCGAAGCTTGATGACCTTTTTCTGTTCTTCTGTCCATGATACCCCCATATCCTACGCCTCCTCTCTTCCCTCTGCTTCTGATCTATCATCTTTTACCGCTTTTTTTGGCTTCTTTTCCCCAAAACTCCCCGCAGAACTTTTCATGGCGGCAAGAGCCTCTTCCCTGCTCATTTTAGCGATATCCCGGTAATGGTAACCCGGTACCTTAAGATCAAATCCGCACACATGGCGGTATCTGCAATAATCGCACCCTGTCTCTGTGCCTCTGCGGTAGGGCGATGCCCTTGTCTCTCCTTGTAAAATCTCTTTATGGGAAGTCTTGATCTTTTTCAGGGCATGCTCCATCATAAGCCGGAATTCTTCTTCCGACACTGCCTTCGACGTCCTTGACAGGCTTCCGTTTTTATTGTATTTCACCGGAACGGCCAGCGATTCTCCCGTCTGCTTTCTGTCCAGATGCAAAAGCGCCTCATCCTTAAGATTAATGATCCCATCGGGCCTAAGTTCCTTTAAAACTGCCTCTTCTATGTCTTCCTCCTGCTTATCTACAACCGGGTCGCTGATCCGGTAATAAAACACTCCCGCAGGAACCGCCTCTTTGTCCGGATACTTTACGCTCTCCTTCTTAAGCGCCGCGGCCATATATACCATAAGCTGCAGCTGCAGGCCGTGATACAGCGCTGTCACATCAAACGCCTTGCTTCCGGTCTTATAATCCAGCACTTTGACATACACCTTATCTTCGTCCACACAAGTATCGATCCGGTCGATCTTACCGTTTCCAAAGCGCAGCTCATAAGCAGAAGGCACAAAATCCCCCGCCGCAAGCTGCTTTGTCAGCGCCCATACCGTCCGCTCTAACATACGCGTAATCCGGACTGTCATATATTTGTTGCGCTCAGAGCTTTCCAGCACATAATCCCCGTAATCCAAAACAGCTTCCTTAACGCTCTCGTCAATATACTGCTTCCTCTGCTCTTCTGTAATCTGAACCCAGCTTAAATGCTCCCTGCAAAGCTTCCTCGAAAAACCTTCCAGCGCGCTGTGGCATATATTCCCTAGATCCACCGCCTGAAACTCATACTCCTTACGTTCCCTTAAACCTAACCCATAGGTAAGGAAATGCGCATAAGCACAGACGTAAAACTTCTCGATCCTTGTGATACTGTCTTCAAAATCCTCTCCGTAAAGCCTCTTTGCCGCCGCTTCTGTAAGCCCGTCCTTCGGGCGGCGGTAATATCCCGCGCAAAGGAGCCTTTCGATCCGCTCCCGCTGCTCTTTATCTCCCAGATACCACGCATACAGCTCCTGCCACCTGCTGTCTTTAAACATCCTCTCCTGAAAACCTCTGACCAAAAGCGCGGTTCCCATATCTTTTGTAAGTTCCCTGCCGTTTAACTGTCTGGTATCCTCGTCCTTCACGTCAAGAAGGGGGTAGAGTTTCCTTAACTCCTGTATCAGATATGCAGGGCGCATGCTTTTCCCGTCTGCGGATACTTTACTGTAATAGACAGAAAGCCTTTCTGACGGCTTTGTCAGGTTCATATAGAGATAGAATTTCTGGATATACGCCTGCTCCTTTCCTCCCGGCGCCAGACTGATCTTTTCTCTCCTGAACTTCTCTCTGTCACGCTCGGACAAAAGCCCCGTACGAAGGAGTGCGCCCGGGAGCCAGGCATCGTTTGCCCCTATAAAAATGAGCGCCTTTATATCCTTAAGCCTTGTTCTTTGTACATCCCCTATGACAAGCTGGTCCACACCGGGCGGGATCACGCCTACTCTTGCCTCGGAAAGCCCCGCATCCAAAAGCTTGCAGTACTCTCCAAGGCTTACCTGCTCTTCTCCCAGAAGTTCCACAAATTTATCCAGAAGATCCATCAGGATCCGGTAAACCTGGGCGTATTCCTTTGCAAGCGCAAGTTCCCCTTCTAAAAGAAACGCTTCTTCCTGATATTTTAATTTTAGCTGAAGCTCCTCCTTTACCATAAATTCATACAATGCCAGCGTGATATCCTTCACTGTTTTTTTCTTCTGCTTTTGCACAAAGACAAATCCGTCTATCTTTTCTACAAACGCCGTCCGCAGATGGTTGAGATGCGCAAGTTCCTCCTCATCCATCCCTTTTAAGAGCTTATTCCACTGCCCCTGCCATCTTTTATATCCTTTGATTCCAAAACCGATCACATAATTCTCCAGCAGGCATGTATCCTCATAGGAGATCCCGGAAAGATCCGTACGCAAAAACCGGAAGACACTCTCATAAGTAAACTGACACTCCGCCATATTCAGAAGGCTTCGGACATACTCTACGAACGAATTCAAAAGAATACTCCGCTTGTGGTCCATAAACACTGGAATATCGTAGCTCTCAAAAGCCTCCTTAAGATAGTCCGCGTATACGTCCATGTTGCTGACGATCACACCGATCTCCCGGTAACGGCAGCCTTCCTTCCTGATCAGGGCACGAATCTCTCCCGCTGCGGCAAACGCCTCTTCCTTCGGCGTTCCCGCCGCATGGATACTCACTGCCTCCTGCTCTTTCCCATAAGTTTCCTGCCTGCCGCGGAACAGATTTCTCTCCAGAAAAGCAAGGGAATCGTTGCTTTTAAAACGTCTTGAAGGCTTCCCGGGCAGTTTTTCCGGCTCCTCTAACCTGATCTTTTCTTCCTTCGCTATCTCAGCCAAAGAAGCCGTCATATGCTTGCTTAGAGCAAAAAGCTGGTACGGATGCCGGAAAGAAAAGGGATCCTCTCTTTCATCGATCAGAACCGTGACGGCCACGTTCTTACAGTGCCGCATAAGTTCCCTCAGAAGACGGTTCTGCACTGGAGTAAATCCGGTGAAACCGTCTAGCACAACCGTACTGTTTTTTAAAAGTTCTGATTTGGGAATCTCCCTGCACAGGACATCCAAAAGCTCTTCCTTTGTAATGTATTTCTTATTCAGATATTCCGAAAATCCCCGGTATAACGTCATGATATCCCAAAGCTTATAATAAAGCCCCGAGCCTTCCCCCGCCGTCTCCATCACCCGGGAAAGCTCTTCTTCTCCCACATCGTACTGGGTAAATTCTGAAATCACGGACTTCACTTCACTGATATAACCGAGCTTTTTCATCTTACCCCTAAGAACCTTAAGGTCTTTCTCGTAATCTCCCGCAATCTTCCTTAAGATCAGATTCTTCCCCTCATCATCCAGAACCGGCAGATTCCCTCCTCCCGTCTCCTCGAACACGCGGTAGGCAAGGCGCGCGAAACTCAATACATCAATATTCATGATCCCATGTGCCGGATGCTTTGCCACAAGATCCTTCTGCGTCTGCATAGTAAACTGCTCCGGTACAAGGACTATGTAATTCTGCTTGGGGTGTTCCATTGATTCCTTAATCACGGAATCATAAAGAAAATATGATTTCCCCGAACCTGACGGTCCGAATATAAATTTTAATGACATAATCTCTTACCCTTTCCGATCGCAATCTTTTGTACATATTATAAACGATTCCTTTATTTTTGTACATCCGAAAGGGATTGTTTGGATTTATCCATTTTATAAAGCTGCCAGATCTGCAATCCTAATGAATTGCAATTCTGACAGCTTTTTCATTTGTATCTATGACATTTTCAAACCTTACACACTCCGGAGCTTCTCTGCGAACTCATTGCTCAGCGATATCTTCGCCACATAGAACACATCCCCGGTCATATATACCGTCCAGTCATCCTCAATCTCTACCTGCAGCTCGCCGCCCGGCATATGGACGATCACTTTGCTGTTGGTCATACCAAGCTTATAGGCAACGCCTGCCGCCGCACATGCGCCTGTACCGGAAGCAAGGGTATATCCGGCGCCACGCTCATAGATCTCTATCGCAAGGTTTTCTTTATCCATCACCTTCATGATCTGGGTATTCACACGGTTCGGGAAATATCTCGCCATCTCCGCATAGTCGCCAATCTTGCATACAAGGGGCTTAGATATCTCACGCATAGGGATCACGCAGTGCGGATTCCCGATCGTCACACAAGTCACCGGGTAAAGGGTCCGGCCGAATACCATGTCCTCATTGATCACTTCTCTTCTCTCGCCGGTTACCGGAATATCATCGCTCCAGAAAGAAAGTTGCCCCATCGATACCCGGAGCCTGCTCCCGTCTTCATTTAAAAACGTCACTTCCGCCGCCCCGTTCTCCGTAAACAGCTTAAAGTTCTTCTTCTGCACATATCCCGCATCCTTCAAATATTTGGCAAAGATACGCACCCCGTTTCCGCTTGTCTCTGAAATACTGCCGTCCGGATTCCATACTCTGACATACATGCCGTTCTCTTTTAAAACCGGCCCTTCCAATATGCCGTCCGAACCAAGCCCCGCGTTACGGTCGCAGATCATCTTCACATTTTCCGCTTTCAGCTCAAGCTCATTTTTATTCGGATCAAATACTACATAATCATTTCCCAGCCCATGATATCTTTCCAGAGTCACCTTCATAACATACCCTCCTACTAATTAATGCCTGTTCGTTATGTTTCTATCATAACAGGCATTTTTTCCCTTTTCAAGGCAATTCATGCTATTTATATTGCAAATAATGCTCTATTGGATTATCATGATATTGGAGATAAATGCGTTTCACCCTTATGATGCATAGAACTGAATAACCGAAGGAGTTTTTTATGGACATATATGAAAAAAGAGGTTATCTAAACAGCGAGTTCCTCTTATTCCATCTTACTGACAAGGAATCCGGCGAGATCAAAACCCATTACCACGACTTCGACAAGATTACCATCTTCCTCAAAGGGCGGGTTTCCTACATGATTGAGGGAAGGACCTATGAGCTGAAGCCCTACGATATCGTTCTTGTAAAACACAATGACATGCACCGCCTTACGGTAGACAACTCTAAAGTCTATGACAGGATCATCGTCTATATCTCTCCAAACTTTATGAACGCCTACCGGACGGATACTTACGATCTGAATTTTTGTTTTCAGAAAGCGCAGGAAGAACATTCCAATGTCCTGCGCATCCCGTCTCTCGAAAAAAGCTCCCTGTTCGGTTCCATTGTACGGCTGGAAAAATCCTTTTCTGACAAAGGATATGCCGCCGAACTCTACAGGCAGGTCTTATTTCTGGAATTTATGATCCACTTAAACAGAGCCGCCCTGAAAAACCGGCTGGAATTCATCGACACAGAACATATTTCCAAAGTGGCAGGTATCCTCCAGTATATCAACGACAACCTGACAGACGATCTGAATATCGACCGCATCGCAGATACCTTTTTTGTCAGCAAATATTATATGATGAGACAATTCAAGCAGGAAACCGGATATACTCTTGGAAACTACATTTCCCGCAAACGGCTCCTGCTCGCCAAAGAACTTATATTGTCCGGAATACCAGGCACCCGGGCCTGCTTTGACTGCGGCTACAAGGACTACTCTACCTTTTTAAGAGCCTATAAGCGGCTTTTCGGCGAATCTCCAAGAGACACCTTATCCCAGATATCCGCCGGGACATAGCCCCTCACAAAGATGCCGTCTTCCCTGTACTCCTCTTTTTCCAGCTCTCCATACTTGCGGATGAGCTGAATCTTTCCCGTGTCTTTGTAATCATACAGACATTCTACCGCTATCTTCTGCTGTCTTAGGACGGCCTCAATCGTCTCCAGCAATTCAGGAATCCCCTCGCCTGTCTTCGCCGACAATTTGACGGTATAGTCCGCCTGAAAATCCCGGACGATCTGCTCTTTATCCAGTCTGTCCTGCTTATTAAATACGGTGATGACCGGCTTATCTCCTACTTTCAGGTTCTTAAGAGTCTCATATACGGTAAACATCTGCTCATCCATCTGCGGATTAGAAGAATCCACCACATGTAAGATCAGATCAGCGTATTTTGCTTCTTCCAGCGTACTTTTAAACGCATCCACCAGATGATGGGGAAGCTTTTTAATAAATCCTACCGTATCCGTCAAAAGAATCTCCTGTCCGCTAAGCAGCCTGAGCCCCCTTGTCGTAGGGTCGAGGGTCGCAAACAGCTTGTCTTCGGCAAAGATCTCTGCTCCTGTCAGCTTATTGAGCAATGTGGATTTCCCCGCGTTCGTATATCCTACGATCGATACAACCGGAATCCGGCTTTTCTTTCGCTGCCCGCGGGTAACTTCCCTGTGGCGCTTGACTTCTTTCAGTTCCCGGTTCAGCTGGGCGATCCGGCTCTTAATCAGCCTCCGGTCCATCTCCAGCTTTTTCTCTCCGGGTCCTCTCGTCCCGATTCCTCCGCCGAGTCTTGAAAGCGCCGTACCAAAACCAGTAAGCCTTGTCTGGCGGTATTTTAACTGGGCAAGCTCCACCTGTATCTTTCCTTCACTGGTAGAGGCTCTCGCTGCAAAGATATCAAGGATCAGAAGCGTCCGGTCCATCACCTTCACATCCAGCTCGTCCTGAAGATTCTTCATCTGTACGGGCGAAAGCTCATCATCGCATACAATCCCCGTTGCCTCCGTCTCCCACAGCATATCCTTAATCTCTTCTATCTTACCTTTTCCTACATAGGTTCCCGGATGCACCTGCTCCCGGTTCTGAATGATCCTGCCTGCAGTCTCTGCTCCCGCCGTCTTCGCAAGCTCAGAAAGCTCGTCCAATGAGCCCTCCGTCATCTCCTGTCCGAAAGTGCTGACCCCGACCAGCAATACCCGCTCTTTCTCTTTTCCTAATTCTATCATAATTCTGTTATAATCCTATCTCGTTTCTAAAAATTCCGCTTCCTTCGCGGCTTCCTCATCCTCCGGATAATCTTTGACATACTCAGAAAGAAGGTTCTTTGCCGTCTCTATATCCCCCAGCTTCTCATAGGCAAAAATGCAGTTAAACCGCATCGCCTGTTTAAGCTTATCGTCACTGTCTTTTATCTTTAATCCTTCTTCAAAATATGTAACAGCTTCTTTCATATTCCCCATCTGAAGCTCACAGCTTCCAAGAAGATTATAGATTGTCCCTGTCTTTTTGCTTCCTTCCTTCAACGCATTTTCCAAAGCTTCCTTTGCACCTTCGTAATCTTTGCTCTCCCAAAGCGCAAGTCCTAATCCCCTGTAAGAATCCGCCTTATTCTGTTCTTTTTTTACTGCTTCCTTAAACTGATCTGCCGCCTCTTCATACTGTTCGCTTTCCAGTGCCTCCATCCCGCTCTTATATGGATCAGCAAGACACCCCGTCAGCATGATCACCGTCAACATTACCGATATATATAACTGAAGCTTTTTCATAGATAAAATCTCCCATTTACCATTACGGCTATGCCGTGTATTTTGCTACGCATACTGCATTCAGGATCGCCGCAAACATAACCCCCACTTCTGCAAGAATCGCTTCCCACATGCCAAAGTAACCGACAAGCGCCATCAAAAGAACCAGCCCCTTAATAACACTTGCGAAAGCGATATTCTCGTTGACAACTTTGAGCGTCTCTCTTGCTATGCGGATCGCATCTTTAATCTTAAAGAGTTCACCCTTTACAAGGATAACATCCGCCGCCTCAACAGCGGCGGCAGAAGCCAGATCTCCCATAGCGATCCCTACATCTGCCCTCGCAAGAACCGGTGCATCATTGATCCCGTCTCCCACACAGACTAACTTCTCCGAATCATCCTGTATATATAAAAACTCTTCCAATTGCTCTACCTTTTCCCCGGGCATCAGATCTGAATACGCGTAATCCATGTCCAGTTCATCCGCAACCGCTCTTCCCGCTTTTTCCGTATCACCGGTAAGCATCACCAGAACTCCGTTGCACTGCTGTCTCAGATAATTCAAAGTGCTGTAGGCATCCTCTCTGATCCTATCAGCTATCACAAAATACCCTACACACTCCTTCTCCACTGCCACATAGACTACCGACCCTTCTGTCTCCACATTCTCCACTTCCACCTTCTGTCTTTCCATCAGGCGCCAGTTTCCGACATGGACTCTTTTTCCCTCACAGGTCGCACTGACTCCGTATCCC
>CATLEM010000079.1 GCA_949916155.1 uncultured Dorea sp.
TGTATTATCTGGACGGGTTGGACAGGCTGATCAAGGAAAAGCTTCATATCAAGTACTATACAAGATATATGGACGACGGGATATTGCTCCATCCGTCCAGAGAGTATCTGCGGGAGTGCCTGGTCAGGATGCAGGAATATGTGAGGGAGAAAAGAAAACTGGAATTTAATCAAAAGACGCAGATTATACCTATCTCTCAGGGAGTGGATTACCTGGGCTTCCATTTCTATATGACGGATACCGGAAAAGTAGTAAGAAAGCTTCGGACGAGCAACAAGAAACGGATGAAACGGAAGATCAAAAGATACCGCCATGCGTACCGTACAGGAGTGATGGAGATGGAGGATATCGGCAGGAGCATGACAAGCTATCTGGGACATCTGTCCCACGGAGATACGTATTATCTGAGGAAGAATATACTGGAACATTTAGTTTTGTCAAAACAGACGGAACAAGAGAGGAGCAAAGGAGGAGAGGAAGAGTGAAGAAGAAAGTAACCCGAAAAACCCGTAGGATGATAGCTTCTTTGCTTGCGGCAGTGATGTGCGTAAGCCTGTGTACGGGATTTACCGCCAATGCGCAGGAAGCTGGAGGTACGTCGCAGCAAACGGAAAGCAAGGAACAGAGCGGACAAACAGGACAGAGTAAAGAAGCGGAACTGACCGGGAACGATGTGCCGGAGGGAGATGCAAAAAAGGGAACTGGTACGCAGGAAGCTGCTGGGGTGGCTGCTGGTACGGATAGCGGTAAAGCAGGGGAAGCAGATACCGTAAAAGATACGGCAGCAGGGAAGAATGATGCCGGAGTATCAGAGACTTCCGGCGGACAGCAAAATACGCAAGAGGAACATGAGGGGAATACAGAGATACAGCAGATGCCGAAAGAAGCTGGTGAAATAGAAGCAGCGCAGGAGATAGCGCCGCTATCCGTCTCTGGTTTGAGCAATCCAAGGATTGAGAAAGATTCCAGCATGACGGCAGGGCAGAAGGTAACATGGGATTGTGTCTGGTTTGGGAGCTACCCTCAGGCGGAAGTAGTACCCTCGGCAAACGATTACACGGCTATAGACAAGAGTATGCTGAAAAGCGGCGATATCATACAAAACAGCAGTCTGTACAGCAAGCTGCAGAGCGCAACGGGGTGGAACTCCAACAATGATATCACGGTAGACGGGAATAAATACCGCAGGATGAAAAAGAGTGATGCTACTTATACAGGTTCTACTTATAACTGGTCAGATTCTGGCACGTACCACTATTTCAAATACGAGCCGATCAAATGGCGGGTGCTGAAAGTGAATGGGAATCAGGCGTTTCTTCTGTCGGATATCGCGTTGGATGACCAGAAATATAATACGGAATATGAGAGCGTAACCTGGGAAACCAGCACCATCCGAAGCTGGCTGAACGGCTATGGTGCATCATCCAATAAACAAGGGAAAGATTACAGCAATAAAAACTTTATTGGAAGCGCATTTTCCAGTAATGAAAAGTCAGCGATCGTAAATTCTTCTGTAGTAAATGATGATAATATCTACTATGGAACAGAAGGGGGCAATAATACGACAGACAAGATATTCCTCCTGTCAGAATCGGAAGTTTACGGAGACAGTGCATCGCTGCATGGGTTTGTGTCATCATACAGTACTGATGATGAAGCGCGAAGATGTAAGAGCAGCACTTATGCAAAGGCGATGGGAACGTATAGCTATAGTGGTTCGTATAATGGCAACTGCTGGTGGTGGCTGCGCTCGCCCGGTGATTGGACGAGTGGTGCCGCGGATGTCGATTGCAGCGGCTGCGTCCTCTATAATGGTGGTAGTGTCGACCTTATCGATGGCGGTGTGCGTGCTGCTTTGAATCTTAATCTATCATCTAATCTCCATACCTATGCGGGGACGGTGAGTTCCGATGGGAAAGAGAATGAAGAAAATAAGCCTGCAGACGGCGGCAATACCGGGGGAGATACGGGGGAGGAAGAACGGGAAGAGACGCAATCAGAAAAAGAGTTCGCACAGACACACCTGGATTTCATCAATAGTGCAGATTACAAAGAGCGGATGGATACCTGCTGGGCGGAAGTCATATCGAAAGGTTTGGATACAACGACTGGAAAAATCGGGGAAGGTATGTATAACGTGCTGAATTCCGCCAGTGAGATTATAAGCTGTAAGTCGCTGAGTGTATTTGAAAATCCCTATAATGCAATTATTGCCGATCTGATCCTCAGTCAGACAGAGACACAGACAAAAGGATACAGTCTGCAATATTCATCAGAATTATCTTCCTATATTTCTATGCTGGAAAATCTTTGCAAGATGAACAGTGATAAATGGGAAGTAAGCGGAGGATATAAGACTTCACTGGAAAAACTGATCGAATCTCCGTCATCGGTAAAGGAATCAAATCCTCAGTTTTATCAATTGTGTGAAAATCTTTTTTCCGGCTTTTGTGATTCAGGAAAGCTTGAGGGGATATTAAACACTTACGGAAAATATTCTGAGCTGACATCCGCGCTGGATAAATATGCCAATGTTGTAGAGTGGGTGGCAGAGTGCATACAGTATAATGCGTTAGTATCCGCATATATCAATACTTCCGCAGAATTCAAAGCATCACTGACAGCAGCATTGTATTATATGCAAATGGACATGGATAAGGATAATTATCTTTCAAGATCGGCATATATGAACTATTTTGAACAGGCAGTGAAGCAGTACAATGCGTTTCTTACAGAAGACAGGATAGCTGGTTTGTTGTTTGAAGCATACTTTAAAGACGGCATAAAAAGAGTCGGCGATGTATTTGGCAGCGCCATCGTGAAAAATGTAATTGTGTATTTCAGCGAGGGGATTGGGATATCAAAAGCGGCGGCAGGCTGGGTGTATGCCTGTCTTGAGGCATATAAGTACGGCTGGAAGATCGGGGAGGCGATCACGGACAACGGAACGAGTATAGATTGTCGGGAATACGCAAGAGCAAGTTATTTCCTGGAAGATGCTTTTCGGTGGGTGGTAAACGATTCGGCCGGTACATTGAAGAGTAAAAAGAATTACCAGTCGGCAAAGAACTTTGATGCTGCCTACAGTATTTTGCAGGATCTGGAATGTTATTCCCTGGAGAACTATGTAAGATATCTGAATGCACAGCAATGTTCGTTTGCCCAGGGCATGTTCCATGGCTTTAACAATGAATTTAACTTTGCGGAGATAGAGATTACAAAGATCAGTCTGATTGAATGGCAGAATGCAGGATGCCACAAGACAGAAAAACAGGCCGGACAGGCAGAGAAGATCAGCACGGCAAAGATTTGCTGTCCGACGGATGTATTTGTCTATGACAAGGATTCCAATCTGGTATTAAGCGTGGAAAATAACCGTGTGACCAGAAATACCAGGGGCATCACCGCATCCGTGGTAGGAGAGCTTAAGATTTTAACAATACCGGAAATAGAAAATTATAAAATAGATATCAGGGCAACGGATAATGGCGTCATGAATTATACGGTCGATACGTATCGTGCTGATAATAAGAGCTTCATCCAGTCAGTAAATTATCTGGATATTGATGTTAAGAAAGATGAAGTGTATTCCGGAACTGGGAAATCATCAGAACTAAAAAAAGACGGAAAAAATATAAAGCCGACAAACAGTACAACGGATATACAGGCGAAAACGCCGGTGTCAGATATCCGGATCAAAGATGCAGTATCAGAAATGAAAGCCGGGGATACTCTTTTCCTGGAGGCAGAGGTTATGCCGAAAGATGCTTATTGCCCGGTACTTAGCTGGTCATCATCAGATGAAAAGATAGCGACGGTAGATGAGACAGGGAAAGTTACTGCCGTAGGCAAAGGCACAGTCAGGATTCAGTGTATGGCAATAGACGGAAGCCAGGTGAGCGCAGTAAAGGAGATCAATGTCAGCGCCAATGAACTTCAGGGGAATACCGGAGGCAGAGTTTCAAAACTTACGATATCCGGTATCTCAAAGAAAATTGCCGCAGGAAAAAAAGTAAAGCTGGCTGTTGATATCACTCCATCCAACGCAGCGAACAAAGCAGTCACATGGACATCCAGCAACAAGAAAATCGCCACAGTAAACAGTGCCGGCGTAGTTACTATGAAGAAAAAATCCGGCGGAAAGTCCGTGACCATCACAGCGACGGCTCAGGACGGCAGCGGAGTGAAAGCGACCTACAAGATAAAGTCTATGAAAGGCGTGGTAAAAAAGGTAGCAGTCTCCGGCAAGAAGACAGTGAAAGCAGGAAAGACATTAAAACTGAAAGCCAAAGTTACTGCCACAAAAAAAGCCAATAAAAAACTGAAATGGACTAGCAGCAATAAAAAATATGCGACGGTAAGCAGTTCCGGCAAAGTGAAAGCGCTGAAAGCGGGCAAGGGAAAGAAAGTCAAGATTACCGCTATGGCGACAGACGGGAGCGGGAAAAAGAAGTCGGTGACGATCAAGATCAAATGATATCAACAGCAACCCGCGGCATCATGGGGCCAAAAGATTTCTTGACCCCATGATCATAAACTGATTTTTGATAAAAAGAGGTGAAACGATAAAAACAAAACCGATAAAGAGATTTATCTCCATTCTTTTATCGCTGTCAATTGCTGTCTCTGCATGGATGCTGCCGGCGCCGTCTGCTAAAGCTGCATCTTCTGTTGTGGAGAGCGCCATATCATGGGCGATAGCGATAGCGAATGACAACTCCCACGGATACAGTCAGTCTAGCCGGTGGGGACCGGATTATGACTGCTCTTCATTTGTCATATCCGCATTCAGATATGCTGGAGTTAATACGGGTACATCTACATATACAGGGAATATGCGCAGCCAGTTTACCCAGCATGGATTCCAGTGGATCCCCTGGAGCCAGATTGGAAGCATGTCTAACCTGCGGCGCGGAGATATATTGCTGAATGAAGTCCAGCATACGGAAATCTATCTGGGAAATGGACAGAACGTCGGCGCTCATTCGAACAGGGGTTATCCCCAGACAGGAGATCAGACCGGTACGGAGGTTTCTGTATCAGGTTATTATTATCATCCATGGAATGGGGTGTTGCGGTACAACGATACGGAAGTGTGCAGATGTTCATCTGATTATGCAGGAGAGTATTATGTGTCAACGAACAGTTTGCCGTTAACCATGCGCAGCGGGCATGGGACGGGCTACTCGACGGTTACGACTATACCCAAAGGAAGCAGAGTTTACGTCAGCAAAGCAGATGGCTCCTGGGCTCATGTGGAATGGGATAATCATCGGGGTTATTGTGCCATGTCATATCTCACCAGGGTAGAACAGCAGACGAGGAGCTTTAATCTACATGTGTGGATATCAGATACAGAGATGGGTGAGGTGCCGGAAAATTTCACAGTGGGAAAGAGATACTACCTCTGCTATGAGCTTATTGATGAAGCTACAGGAAAGAAAGCAACTGATACAAGCGGCATGAATTACAGGGTGACTGAAACCATAAGAAATTCCAATGGTACAGTGTATGAATATACCTATGATAACAGTAATTGTAACTGGATTTCTATCGTATGCGGTGAAGAAGATACCTATACAGGAACAGTGACGATAAGCGGTAATATAAATCTTTCCTGCTCGGTAGCATTTGAAGCATGGGCTGATTTTGCCGCAACATTTAAGGTGTGGGCATGGGAAGGGGATGAATCGAAGACTATTAGCCAGATCAACGCCGGAGAAAAAGTTTATTGCAGTTACTGGATCAGAGACAAATATACGAAGAAGAACCTGAATGACGTAACAACCCGCTGTACCCTGGGAGAGGGATATACCGTTACCATTGACATCTATGATCCAGACGGAAAACGTGTAAAGACATCTTCATTTAAAAATAAAGACAATATATGGATTGATTTTATTCCGGAGAAGACTGGAGAATACAAGTATGTAGGAACAGTGTCCGGTGTACTCCATGGGTCCAAAGAAAGGACATTTACGGTTGTTGAAAAGAAGGCGGAGGAGACTTATACCGTAACTTATACAGACGGCGTGGCCGGCGAAACAGTATTTGCAGATCAGAAGACCGGGAATCTGAAAAAAGATGCTTATACGCCGGAATTTAAGGGAACGCCTGTACGAGAAGGATACATTTTCAAAGGATGGAGTCCGGAAGTGTCGATCAAAGTCATCGGAGATGCGACGTACAAAGCTTTGTGGGAGAAGGAAGAAAGACCGAATCCGCCGGCTGATCCAGATACGCCGGAAGAAATCTATACCGTGGTTTACATCGACGGAGTATATGATGAAGAGATTTTCGAAGACCAGATAATCAGCAATTTGAAAAAAGGTTCTGATATGCCTCGGTTTAAAGGTACGCCTGTACGCAATGGATATACGTTCAAAGGCTGGAGTCCGAGGATAACGGGAACAGTAACTGGGAATGTTGTCTACACCGCTCTGTGGGAAAAAGAAAATACTGGAGAGCCGCCGGCCAATCCGGATACACCGGAAGAAACTTATACCGTGGCTTATACGGACGGGGTAAGCGGAGAAGAAATCTTTGCAGACCAGATCAATAATAATCTGAAAAAGGGAACAGATACGCCTGGATTCAAAGGAACGCCAGTCCGTGCTGGATATACGTTTAAGGGGTGGAGCCCGGAAGTGGCAAAGAAAGTAACTGGAAATATCATATACAAAGCCCGGTGGGAAAAGACAGACACACACATACCGGCAAAACCGGATGATCCAAATCATCCGGACGGTTCAGATAAGACGCCGCCGGGAGAGACAGATGATCCGGGAGGCACAGACACGCCGCCGGGAGGGACAGATGATCCGGGAGGCACAGACACGCCGCCGGGAGAGACAGATGATCCGGACATCTCAGGACAGCAGCCGGGCGGTGCAGCAGAAAAAAATCCTGTAAAAAAGAGCGGACTTGTAGTGAAGAGAGGAAGCAAAAACGTTACGGTAAAATGGTTTTTGCCGATGAAAAATAAAGGGACGCAAGTCAGGAAAAAGGACGTAAAGCGGATAGTAGTCAAATGGAAAGTCGGTAAAAAAACCAGAACGAAGACACTAAAAGCAAGTAAGAAATCCTTTAAATTCAAAAAGTCCAGAAAGCAAAAAGGCTGGGTGCAGGTTACATTCAAGCTGAAAAACGGGAAATCGGTGAAATTGAAGAAAGTAAAATTTTAAATATGCGTAAATAATTGCTTTTGGAAGGTAAAAATGTGCAGCATGAAATCTTGGGCAATAGTTGATGGCTGTTGCCCAAGACCATAATTTCGGAGACTGACAGAAAATGATGAAGAAAGGCAAAAAGCAGGAAGGTAGAAAGATGATGAAGAAAAAGAAATTAGCGGTTTTGCTTGTTGCGGCGCTGTTAGCAGCGTCTATTATGCCATCAGTACCGGTTATCGCTCAGGAATCTGTAGACTCTGAAGCGGAGATATCAGAAAGCGCTGAGGATGAGATGGGGGATATTGCAGAGGAAGTGCCGGGAAATATGATTTCCGGGCAAAATATCACAGAAGAAGGGACAGAGGAAACGAAAGAAACAAATGAGGATGCAATAGAAAAAGAAAGCGGAGAATCATTGATTCCTATGTATTCAATTCAGGCAAAAGCAGCGGGAAACAGTATGTCTTCCGCAACGGGTATATCCACAGGAACCACGTATAATGGATCATTGACAGCTTCAAACACAATTGATTATTATAGATTCTCAATAGGATCATCAGGGAGAATTACGCTTACAGCATCGGCGGGAATGGCTTACATATATTATTATATTTATGATAGTTCGGGAAAACAGGTGTGGTACACTGATCCGTATTGGAATAGTACCACACAAATGATAAGCACTAATGAGACGATTGATCTGACGAAAGGAACATATTATTTTACGGTTAAGCAAAGGAGTAGCAGTTATACAGGAAACTATTCTTTTCAATTATCTTTTTCCAGCGCAGCAGAAAGTTTTACAGAAACGGGTGACGGGACGGACAATTCTATGTCCAATGCAAATGCAATAAATGTGAATACGGATTATAAAGGTCAGATAGCAGACAATGATGACCGGGATTTTTACCGGTTTAATCTGGCAAGTTCAGGTAGAATTACATTTACAGCGTCGGCCGGGATGGCATATATTAACTATTATATTTATGATAGTGCGGGGGAAGAGATATGGGACATTGCTCCATATTGGAACAGTTCGACCGAAATAATCAGTACGGATGAAACGATTGACTTGACACAAGGGACTTATTATTTTGCAGTAAAACGAAGAGGTGAAAGTTATACAGGGAACTATTCCTTCCGTCTGCAATTCTCTGACGCAAATGAAAGTTTCCCGGAAGCAGAGGGAGGAACAGATAATTCAATAGCCAATGCGAACGGCATATCTTTGAATAAAGAATACCGGGGGCAGATAGCGCGAAACGATGACAGAGATTTCTATGAATTTACCGTAACCGGCTCTGCTCCTTTATCCATTGTCTCAGAGGCGTATGTACCACACCTTTATTATTATATTTATGATAGTGCCGGTAAAGAGATTTGGAGGGAATCTTCGTATCAGAATAGTACGACTAAGAAGATTAATATAGCGGAAAAGGTAGAGCTTCCGGCAGGAACATATTACCTTGCGGTAAAAGGAAGCAGTGATGCTACAGGACCGTACAGCATCGGCATCTACAGGTATGTGTCGCTATCATCGGCATCGGTCAGTCTGTCAGCTAAAAGTTACGTGTATGACGGTTTGGCAAAGAAGCCGGATGTAACGGTGAAGCTTGGCTCAGTAATATTGGAAAAAGGTACGGACTATACGGTATCTTATTCATCGAATAAAAATGTGGGAGATGCGAAAGTAACTGTAACTGGAAAAAAGGCTTACAGCGGCAGTGTGACAAAAACCTTTACGATTAAACCCAAAGGGACATTTTTATCCAGACTCACATCCAAATCCAAAGGATTTAAGGTGAAATGGAAAAAACAGGCAGTGCAGACAAGTGGTTATCAGATTCAGTATGCTGCAAAAAGTAGTTTTTCGAATAAAAGGACAAAAACAATTACAAACCGGACCAAAACAACAGTAACGCTAAAACAACTTAAAGCTAAGAAAAAATATTATGTTAGAGTTAGAACATATAAACTGGTTTCTGGAAAGAAAATATATTCTGCATGGTCCGGTGTGAAGAAGGTGAAAACGAAAAAATGAAGAGAAAAATAATTCGCAAAATATCAGTTCTGTTGTCTACAGCGGTGATGTGTACAGGTTTATCTTGGGGTTATCCTGTCAATGCTCAGGAAATATCTGAACAATCTGTAAAAGCAGAAGAAGCAATAAAAATCACACAGCAGCCGCAGGATATATCGGGGATACTTGGTGAATACGTTGATTTTTCCATTGAAGCTGAAGGGGAACTGCTGACTTATAGCTGGAGGTATTCATTTGACGGAAAGATAAGTGATTCGTCTTATTGTCTTTTTAGCGGAGATAAAGATACTCATCGGTATCAGATAGAACCGAGTTCATCATCTATTGTTTTCTGGTGTCATATCAAGGACAAGAACGGCAATGAGGTGAACAGCGATCCGTTTTCTGTCACCTATGATGTAAAGGACGGCTGTATTGCAAACGGCATCTGCGGAGAACATATTCAGTGGACGATATATGACAATGGGATTATGATTATCGATGGCAGCGGCGACATGCCGTCAGATGTGGTGTGGCGGGATTATGATGATAAGGTAGATACGGTGATTGTCCGAGAAGGAATCACCAGTATCAGTCCGTTGGCTTTTTATAATATGAATATTGGAGGAATATTTTTCCCCAAATCGCTGAAAAAAATAGGAGAAGAAGCATTTGTAAATAATTTGTTGTCTGAGATACGTCTTCCGGAACAACTGGAAATTATTGAATATAGAGCATTTCGTAACAGTACCTGCAGAAATGATATGGAAATTATACTTCCCCGCAGTTTAAAGTCGATTGGAGACGGAGCTTTTAACCGATGTTCCGCCAGTGTACTCTCGATACCGCCTTCTGTAACGGAAATAGGGGGCATGGATGCATTTACAACAAAGCTTGTGGAATGTGAACAGGATTCAAGAGCCCAGCAGTTCTGCAAAGAAAATAATATAGGCTATAAGATTGTAGAGCATGCGGGATATGACAGCCGGCCATATTCCGGACAATGCGGGGAAGATGTCAGGTGGGAATTCGACAGTTCTAAAGATACATTGACGATCAGCGGCAGCGGTCCTATGGAGTCTTATCCGGACGATTCTTATGCCCCGTGGTATTGTCTGAGTTCCGGGATAACGAAACTGATCATCAATGAAGGGGTTACAGCTATTGGAAATGACGCGTTTTATAACATGCCGTTTTTGCATGAAGTTACATTGCCCCGGAGCATGGACACGATTCAGAGAGGTGCGTTCGTGAAATCAGACCGTATAGAACAGATCACTGCCGGATGTCATGCGCCTGAGACAGGGCAGAATAGTTTTGATAACCCGCAGTCGGTCAATCTGTCATATCCGAAAAATGCAGTCGGATATGATAAAGGCGTGTGGGCGGATATGAAGCACCAGGCCACAGGAAATATGATCTCAGCCGACGAATTTTCCTTGCTTGATACGGAGATCACCATGAAAGCCGGGGAGAAGAAGGAATTGAGCGTATCTGTATCTCCCCATAGCTTCTCCAGGGCAATCCAGTGGGAAAGTTCATCTCCGACTGCTGCAACGGTAGAAAATGGAACGGTGTATGCCATTGGTAAGGGCGCGTCTGTGGTGACAGCACGGCTTCGGACAGGGGATGCGGATCGCGTGTACAAATGCAATGTAACAGTTAACTCAGAATCCGGAGCACCTGAAGAGCCGGAAAAGCCGGAGAATCCAGAAAATCCCGCGGATCCAGGAAAGCCGGAGAATCCGGTAAAGCCAGGGAATACGGTAATACCTGGAGGAGATGCAAAGCCTGGTCATGGAGCAGGCGCCGATGATAATAGTGAGGAAATTGTTAAAGTTTCAAAAATCGTATTGTCAGGTATCTCATCAAATATAGCTGCCGGAAAAAAGATAAAACTCACCGTGGATATTACTCCGTCCAATGCAGCGAATAAAGCAGTCACATGGACATCCGGCGACAGGAAAGTTGCCACAGTAAACAGTGCCGGCGTTGTCACTATGAAGAAAAAATCCGGCGGAAAGTCCGTGACTATCACAGCAACCGCACAGGACGGCAGCGGAGTGAAGGCAACCTATAAGGTAAAGTCCATGAAAGGTGTAGTAAAGAAGATAGCAATCTCCGGCAAGAAGACCATGAAAGCAGGAAAGACATTAAAACTGAAAGCCAAAGTTACTGCCACAAAGGGCGCGAATAAAAAACTGAAATGGACCAGCAGCAATAAAAAATATGCAACAGTAAGCGGTTTCGGCAAAGTGAAGGCGTTAAAGGCAGGCAAGGGTAAGAAAGTAAAGATCACCGCTATGGCGACGGACGGGAGCGGTAAGAAAAAGTCGGTGATAATTAAGATTAAATAACGTTGAAAATCAGCAGGACGCTTGTTATTATGAG
>CATLEM010000080.1 GCA_949916155.1 uncultured Dorea sp.
ATCTCCCCTTCCGAGGCAGTCGGACAAGGGAGCCATAGACCCGATGGAAGAGGCGGACTTTTCAGCGTTTGTGTTCAAGATCCAGGCGAATATGAATAAGGCTCACAGAGACCGGATCGCATTTATGCGTATCTGTTCCGGAGAGTTTGAGGCGGGTATGGATGTATACCATATCCAGGGCAAAAAAAAGGTGCGTCTGTCACAGCCCCAGCAGCTGATGGCGAAGGAGCGCAAGATCGTGGAGAAGGCATACGGCGGGGATATCATCGGCGTCTTTGATCCCGGGATATTTTCCATCGGGGATACGCTGACGGCTTCGGGAGAAAGGTTTGCCTATGAGGGGATACCGACTTTCGCGCCGGAGCATTTTGCGCGGGTCAGACAGCTTGACACGATGAAGCGCAAGCAGTTTGTGAAGGGGATCAACCAGATCGCCCAGGAGGGCGCGATCCAGATCTTTCAGGAGTACAACACCGGTATGGAGGAGATCATCGTAGGTGTGGTCGGAGTTCTGCAGTTTGATGTATTAAAGTACCGTCTGGAGAATGAATACAATGTCGAGATCCTTTTGGATAACCTTCCGTATGAGTATATCCGCTGGATCGGCAACGAGGACATTGATCTTGATAAGCTCACGGGGACTTCGGATATGAAGAAGGTTAAGGATTTGAAGGACAGGCCGCTTCTTCTGTTCGTCAATGAGTGGAGCATCCGTATGACCCAGGAGAGGAATGACGGGCTTATCCTGACAGAGTTTGCAAAATAGCTTTGCAAAAGAAGATAAATTTGCTATAATGAGAGACATGTAAAACAGTACTGTGCTGCGTACATCTTACAACGCAGCACCAGAGCAGGAGGTTTAGTGATATGGGCAAAGAGGAAAGAAATACGTATACGATAAAGACAGAAGAGAATCTTGGAGAGGTTAAGATCGCGGATGAGGTTGTTGCAGTGATCGCCGGACTTGCGGCGATGGAGGTAGACGGCGTGGCTTCCATGGCGGGAAGCACTACGAAGGATATCGCCAGCAGGCTCGGGGTGAGATCCATGTCCAAGGGCGTGAAGGTGGATGTCTTAGAGGGGATCGTGACGGCAGCGCTGACATTGAATCTGAAATACGGGTATAATATTAAAGATACCACATCCAAGGTTCAGGAGAAGGTGAAGGCGGCTATTGAGAATATGACAGGGCTTGATGTTGCGGATGTCAATATACGGATCACCGGGGTGGAGATGCCGGAGGAGAGATAAGTGAAGAGAACAGAGATGAGAGACCACGTCTTTAAGCTGGTGTTCGGGATGGAGTTCAATGAGGCGGAGGATATGGGGCCGCAGATGGAGTTTTATCTTGAGCAGATCCCGGAGGCGGGGGAGAAAGATTTGGAGTATATCAGGACGAAGGCAGAGCGGATCAGTGCTAATCTTCCGGAGATCGATAAGCTGATCAATGATACGGCGAAGGGCTGGAAGACGACCCGTATGAACAAGGCGGATCTAAGTATCTTAAGGCTTGCGGTCTATGAGATGCGCTGGGACGATGATGTCCCGGTGGGCGTTGCCATTGACGAGGCGGTGGAGCTTGCAAAGAGATATTCCAGCGACGATGGGCCGTCTTTTGTCAACGGGATACTGGCGAAGCTTGTCTGAAACGATAGGAAACAGAGGTGAAGGATGGCGCGGAATGTATATTCGGTAAAACAGGTGAATGCTTATATTAAAAATATGTTTGCCCAGGATTATATGCTGAATTGCATTTATGTGAAAGGCGAAGTGTCGAACTTAAAGTATC
Source organism: uncultured Dorea sp. (assembly GCA_949916155.1). Classification (GTDB taxonomy): domain Bacteria; phylum Bacillota; class Clostridia; order Lachnospirales; family Lachnospiraceae; genus MD308. Next base: position 1,790 of record CATLEM010000080.1, read on the forward strand.
ATACTTCGGGACATATATATTTTTCATTGAAGGATGAGTCTGGAACGATTGCCTGCGTCATGTTCGCAGGGCAGCGAGGCGGGCTCTCTTTTCGTATGTGTGAAGGGCAGCAGGTGATCGCCATGGGCAGCGTGGCGGTGTATGAGAGGAACGGCGCTTATCAGCTCTATGCCAGGGAGATCCGGTTAGACGGTGAAGGGGTTCTCTATGAGCGGTTCCAGTGCCTTAAGCAGGAGCTGTCCGAGATGGGGATGTTTGCACCGGAGTATAAAAGGCCCATACCGGCGTTTGCAAAGCGGATCGGGGTCGTGACTGCATCGACGGGTGCGGCAGTGCGGGATATTATGAATATCACGCGGCGAAGGAATCCTTATGTACAGCTTGTCCTGTATCCTGCGCAGGTACAGGGAGAGGGCGCGAAGGAGAGTATCGTACGGGGAATCCGCCTGCTTGAAAAAGCCGGTGTGGATGTGATCATCGTGGGGCGCGGCGGCGGCTCTATAGAGGATCTTTGGGCATTTAACGAGGAAGAGGTGGCAAGGGCGATCTTTGACTGCCGGATTCCGGTCATCTCTGCGGTGGGACATGAGACGGATACGACGATTGCAGATTATGTGGCGGATCTTCGGGCGCCTACGCCTTCTGCAGCGGCAGAGCTGGCGGTATATGAGTACGCGAAGCTTGACCAGGCTATGGAGGAGCAGAAGATACGCATGAGGCGGCTCCTGCTCCGAAAGATACAGATGAACCGGATGCGGCTTGCGGAATATGAGACGAAGCTTAAGTATCTTCATCCGAGGAGTATGCTCAGGGATTACCGGCAGCGCTCGGCGGAGTGCGAGGAGGATATGCGTCTTTTGCTGGAGGGCGCTCTCGGGGAGGCGAAACACAGGTTTTCTCTCTATGTGGAGATCATGAAGGGATTATCTCCGCTGACGAAGCTGAGTCAGGGCTACGCTTACGTGGAGACTGCAGGCGGGCAGACGCTTAAGAGCATCAGGCAGATCGAGGCGGGAGACGAGATATCTGTCTATGTTACCGATGGCGTCGTCTCGGCAGCGGTAAAGGAGAAGAAGGAGGAGCAGAGAGGATGAGCGGGAAGAATGATAAGGAGCTTACACTTAATGATATCTTTGCGCAGCTCGATGGGGTGATCGAGGGGATGGAGAAAGAGGATGTCTCGCTGGAGGAGACATTTGACCTTTATCATAAGGGAATGGACATGCTGAAGCTTTGTAATGAAAAAATAGATAAAGTGGAAAAGAAGATGCTGCTGTTAGATAACGAGGGAGAAGAACATGAATTTGAAAGCTGAATTCTTAGAATGTCAGAAAGAAAAAGTGAAGGAGATCGAGGGGATATTAAAGGATTTCCTTCCGGAGGAAACAGGATACCAGAAGATCATCATGGAGGCCATGGAATACAGTCTTATGGCGGGGGGAAAGAGACTCCGCCCCATGCTGATGAAGGAGACGTACCTGCTTTTTTCGGGCGGAGAAAAGAGGCGGGAGGACAAAGTTCTCCATGCTTTTATGGCGGCGCAGGAGATGATACATACTTACTCTCTTGTGCATGATGATCTCCCGGCGATGGATAACGATGATTACCGGAGAGGCAGGAAGACGGCCCACGTCGTGTTCGGGGAGGATATGGGCATCCTTGCAGGGGATGCGCTGCTGAATTATGCTTTTGAGACTGCGGCTCAGGCTTTTGATCTGCTGCCGGAGGAGAGCGGCCTGATCGGCAGGGCGCTTAAGATCCTCAGCCGGAAGGCAGGGATATACGGGATGATCGGCGGACAGGTCATCGATGTGAAAAAGACGGGAGAAGCTGTTCCCATAGAGGTGCTTGACACGATCTATGAACTTAAGACTGCCGCGCTTATCGAGTCATCCATGATGATCGGCGCAGTGCTCGGCGGGGCGTCAGACGCAGAGACAGAGGCGGTGGAGAAAATCGCGAAAAATGTCGGCCTTGCGTTTCAGATCCAGGATGATATCCTGGACGTGACAGGGTCTGAGGAGGCTCTCGGGAAACCGATCCGCAGCGATGAAAAGAATGAGAAGACTACATACGTGACTGTCTACGGTGTGGACAGGGCGAAGGAGATCGTAGAGGAAATGTCCCGGGAAGCGGCGGCTATGCTTAGAGAGCTTCCGGGGGACCATACATATCTGGAACAGTTGTTTTTGCAGCTGATTTACCGGGAAAAATAGAGAGGGTGTCTTGTGATGTTAGAACGGATACAGAAGAAAAATGATATCAAGCAGCTGAATCCGGAAGAGCTTACAGAGCTGGCGGAGGAGATCCGGGAATTTCTGATCGAAAAGACGAGCAAAAGCGGCGGACATCTGGCCTCCAATCTGGGAGTCGTGGAGCTTACCATAGCCATGCACCGGATGTTTGATCTGCCGAAGGATAAGATCATCTGGGATGTGGGGCACCAGTCCTATACCCACAAACTTCTCACCGGCAGGAAAGACCAGTTTGACACATTGAGAAAATACGGCGGCATAAGCGGATTCCCCAAGCGGAAGGAAAGCGACTGCGACGCCTTTGATACGGGGCACAGCTCCACATCTATCTCGGCGGGGCTCGGCTATGTAAAGGCGAGGGATTTAAGAGGCGGGGATTACAGCGTGATCTCTGTCATCGGCGACGGATCTCTGACCGGAGGGATGGCTTATGAGGCGCTCAATAATGCGGCGCAGCTCGAGACGAATTTTATCATCGTGCTGAACGACAATCATATGTCTATCTCAGAAAATGTGGGCGGGATGTCAAGGTATCTGGCAAGGCTGAGGACGGCAGATCTGTATACCGGCCTGAAAAAGGGCGTGACCAGGACCTTGGAGCGTGTGCCGAAGGTGGGGGAGCGTATGATCGCCCATATCCGGAAGACGAAGAGCAGCATCAAGCAGCTTGTGGTTCCGGGGATGTTCTTTGAAGATATGGGGATCACTTACTTAGGGCCGATCCCCGGCCACGATATCGGGGCGCTTTATAAGGCGTTCGGCGAGGCAAAAAAGATAGACGGCCCGGTGCTCCTTCATGTAATGACAAAGAAAGGAAAGGGCTATGAGCCGGCGGAAAAGGCTCCGGATGTCTTTCATGGGATCGGGCCTTTTGATATTGAGACAGGAAAGCCGCTGGGAGATAAGAAAAAAGATACCTGTACGGATGTCTTCGGAAAGGTTCTCTGCGATGAGGCAAAAAAGAGGGATAACCTTGTGGCGATCACTGCCGCCATGGCGGACGGAACAGGGCTTTCCAGATTTAAAAAGATGTATCCGAAGCGGTTTTTTGATGTCGGGATCGCGGAGGAGCACGGCGTCACCTTCGCTGCAGGGCTTGCGGCGGGCGGGATGAAGCCTGTATTTGCGGTGTATTCGTCCTTCCTGCAGAGAGGGTATGACCAGATGATCCACGATGTGGGGCTTCAGAATCTTCCGGTCGTCTTTGCGGTTGACCGTGCGGGCCTTGTGGGAAGCGACGGGGAGACCCATCAGGGAATCTTTGATCTGTCTTACTTGAGCAGCATCCCGAATATGACGGTCATGTCACCGAAGCACAAGTGGGAGCTGGCGGACATGCTGAGGTTTGCACTGGATTATGACGGCCCCATTGCGCTTCGCTATCCGAGAGGGAGCGCTTTTGACGGGTATGAACAGTACCGGGAGCCAATAAGCCTGGGCAGGAGCGAGATGATCCATGAGGAGGAGGATATCGCCTTGTTCAGCGTGGGGCACATGTTCGAGACGGCAGTGAAGGTGAGGGAGAGGATTAAAGAAAAAGGATACGGCTGTACTCTTGTAAATGCGCGGTTTATCAAGCCGCTGGACAGGGAGTGTATCCGCAGGCTGTCTGAGGATCACCGCCTGATCGCGGTCATAGAGGAAAATGTAGTGAGCGGCGCGTGCTCCCAGCGGACGGCGGAGTTCGTATCATCGGAGAATCTTCCGGTGAAGGTGCTGCCATGTGCCCTTGCGGATCAGTATGTAGAGCATGGCAGCGTGGATGTGCTGCGCAAAGAGACGGGGCTCGACGAGGAATCGCTGGCCCGAAAGATCATAGAAGCATATGGAGAGTTGGAAGATGAAAGAACGGTTGGACGTATTGCTGGTAAAACGGAATCTGGCGGCATCCAGGGAAAAAGCAAAAGCAGTTATCATGTCCGGCAGCGTCTACGTAGAGGGACAGAAAGAAGATAAGCCTGGGACGGCATTTCCTGACGGGGTGCAGATCGAAGTCAGGGGAAATACGCTTCCCTATGTGAGCCGGGGCGGGCTGAAACTCGAGAAGGCGCTTAAGAACTTTAATGTGTCGGTGGAGGGGAAAGTATGCACGGACGTAGGTTCCTCCACCGGAGGGTTTACTGACTGCATGCTTCAAAACGGCGCAAAAAAGGTATTCGCCATCGATGTGGGAAGAGGACAGCTTGACTGGAAATTAAGGCAGGATGAGCGGGTAGTCTGCATGGAGAAGACGAACATCCGCTATGTGACGCCGGAGGATATCGGAGAGCCGGTGGATTTTTCTTCTATAGATGTGTCCTTTATCTCACTGACAAAGGTTCTTGTCCCTGTCCGGGATTATCTGACAAAAGACGGGGAGATCGTGGCGCTTATCAAGCCCCAGTTTGAGGCAGGACGGGAAAAGGTAGGGAAAAAAGGAGTTGTGCGGGAGAAAAGCACCCATCGGGAGGTGATCGGCAAGGTGGCGGACTTTGCCGTATCTGCGGGCTTTGATGTGCTGGAGCTTGAATTTTCCCCGATCCGCGGGCCGGAGGGTAATATTGAGTATCTGATCCACCTGAAAAAATGCGGGGCTGCCGGGAGGATAGACGCACAGGTACAGATAGCAGATACCGTTGACCGTGCTTTTGGCACATTGGCGAAATCATAAAGGAAACAGGTAAGATGGACAGATTTTATATTGTGACGAATGACGGGAAGGATCCGGATTTTACGGTGACGGATAAGGTTAAGGAGCTGCTCTTGCGTGCGGGAAAGACGACGTACCTGTGCAGAAAGAATGAAGAGAAAAGAATTATGAAGGATACGATCCCGCCGGATATCGGCTGTGTGATCGTCATCGGCGGCGACGGGAGCCTTATCGAGGCGGCCAGAGTCTTTTATGCCAGAGAGGTTCCTATACTTGGCATCAATATGGGGACGCTCGGCTATCTCACGGAAGTGGAGGTAGGCGATATCGACGGGGCGTTAGAGATGCTTCTCGGCGGTGATTACGCACTTGAGAGCCGCATGATGTTAGAAGGCATTTTTGCTGACGGAGAGAGGGACGTTGCGCTTAACGATATCGTGGTATCAAGGAAAGGCGTCTTAAGAGTGCTGCATTTTAAGCTTTACGTCAACGGAGAGCTTTTAAATTCCTACGAAGCTGACGGGATCATCATCTCTACGCCCACAGGGTCCACGGCGTACAATCTCTCAGCAGGCGGACCTATCGTGGAGCCGACGGCGTCGATGATCGTGATCACGCCGATTTGTTCCCATGCCCTGAATACAAGCAGTATCGTTCTTTCGGCGGAAGATGAGATCGTCATCGAGATCGGCATGGGAAGGAACGGCACAGTGGAAGAGGTATTTACCACTTTCGACGGTGCGGATATGGTTCCGATGAAGACCGGAGAGCGGGTAGTCATCCGCAGGAGCCTTGCGGATACAAAGATTGTCAAATTGAGTAAAATCGGTTTTTTGGAAATACTGCGCAGAAAAATGAAAGGAAATTAGAAACATGAAAGTGAACAGACATGCAAAAATCCTTGAATTGATCAACAAATACCAGATTGAGACCCAGGAAGAGCTTGCTGAGTATCTGAACATGGAGGGCTTTAAAGTGACCCAGGCCACAGTGTCAAGGGATATCAGGGACTTAAGGCTTACCAAGGTTCCTGATGAGGAAGGAAAACAGCATTATGCGCCTCATCAAGCGTCAGACAGCGGCATGAGCGAGAAATATATCCGCGTGTTAAGGGAGGGTTTTCTCTCTATGGATATGGCGCAGAATATTCTCGTGATCAAAACGGTATCCGGTATGGCATCGGCAGTCTGTGCCGCTCTTGACGCCATGAAATGGAATGAGATCGTAGGGAGCATCGCCGGCGACGATACGATCATGTGCGCCATCAGAAGCGTGGATGATACGGTCGGAGTCATGGATAAAATCAGCAGGATTGTTTCGTAGGTGAAGATATGTTACAGAGCGTACATGTAAAAAATCTCGCCTTGATCGAAGAGATCGAGGTGGATTTTCAAGAAGGACTGAATATACTGACGGGAGAGACAGGAGCCGGGAAATCGATCATCTTAGGCTCGGTGGGTCTTGCTTTAGGAGGCAGGTACTCAAAGGATATTATCCGCAGGGGTGCGGATTACGGGTTTGTGGAGCTTACCTTTTTCGTGGAGGATGAGGGCGTCAGGAAGAGGCTTCGGGAACTCGATATCTTTCCGGAGGACGGACTTGTAGTCTTAAACAGGCGCTTGATGGAGAAGCGCAGTGTCAGCCGGATCAACGGAGAGACGGTGACTATGGGGCTTTTAAAGGCGGCGGCGTCTGTCCTTATCGATATACATGGACAGCATGAGCATCAGTCTCTTTTGTACAAGAAGAACCATTTAGAGATCGTGGATGCATTTGCAGGGGAAGCGGTGAGAGAAGTGGGAGACGGTGTGAAGTCGTCTTATCAGACTTACACAAAAGTGAGAAAAGAACTGGAAGATTCGGCCATGGATGAGTCTGACCGGGCGAAGGAGCTTTCATTTCTCCGGTTCGAAGCGGCTGAGATCAGGGATGCCGGTCTTCAGGCGGGAGAGGATGAGGAGATTGAGAGCCTGTACCGCAGGATGCTGAACGGGAAAAGGATCGCAGAGAGTGCAGCGGAGGCCTATGCCTATACAAGCGGGCAGGAGGCGAGCGCCAGTGAGAATCTGAGCCGCGCTATCCGTGCCATGTCTGAAATAACAGAGTATGATGAAAAGGCAGGCGTATTGTGCCGCCAGCTTGAGGAAATAGATGATCTGCTTAACGATTTCAACAGGGAGCTTGCGGATTACAGTAAAAGCTTCGAATTTTCAGAAGAAGACTTTTATGAGACGGAAAACCGGCTGAATGAATTGAACCGGTTAAAGGTAAAATACGGAAACAGTATCGAAGAGATACTGGCTTACTGTGAAAAACAGGAGCAGAAGATCAAAAAGCTTACGGATTATGAAAGCTATATTGAGGGACTTAACGAAAAATGTAAAAAAGCAGAAAAGAATCTCGAGGCGCACACAAAGAAGCTTACCAGGCTCAGAAAAGAGCAGGCAAAGCTTTTGGAAAAGGCGATCGGGGACGGTTTGAAAGAACTGAATTTCCCGGATGTGAAATTTGAGATACAATTTGGGGAAACTAAGTCTTATACGGCGAACGGGAAGGACGATATCGAATTTTTGATCTCCTTAAATCCCGGGCAGCCGGTGAAGCCTCTTGTCAATGTGGCTTCCGGCGGAGAACTTTCAAGGATCATGCTGGCGATCAAGACGGTCATGGCGGACCGGGATGATATAGGAACGCTTATCTTCGATGAGATCGACGTGGGAATCAGCGGACGCACTGCCCAGAAGGTGTCGGAGAAGATGGCGGTGCTTGGAAGAGGCCACCAGGTAATCTGCATCACTCATCTGGCGCAGATCGCGGCGATGGCGGATCATCATTTTGTCATTGAAAAGACAGTAGGAGAGATGGATACCCGGACGGATATCCGCCCGTTAGATGAAAAGGAGTCTGTTGAGGAACTTTCGAGGATTCTTGGAGGGGCAAAGATCACGGATACGGTTCTGCAGAACGCAAAAGAGATGAAGGAGCTTGCAAAGCAGATAAAGAAAGGGCAGGTATGATTCCCTCATGTTTTGAAAACAGGTAAAAATAAACTGATTGAAAATGGAATTTCTTCACATACTAAGGATAGATATCTGGACAGGTATCTATCTTTTTTTGGTCCGGATATTAGTTTTGGTAAAGAGGGGAAGTATTATGCGCAGATATTGGTACAGAAGAATCTTGATCCTGATCGTAGTGTTTTGTATTACGGTGGGGGGCGGTTATTACCTGATCGACAGTAAAAAGCAGATGTTTGGACAGGAGGTGAGCGCCGGGACTTCGGCGGAGACGATGGTAATCCCGGGCGGTATGCCGATCGGGATCTACTTAGAGACAGAAGGGGTCATGGTGTTAGGGACAGATGAGATCACCGGGATAGACGGGCTGAAGCACGAGCCTTCCGCCCACAAGGTGAAGGCGGGAGATTACATTACTGGGATAAACCACCGGAAAGTAAAGGACAAGTCCCAGCTTATCGAGGCGGTGAACATGCTGAAAAACACGGAAGTGATCCTTGATATCCACCGGAAGGACGAGGACATCGAAGTAAAGACCCAGGCGGTGCAGTTCGATGCCGGCGGGTATAAGCTGGGGATCTGGGTGAGGGACAATGCCCAGGGTCTCGGCACAGTCACCTTCCTTGACGCCGACAGCCGGTTCGGGGCGCTCGGCCACGGGATTCATGATATTGACACGAACGAGCTGTTAAGTATCTCCGGAGGAACGCTTTATACCACCAGTATCAAAGATATCCAGAAAGGGGAGGACGGGATGCCCGGAGGGATGGAAGGGATCATCATCTACAATAATTACAATATCCTTGGCTCCATCACCCGCAATACAGAGGCGGGGATATTCGGCAGCATCGACAGGATCGATGCGCTGTTCTCCGACCAGACGCCGGTCAGTATCGCCCGGAAAGAGGAGATCAAGGAGGGACCGGCCACGATACGGTGCGCGGTAGAAGGCAAGGTCAGGGAGTATGAGGTGGAGATCATAGGAGTGGATCATCACACTGCTGAGGTGAATAAAGGAATCATCCTAAAGGTGACGGATAAGAGGCTTCTTGAGGTGACAGGAGGGATCGTTCAGGGGATGAGCGGATCACCGATCCTGCAGGACGGGAAGCTCATAGGGGCGGTCACCCATGTGTTTGTCAATAATCCTCAAAAAGGGTATGGAATTTTTATTGAAAATATGTTAGAACAATAAGTAAACAGGAATCGACGGCTCCCGCGAAGGAGGGTTTTCGAAAAAAGTAGAAATATGGAAAAAGCAACAAAATCCGGTCGAAAGAAGAAATATTTAACCGACAGCATTTTCTTGTCTTGCCATATAACGAACCCTTATAATTGAACATGACACGATTTTACATTATTGAAAGGGGGAATACGTAATATGAGTGGGATAAGTGTGGCAATTGCCGATGATAATGAAAGAATTTTGGATTTATTGGGCGATGTGATCGGCTCGGACAAAGACTTAAATCTGGTGGGAAAGGCGAATAACGGGGAGGATGCCTACGAACTGATCAGGGATAAGCAGCCGGACGTTGTGCTGTTAGACCTGATCATGCCAAAGATGGACGGCCTTAGCGTCATGGAGCAGATCAACCATGACAAGGAGATCAGGAAGCATCCCAATTTCATCGTGATCACGGCGATCGGACAGGAGAGAATTACGGAAGATGCATTTAAGAAGGGGGCGAACTACTACATTTTAAAGCCGTTTAACAACGAGATGGTACTGAACCGTGTCAAGAGTGCCAGGCAGCTGTTGAGGGGCGAGATGGGAGGCGCAAAGACAGAGCGGCTTAAGAC
>CATLEM010000081.1 GCA_949916155.1 uncultured Dorea sp.
CCTCATAAACCACCACTCAACCCCACCTTTACCCCACATCCCTGCTGGCGGGGGGTTTAATTATGGGCGCATATCATGAAGCTTATCTTCAGGAAATTGTAGAGACACAGGGAGAGCTGTTTGAGAATATAGAGGATTATGTTCCCGGCATCGATGTAAAAGATTTTATTGAAATGTATATGTCGGGAAAAACAAGGGAGTATATTGATGAGGCAAAGGCATATGTATGTACAATGGACGCGGAGAGCCTGTGGGAGTATTTTAAAAAGGAAGAATGTTTTAACCCCAAAAAGGGAAAAACGATAGGCGGGTTTATCCCAAACTGGATTGGGCAGTTTTACGCGTATTTCCAATGGTATTATGATATGCCGAGCAGAGGGGTTGTCCGGATTTTGCCTGTTGATTTTCTGATTGCAGGCTACCGGGGGCTGCATGACCTTGACCTGGAACTGGCGGTAAGGAAGGTGGGTGAACAGTGTGGATTCACAAAAGGTGATCGGATTTCATAATCCGGAGGAAGAATATGGTTTCTTAAGTAACTGGTATCTGTCAGAGTTCCGTATTGGCGGTGTCACTTTTTCGTCCATGGAGCAGTACATGATGTACCAGAAAGCGGTTCTTTTTTGCGATACGGAAAGTTCGCGGCGGATTCTGGCAACAAGAGACGTGGCTGAGATTAAAGCCATCGGAAGAGGCGTATCACCGTATGTAGATTCTGTGTGGGCGGGGAGAAGACAGATTATCGTTTATCGGGGCCTGACGGAAAAATTCAGGCAGAATCAGGATTTAAGAAACAGATTAATTGCCACAGAAGATGCTGTCCTTGCAGAGTGTGCGGTAAGAGACCGGATATGGGGAATCGGGCTTTCTATGAAAGATGAGCGCAGATTCAACTTAGGCGCGTGGAAGGGGCAGAACCTGTTGGGGTACGCGCTGATGGAAGTGCGCCGGGATTGGGGGATGGCAGCGACCACCCCTTAAAGCCCCAGCCTTCTTAAGATCCCATCAACGTCAACCCCCGGGTGCGTCAGATACATCCGGTTGATCTGATCAGACAATTCCCGGGAGATGCGGTGCTTTGCGGCAATCCATTCCACGCTCCTTCCGGCGTCGATCTCACGCATGATTGCCGGGAGAATTGCTCCTATGCAAGACGGAACTCCTTCATCTGTAATCTTTATACCTGCGATTTTTCTGCCGGTTTTCTCTTCGGCGACACTCTCATCATGCTCTGCTTTGGAATGGCTGATCAATACTTTTTCGGTTTTAAAAGTTCCGTTATCTTCCGCGTACAGAATTGCCAGCGTAATCTCCTGGCGGAATCTTCTCGGCCCGCAGCTTCCGGGATTTAAGTAAGAGATCTCCCCGGACGTCCGTTCTTCATACCTGTGGGAATGGCCGCAGATAACGAGATCGACTTTCGTCAGGTCTTTTGGGATATGTTTTTTATCGTGAACCATAAAGATTTGTATGCCAAAGACGGTTAACGTCAGCGTTTGAGGAAGGTGATCTGCCCAACTCTTGTCAGTGTTTCCCCGGATGGCATAGACGGGCGCGATCTTTGCCAGTCTGTCTAATATTTCCTGTCTGTTGATATCGCCGCCATGCAGGATAAGCTCACATCCGTTTAATGCGTCAATGACTTCCGGGCGCAGTAAGCCGTGAGTGTCAGATATGATTCCAATCTTATGCATGATCCACCTCCATGTCTTAAACTTTAGCATATATTTCTATATATTTCTATGCCGCAGATCAATATTTTTTTTATTTATTTGTGTTTATTCTTTGCTGTGTTATTTGCATTTGTTCTGAGGATGCTGTAAAATGAGTACCATCAAGTCAGGATAAGTAGGAGGAAAACAGATGAAATACCGTGAATTAGGAAATACAGGTCTTAAAGTCAGTGAGATCGGCATAGGCTGCGAGGGCTTTGCGGGGGATGATTTCAAAAACGCGAGACGTTTTTTGGATCTGGCGGAAGAAAAAGGCGTGAATTATTTTGATCTTTATACGCCTGATCCGGAGGTGAGAAAAAGTATCGGTGAGGCTTTAGAGGGACGAAGGGACAAGTTTATCATACAGTCCCACCTCTGTTCGGTCTGGAAAGACGGACAGTATAAACGTTCAAGAGATATCGGGGAAGTGAAGAAAGCTTTTGAAGAGATGCTGTCTCTTTTAAATACGGATTACATTGATGTTGGTATGATTCACTATGTGGATTCTATGGAGGATTGGAGAACTGTCGCGGACGGTCCGGTTCTTTCCTATGTGAAAGAGTTAAAGAAAGCGGGAAGAATCCGTTATATCGGGCTTAGCAGCCATAATCCTGAGGTTGCGAAAGAAGCAATAGAAAGCGGATACATAGAGGTACTCATGTTCAGCGTGAATCCCTGTTATGATCTCCAGCCGGCAAGTGAGGATGTGGAGGATCTGTGGAGAGATGAGAATTATGCGGATCCGCTGGTGAATATGGATCCGGAGCGTCAGGAGCTGTATGAAACCTGCCAGCGTCTCGGAGTGGGTATTACGGTGATGAAGGCCTTCGGCGGCGGAGATCTTCTGGATGAGACGATGTCCCCTGCGGGAAGAGCACTGACGGCGAACCAGTGCCTTCACTATGCGCTCACCCGCCCTGCAGTTGCAACAGTACTGTCGGGGGCGCGGACGGCAGAACAGCTTCAGGCAGACATCGCTTACGAGGATGCGGCGGATGAGGAAAAAGATTATGCTCCTGCGCTTGCTTCCTTTCCGAATATAAGCTGGAAAGGCCACTGTATGTACTGCAGCCACTGCGCACCGTGCCCGCAGAAGATTGATGTGGCATCCGTAACGAAATTCTTAAATCTTGTCAGGGCTCAGGGAGAAGTGCCGGAGACGGTCAGAGAGCATTATCATGTCCTTGAGCATCATGCAGGCGAATGTATTCAGTGCGGCGCATGTGAGACAAGATGTCCGTTTGAAGTTTCTATTATAGATAATATGAAAGAAGCGGCAGAGATTTTCGGGAAGTAGATACGGAGGATTTGAATATGGCTTTAAAAGAAAAGCAAAAGACAAGGCTTAGTTTTCTGTATGTTCCGGAGCGGGTGTTTTTTCATCTGGTCTGAACCGCGCGGCCGAGGTATCGGAGCTGATCAGCGGATTTATGGAAAACGGGGAGCCTTTTCATCCTTTGAGGTTTCCCTGTCTGTAAGCTTTGGTGATGAGAGGCCTTCCATGCTTGGGTTTGACGCGCTTATCTTTATGCAGCTTAAGTTTACGGTGGACGGAGTGGAACTGACAGAAGAGGATATAAGGAGACTTCTGGCGCAGACAGAAGGCCTTGCTTTCTTAAAAGGGAAATGGGTGGAAAATCTCTGGTCTCTGTTTGATTTTCTAAATAAAGGGCTGATGGGGGACATCCACAGAATTTGGACAGTTTATGAAGCGTCTTAAGAAGCAGCCGGAGAAATATGCCTAGCTAAAGTCGATGGTTGCATCCTTCATGTTCCGGCGTGTGAAGACGGATAAGAGTATCATCGACGACTTGCAACTGGTGGGGTAATGCTTGCAAATGCAGGAAATGTAAGCAGCCGGATGATGGATGACTCGGCAGTGGGGTTATTTGGGGTATTATAAAAATGATGTCAGTGTCTTTTTTTGTTGCCAAACGACGTTATTCGTGCTATTATCATAGAGAACTCAGAAATTCTCAGTTGTCAGAGATCAATGGCAGTTCGCCGGATTATCACGATGTTTAAAAGGATATACAGAATAGGAAGTTCATTACTGTATTTGTGCAGTGAAGAGATAAAAAATCAGAGTAATATAAAATCCCTGCCGCATTTAACGGCAGGGGAGAATAAACTATAAACGGGTATTAAATTACCGAATCTGCAAAATTTACCTGAATTCCGGTTCAATGAGCCCGAAGGAACCGTTTTTCCGGCGGTATACAACATTTACTTCATCTGTCTCTGCATTGCAGAATACAAAGAAATCATGTCCTAAGAGATCCATCTGTACACACGCGTCTTCCGGATACATCGGCTTGATGCCGAATCTCTTTGTGCGGACGATCTTTACTTCATCCTCATCCGGAATCAGATCGTCAGTCTCATAGAATTCCTGTTTGAAGTTCACACCCTCCTGATGTCTTGCAATCAGTTTGTTTTTATATTTGCGAAGCTGCCGCTCGATGACCTCCTCAACAAGGTCAATAGAAACATACATATCGCTGCTCACCTGCTCTGAACGGATGATATCGCCCTTCACAGGGATGGTTACCTCAATCTTCTGGCGTTCCCTCTGTACACTCAAAGTTACGTGAATCTCTGTGTCCGGGGTAAAGTACCTCTCAAGTTTTCCAAGTTTGTGTTCTACGGCTTCTTTTAAGCCAGATGTCACATCGAGGTTTTTTCCGATAATGATAAACGTCATGCTCCCCAACTCCTTTTTTATAGAATTTCAGAAAGTATAATCTGACAATTGATAATGATATTGTCAATGATTCTGATAGATTTAGTATATCACTTTTTCCGTCTAATGTATAGCATGTATTACTTCAATTCTGGAAATTTTTCCCTCATGCATTTTTGCTACGCGGAGTCCTACGTCTCCAATATAGGCACAGGCTCCAACCCCTGTCTCCGTGTCAAATTCCTCGAATTTTGCTGTGATAAGGTCAAGAAGCGTCTCTCCGGGTTCGTGGGGAAGATTGACGTGGATAATCTTATTGACAGCGTTGACTTTCGTGCTGGCGCGGAAGACGAACTCATCTGTGATATCAAATTCGCAGAACAGAAATTTTCGTGTGGCAAATAAAACCGCGATAGCGCACACGCCGATCAGGCTGCTGAATATGGAAGAGTTGTCGATGATGATATGTCTTGCGATGGCAAAAAGCAGCACCTCGAACACTGTGTCGGGGGTATGCTGGTACATCATGCGGATCAGCTCTACGCCGATGATCAGGTTAAAGCAGGTGTTTAAGAGATCATCATAATTCGGCCACACTTCAAGGTCGGGGATGCTGGCAAGGGAGGAGGCCATGCGCAGACACAGAAGAAATATACCGATTCCCAACATGATGGTGATGAAAAATTCCAAAACGACAGCGAGGCGTTTAATAAAAATGGTCACATATAATTTCATACAGGTCTCCTTATCAAAGCGGCTGCTTTCTGAGGGGATCAAATACAGCGGATATATACGGTATCAGTCAGCAGCCTGCAGGTCTATTAGCTTCGTAAACAGGTACGGATATATCACCAATACCCACAATACCAGTATAAAGTATTCTGCCATTTTTGCCAAGACAGAATTTCCGAAGAAGAAAGAGAAACTTTCTTTTAGGATAAATGCGGCCGAAAGCCCTGCGGCAAGCTTGGCGAGCTGCCCGGGAAGCGTCCTTGTGTGCGTATCAAAGTTAAGATGCGTGCGTTCCGTATACCATCCGGTGGAGAAGCCAAGCCCGGCTCCGGAAGCGCGGCAGCAGTCAAGGGCGTATTTTGTCTCAATAGTTCCGGCGTGATCGAGGAAAAGAGCATAGGCGGCGACAGCCAGTGAGAAAAGGGCGATCACCGCAGCAATCTGCTTTAAGTACCGGGAATCGCCGAGCAGGAAACGCTGGAAATGCCAGATGATCAGGGAGATGCCGATGGAAAGCCCCATGGAGACAAAGACGTCCTTTGGGGTATGGCAGCCTAAGTACATTCTGGAGAATCCTACCAAAAGAAAGGCGAAGACAAAGATACCTTTTAAGATAGGGGATTTTGCTTTAAGGGCAAAGGGAAAGTAAAGCGCCGTCGCTCCCTGGGTGTGGCCGCTTGGGAAAGAATATCCGGTCGCGGCGGGAACGGCGCTCTCAACCGCAGAAAAATCAGGATCGAGCACCCACGGCCTTGGGATGCGGAAGGTGATCTTAAGAGTCTGTACGCCAAGACCTGCGGTGAAGTAGGTGAAGCCCAAAAGATAGGCAAAACGCTTATCTGCGCACCAGTACAGTGCGCAGATAACAGCGATGATGATAAGCTCCTGTCCGAAATAGGTGACAAACTGCATAAGCCGGTCAAGGAGCGGGGTTCTGATATCGTGAAGAAGCCATAAAAAAGCCATTACCGGTTACTCCTTTTTCGCATTTTAGGGTCTAAGATCTTCTTGCGGATTCGCAGATTTTTCGGGGTTACTTCCAGTAGCTCATCTGTGTCGATAAAATCAAGCGCTTCCTCAAGGCTTAAGATCTTCGGCGCAGTCAGCCGGAGAGCGTCGTCTGCACCAGAGGAGCGGGTGTTGGTGAGGTGCTTTGTCTTGCAGACATTCACCTCGATGTCGTCGGTCTTGGCATTCTCTCCGATGACCATGCCGGAATATACTTTTTCTCCGGCGCCCAGGAAAAGTATGCCCCTCTCCTGTGCCTGGAACAGGCCGTAAGTGACGGACTCTCCTGTCTCGAAAGCGATAAGGGAGCCTTGCTTGCGGTACTGGATGTCGCCTTTGTAGGGAGCGTAGCCGTCGAAAGCCGTATTCATGATACCGTTTCCTTTTGTGTCGGTCATAAATTCGCCCCGGTAGCCGATAAGGCCGCGGGAGGGGATGGAAAACTCAAGTCTTGTGTAGCCGCCGCTTGCCGTGCCCATATTCCGAAGCTCACCTTTGCGCTGGCTCAGTTTGTCGATGACCGTCCCGGTGAATTCCTCAGGCACGTCTACGTAGGCTGTCTCCATGGGTTCTAAGAGCTTGCCGTTCTCATCATTTTTATAGAGGACTTCTGCTTTGCTGACGGCAAATTCGTATCCCTCTCTGCGCATGTTCTCGATGAGGACGGAAAGGTGCAGTTCCCCGCGGCCGGATACTTTGAAGCTGTCTGTGCTGTCAGACTCTTCCACCCGGAGGCTTACGTCCGTGTTGAGCTCACGCAGCAGCCGGTCTCTTAAATGGCGGGAGGTAACGTATCTTCCCTCCTGTCCGGCAAATGGGCTGTCGTTGACGATAAACTGCATGGCGATGGTTGGCTCGGAGATCTTCTGGAACGGGATGGCCTTCGGATTTTCTGCGCCGCAGATGGTGTCGCCGATGGAGATATCAGCGATGCCGGAGATGGCAACGATGGAGCCGATACCGGCTTCTTTTACCTCCGCCTTATTCAGGCCGTCGAATTCATATAGCTTGCTGATGCGCACTTTTTCCTGGCGTTCCGGGTTGTGTTCATTCACGACGACGGCATCCATGCCTACTTTTATCGTGCCGTTATCTACCTTTCCGACGCCGATGCGTCCGACATATTCATTGTAGTCGATGGTACTGATCAGAACCTGTGTATCCGCGTCCGGGTCCCCTTCTGGAGCCGGGATATAGTCAAGGATCGTCTCAAAGAGCGGTTTCATATCCCGCTCCTCATCAGTCAGGTCAAGAACAGCTACGCCTGATTTCGCAGAAGCGTACACGAACGGACAGTCTAACTGCTCGTCCGATGCGTCAAGGTCCATGAAAAGCTCCAGCACTTCGTCGATAACCTCATCAGGGCGTGCCTCCGGGCGGTCGATCTTATTGATGCAGACAATGACCGGAAGGCTTAACTCCAGTGCCTTTCTGAGTACGAATTTTGTCTGGGGCATGGCGCCCTCAAAAGCGTCCACAACGAGGATGACGCCGTTTACCATCTTGAGCACACGCTCCACCTCACCGCCGAAATCTGCGTGTCCCGGGGTATCGACGATGTTGATCTTTGTTCCTTTGTAGTAGACGGCCGTGTTTTTTGAAAGGATGGTGATACCGCGTTCTCTTTCGATGTCATTCGAGTCCATGACGCGCTCGGCTACTTCCTGATTTTCCCGGAATACGCCGCTTTGCTTCAGAAGCTCGTCTACAAGAGTCGTCTTGCCGTGGTCAACATGGGCAATAATTGCAATATTACGGATATCTTCGCGTTTTGTCTTCATATGGATTCCACCTTTATTTCCTATTAAAATATAATCTAAGTTACAACCTCAATAGTTTAACACATTTTCTGAAATTTACAAGTAGTTGTTTTAAAAGGCGAAAAATGCCGTCGAACCGTGTCCTGCGATTGTCTGGAAAAATGGTTCTAATCTGCTGGCTTCGCTCATAAATTATATGGATGGAAAATACGATTGGAGAAGGGAGAAAATTTATGTCAGATAAGATTATTGAAAACAATCAGGTAACCATTATGGGAGAAATTGTGTCCACATTTGTGTTCAGCCACGAAGTATTCGGAGAAGGCTTTTACATGGTGGATGTGAGTGTGAAAAGGCTCAGCAATTCTGTGGATACCATTCCGGTCATGATCTCTGAGAGGCTCATCGACGTGGAATGTGATTACAGGGGAGAGTTTCTCATGGTAAGCGGTCAGTTCCGCTCGTATAACCGGCACGATGAACAAAAGAACAGGCTTGTATTATCTGTATTCGCAAGAGAAGTGTCGTTTATCGAGGAGGAGCTGGATGGTGCCAAGACAAATAATATTCTGCTGGACGGCTACATATGCAAGCTGCCGATCTATCGGAAGACCCCGCTCGGAAGGGAGATCGCAGATCTTCTGCTGGCAGTGAACCGCCCTTACGGGAAGTCTGATTATATTCCATGTATCTGTTGGGGAAGAAATGCAAGATTTGCCTCTGCATTTGAGGTAGGGGAACATGTTCAGGTACTCGGGCGTATCCAGAGCAGAGAATATGTGAAAAAACTTTCCGAGACGGAGACAGAGAAGCGGACGGCCTATGAAGTGTCCGTCAGCAAGTTGGAATGTATGGATGAGTAAAGCGCCGGCGGATTGCACCAGAAAACGCTTTGATAAAACTTGGATGACTTCATTGACATCATGTTTGATTGATGATAGAATTTCTGTATGTTAGATGTGAATACAGATAACGGATATGTGGAATATACCTATATAATATCAGGAGGAGCATGATGGCGATTTTTACAGGAGCCGGGGTGGCAATTGTCACACCATTTAATAAGGATGAGAGTATCAATTATGACAGGCTGGATGAGCTGATTGATTATCATTGCAGTCACGGTACAGACAGTATTATCATCTGCGGAACTACAGGGGAATCCGCGACGATGACGGAAGAGGAGCACATTGAGTGTGTAAAGTTTACGATCGACAGGGCAAAAGGCAGGATTCCGGTTATTGCGGGGACAGGTTCAAACTGCACAAAGACAGCAGTAGACATGTCAAAGGAAGCGTCAGAGTACGGCGCAGACGGACTTCTTTTGGTGACTCCTTACTATAATAAAGCGACGCAGGCGGGGCTTGCCGCCCATTATACAGCAGTGGCGAAGGAAGTGAAGGCGCCTATCATCATGTACAGCGTTGCCAGCAGGACAGGGTGCAATATCGAGCCGGCCACTGCCGCCGCGCTGGTTAAAGGTGTGGATAATATTGTAGGGATCAAGGAAGCCTCGGGGAATATCTCCCAGGTGGCGAAGATCATGGAGATGACTGACGGGAATATCGATCTTTATTCCGGTAACGACGATCAGATCGTACCGCTCCTTTCGCTTGGAGGAAAGGGCGTGATCTCCGTTCTGTCTAACGTTGCCCCGCAGGAGACTCATGATATTTGTGAAAGGTTTTTCTCGGGTGATGTTGCCGGAAGCCGCGATCTGCAGCTTCGCGCACTGCCGCTTATCGAACAGTTATTCTGTGAGGTGAATCCGATTCCGGTAAAGAAAGCGATGTCGCTTATGGGACTGGACTGCGGACCCTTGCGTATGCCGCTGACGGAACTTACGGCGGAGCATGAAAAGGCGCTTAGTAAAGCGATGAGGGATTTCGGAATCCTGATGGCGTAATGAGGTGAAAGATTTGGAAGGATATCATGGCCTTTTTACAGGGTGTGTGATATCCTTCTGTTTTCCGTTGGGAAAACGGAAAGCCGAAGGGGACGGGGCATTTTCCGTCCTGGTATCTAATAGGTTGATAACAAAGGAGGATATTGATTATGGTACGTGCGATCATGCATGGATGCAACGGAAGGATGGGCCGCGTCATCACCGGTCTGGTGAAAGAGGATGAAGCGATAGAGATAGTGGCGGGCGTGGATACCTACACAGGTGTTGCCAATGATTACCCGGTGTTTGAACAGATCTGGGCATGCGATGTGGAGGCGGATGTCGTCATCGACTTTTCCAACGCGGGAGCGGCGGACGCGCTGCTCGACTACTGTGCGGCAAAAAAGCTTCCGGTAGTGCTCTGTTCTACCGGGTTTTCCGAAGAGCAGCTTAAGAAAGTAGAGGAGAGCGCCAAAGAGACGGCGGTCCTTAAGTCCGCCAATATGTCCATGGGCATAAACCTTCTCTTAAAGCTTTTAAAAGATGCCGCGAAGGTGCTTGCACCGGCAGGCTACGATATGGAGATCGTGGAAAAGCACCACAACCAGAAGCTTGACGCGCCAAGCGGCACAGCGATAGCCCTTGCCGACTCTATCAACGAGGCGCTCGAGGAGCCTTACGGCTACACCTACGACCGCAGCCAGGGACGCAGAAAACGAAGCCGGACAGAGATCGGCATATCTGCAGTGCGCGGCGGCACCATCGTAGGCGAGCACGAGGTGCTTTTTGCCGGCGTAGACGAGGTGATCGAATTCAAGCACACCGCCTACTCCCGCAGCGTCTTCGCCAAAGGAGCTATAGAAGCTGCCAAATATTTATCCGGCAAACCAGCCGGCCGCTACGACATGTCCGATGTGATTCGATTTTAGGATAACAAGCTAAATGCGCAGACTGAATACCAATTTTTTTGGCATGTCACATTTATCGAAGAACAGGAATCAGTTCAATATATCTGGAGCGGAGGTTAAGCGTCAGCCTCGGAGCGAAAGATATATTGAACTGATTACGTCCTGAAGATACAAAATACACAAAAGAATTTGGGAGGAAAAATTATGAAAGATTTGGAGGCACGCTACTTAGAACGCCTGTCCGAGCTGTACCCGACAATAGCCAGGGCGTCAACAGAGATCATCAATCTGCAGTCGATCTTAAACCTGCCGAAGGGGACGGAGCATTTTATCACGGATATCCACGGGGAATACGAGGCATTTTCCCATGTCCTGAAGAACGGCTCCGGGGCAGTGCGGCGCAAGATAGACGAGGTGTTCGGCAATACGCTGACTAACAAGGATAAGCAGACGCTGGCAACGCTGATCTATTACCCGAAGGAGATGATGGCACGGATCAAGAAGACGGAGGACAATATGGAGGACTGGTATAAGATCACCTTGTACCGTCTGATCGAAGTGTGCAAATGCACAGCCAGCAAGTACACCCGCTCCAAGGTGAGGAAAGCCCTGCCGCCGGAATTCGCGTACGTGATCGAGGAGCTGATCACGGAGAAGGCCGAGGTTTCCGATAAGGAATCCTACTATAACTCCATCATCAGCACGATCATCGAGATC
>CATLEM010000082.1 GCA_949916155.1 uncultured Dorea sp.
ACGTTCACACATTGCATAATAATGTACGATATCGCTGACTGATCTTTCATCGCGGATCTCTCCTTTTTTTTGTCCCTCTTCTACAATCCTTGTCACCAGTTTATAATAATGACGGTTCTGATCTAAAAGTCTTCTCTGCCCCGCAGCAACCAACTGCGTTGAATACAGGGATGACAGTAGGTCTATGCTGATCTTTTCCTCCATCATCGTATGCGCCATGTAGTTGATATGCATCAGCTTATCAAAACTGTTCATATCCTCCTCCATCTCATGGTCCAGTTCTTCATAGTACTCATCCAGAACAAGAGACAGCGTATTAAGAAGCTCGTCTTTCGTATCAAAATAATAATAAAAGGACCCCTTCGAAGTTCCTGATAATTCGATAATCTCGTCTACGGTAGTCCCATTATATCCCTTTTCATAAAACAACTGCCATGCGGCAGATACTATCCTGCTTTTTACGCTTTTCTTTCCCATTCCATTTCCCATAACTTTTCTCCAATTTTTATCTTATCCGGAAACCTCTCTCTTCTTTTGCGGGGATATCTTTTGAATCAATCCAGCTGATCTCGATATACCTGCCGCTGTTAAGCCTTTCCATCAATTTGAAGATCAAAAGTTCCCGCCCCTGAACCTCCATAAGGACCGTACCGTCATATTCATTTTTCACCCACCCGGTAAGTCCCATTGACTGTGCCATATATTTTGCTGTATAGCGAAAACCGACTCCCTGTACCCGTCCATGAAAAACAATCCGTTTGCGTATCTCTGACATAGCTTCACTTCCCAAAATATTAAGCTCCTCTGCTTATCTAAATATTTTACATGAAAACAGAGATAAATGCAATTGACAAAGATAACCTGCTTGCTTATCTATCTCCTGTTTTTTCTGATATTTTTCCATGATTTTTTCCATGATCATCTGCTGCCCCTGCTGATTGGGGTGCAGTCTGTCCGGCTGCAGTTTCTCTTCCGTCACGGCTCCGGACAGGTCCGCTGTCTGATATCCGTACAATTTTGCATTTTCAGTAATAATACGATTCATCTGATCGATGACTCCTCCAATCACCTGATATAATATGCCTGACGCTTCTATCGCCCCGACAGGATTGTATATCGTAGTTACGATCACCTGAGCGTCTTCCTTCTGATTCCGGCTGATGCTTTCCATCGCTTTCTTCCAGCCCTTCTCAAAGTTTTCACAATCCCATCTGTATATCATCTCTGCCGCCTCAGCTAAAAGCCCTGGATTATCCGCAGTCTTTTCCCTGATCACTTTCAAAACCGTCTCTATATCCCGAACCTGTGCATCTTCTTCAAAGATCTCCTGATACAGTTTTCGGAACTTATTCAAAAGGTCATTCGCACCTATCGTCACGGTAATCAGATCCGCCTTTTTTAAATCCTCCTGAACTTCTGCGTCAGATAGATACTTCTCGCACAATCCATCTGTTGTGAGGCCGTTTTTTGTATATTCTGAAAGATTGACCGGAATTTCCTCTGTCTTTTCTATATCTTCTGCTAACAGACACGGATAGCTTTTCATGCTGTCATCCTCTGAAACAATATATCCGTTAGGAATACTGTCACCCAATGCCGTATATTCGAAAATTTCCGGGGTAGTCTCCGTCTTTTGTCTGATGATAGCTGTTATGACAAGTACCGTACATATACATATTGCAGCTATACATAAAAATAAAATTTTAGTACGATTTTCATTGCTTTTTATCATCATCACCGCTCCCTTCATTATAAGAACCACTCTGTTATGAACAGAGTGGTTCTTCATCTATCTCAATGTTTATATAATTTGTTTGTTTTTAGAGCATCTCACTCTTCTTTTCAAGGATTGCCGCGCATGCCGCACATGCCGGGCAGTCACAGTACTTTGCTCCTGCCGCCTTAATCTCTTCTCCATGAGCAGCCACATTCTTTGCTATCTCTTCACCGAACACTTTTGCACCTGCTTCTGAACCGGCAAAAGCAATCAGCGTATCAACAGGCATAATATCTTCTTCCAGTTCTGCGATCAGATTCTTTGTCTCCTCTGCCTCCTTATCCGTCCCGGCTGCCGCAAGCCAGCTCTCCGCAGCAGCTTTCGCTTCAGCACTGCAAGATGCCGCATTGATCAGTTCATTCACCTTTCCGGTAATATAATCTCTTACATTCTGGTTCATAATTCTTCTTCCTTTCTTACTATAAAGTCAAATATCCATGCAAGCATGGCTGCCTGGCTCGTTGCTTCGCGGGAATAAATGACACCGGGAGCAGAAGTTGGTCTGCCCCGTGACGCCGCATTTACCCAAAGTTCTTCTTGATCAGCATACAATATTCCTCGTAAGGCTCCATCTGGCCCAAAGAGTCCCCAAGAGAATCTCTGACACCCTTATAATACCATCCTATCGTATCCTTGTCCTTCATGCGGAATCTGTTCCACAATTCATCCCCTAAAACCGGATAATCTCTGTCGATGTCGCGAATATTGGACAGCTTATCCGCAAGGCAGATCAGCTTTACCTCATGGGGCGCATTCTTAATATGATCAATGGTTGACTGTTTGCGCTCCATCCATGTCTTGGACTTATCCTCGCTCTCCTGCGCAACCATGTCCGCCACACGCTCTGAAAACTCCTGCGCCAATAACATCTTCGACACATGTGCGCAATCTTCAATCGTATCATGCAGCAAAGCGGCGCTGATAACCTCAGCATCCTCCGTCATAGATGACACAATCTCCCCAACTTCGATCGGATGCACAATATACGGCCTGTCCGTCCCCTTGCGGAACTGGCCCTCATGCGCCTTCGCCGCAAATTCCCTGGCTTTTTTAATCATTCTAATCTCCTCTTCTGACATTTCCAGTCCTCGTTTCATACCCATGCTGCCTCACTATATATCTTCTAATTCTCCAGACTGTCACCTTATTCTCCCTTTTCTATTCGCTCTCTCAGCCTCGCTTTCTCCTTTCTGTGAAACAAATCAAAGATACACGGAACAACGATCAGTGTCAATATCGTTCCATATATCAGGCCTCCGATAGTTACGACCGCCATGGGCTGAACCATATCTGAACCCATGCCGACTCCTACCGCCATCGTACACAATCCAAGTATTGTCGTCAGCGCCGTCATGACAATAGGCCTAAGCCTCGTCTTTCCTGCTTCCACCAGTGCCGCTTTCTTTGGTTTACCCTCTCCGATAAGCTGATTTGTATAATCAATAAACACAATTCCGTTATTGACAATGATACCTGACAGCATGACAAAACCAACCATGGCAATGACACTGACCGGCATATCCGCGATCCATAGCGCCAAAAACCCTCCGGTGAACGCAAGAGGAACGGTAAACATAATGATGAACGGCGAGCGCAGCGACTGGAACTGTGCTACCATGATCAGATACATGAATACGAGCGCCAGAGCCAGCATCTTGAAAAGTTCTGTCATCGCCTCATTTATAGTCTCATCTTCTCCTGTCATCTCCACCTCGTAACCTTCCGGAACATCATAAGCCTTAAGCGCTTTTTTCACCCGGTTGCTGACCAGCCCGATATTGTCGCCCTCTTTGATCTCTGCTGTCACTGACATATATCTTGTCTGCGCCTTCCGATTGATAGACTGTAGACTTGATGTATCCACAAAATCCGCCACACTGGATAACTTCACTTTCTTTGACGTCCCATCCTGCTTTGTCACGGTAAACTTCATCCTGCGGATATCATCTCTTGTCAGCGTCTCGTTCTCATCATCCCTCACATACACATCATAATCCCGGGTGTCTGTTCCCAGCGTCATCGCTGATGAAGGCTCCGCGATCCTGCTGTGAAGTTCCTGGTAAACCTGCGCAACGGTAAGACCCTGTTTTGTTGCTTTGGCTTTATTGACTACGATACGAAGTTCCTCTGTATTATCCTCCGTTCCGTCAGATACATTCTGCGTCCCCTTTGTATCTGCCACAATCTTTTTGATATCCTTCGAGATCTCCTGCAGTCTGTCCAAATCCTTTCCCCGTATCTCTACATTGATACCGGAGCTTCCAAGAGCGCTCATGTCCATATCAGACATGTGAACTGTCAGTTCCCCCTGGATATCCTTCGTTGATCTTTCAATCTCTTTCTGGAGCTCTTTATTCGAAAGAGACGGATTCTCCTTTGTGATCGCATAGAAAGAAATAACATTGGTCTCTACCTGTGTCCCCATCATATCTGAAGCGGATACAAGTGCTCCTACATCTTCAATATCTTCTATCCCGCCTAGGATATCCATCACCTTGTCCGCCTCTTTCGCGGTATCTTCAAGACTCGTACCCTTCTCTGTCTCCAGCGTCATACTGATCTGCGTACTTTCCATCTGCGGCATAAATTCCGTCCCGTTAGACACTGCCAAAGCAGCGCTTCCTACAAATAATGCAAACGCTCCAAGTAATACTAACACTTTTAATTTTAATGCCTTTGCCAGAACTTTTCCATATACTTCTTTAATGTTCACAAAAAGTTTACTTTCTTTCTGATTTGTCCGCCTGAGCAATCCCGCTGACATCATAGGTACTACAGTAAGGGCAACCAGGAGACTCGCAAGAAGCGAGTAAGCTATCGTAAGTCCCATATCCACAAACAGCTGCCTTGTGATCCCCTGAGTAAATACAATTGGAAGAAATACGCATATTGTTGTAAGCGTGGATGCCATGATCGCCCCGCTCACCTGATGCGCGCCGTACATCGCCGCCTTTTTGGCCGACGCACCCTCCTCATTTCTCATACGGTAAATGTTCTCGATGACAACGATCGAGTTATCCACCAACATACCGACACCAAGAGCCAGCCCCGACAGCGAGATGATATTCAGTGTGATCCCAGTAAAATACATCGCTACCAAAGCTGTCATGATACTGATCGGAATAGAGCATGCGATGACAAGCGTAGAGCGTACGCTTGTCAAAAATACAAGCAGGATCAATATTGCAAGCACCGCCCCGTAAAGAAGATTCTGGAGGACAGAATTAACGATCATGTCTATGTAAACACCCTGGTCCATCAACGTTACCGAATGGATATCCTCATGATCTTTGCGTATCTGCTCAAATCTCTCTAAAACTCTGTCGCTCACATCTCCTGTAGAATATCCTGTCTGCTTCTGCACAGTCAGCATAAGCCCTGGTTTCCCGTTGATCTTCGCATAGGTCTCATCCGCATCATTCATAAGTTCTACTGAAGCAACATCCTTGAGCCTGACCGGATCGATCCCCTTCATATCAAGCAAAGTGAGATTCTTAAGTTCTTTAAGGCTTTTGAATTTCTCACCGACACGCACAAGATAATCTATTCCGTCCTCCTCAACATATCCTGCAGGCATGCTGAAATTCTGTGCGGAAAGCATCGTCTTAATCGTATCTACTGACAGAATATCCTCTACTTTTACGCTGTTTTCTGTCTCCTTTTCCGCTGACTTAAGCTGCTCCTCCTGCATCTTCAGCGCCGATTCTCCTGCCGCAAGCTGCGCTGCGCCTTCTCCTATGCCAACCGCTGCCTGAAGCTGTGCCGATGCAAGCTTTCCCCGTGCCTGCGCAAGAGACAGCGCACCGTCATTCACCTGCTTTTCTACTTTGTTAAGCTGCTCCTTCCCTGTGCTCATCTGCGCCTGCGCTTCTAAAAGCTGCTTTTCCTGCGTATCAAGCTGTGCGATCGTATCCGTCAGCGTCTTGTATGTCGTATCATAATTTTTTAACGCCTCTTCCATCTGGACAAGCTGCTTTTCCAGTTCTTCTTTGCCGGGCGTTCCGTCCGGTATGGATTCATACTGCTCTTTCAGTTTATCATAAGCGCTTTTTGCCTGCGTCAGATTGTCAAGCTGGAGCTGCGCCTCCTTTTTGCCTGTCTGAACAAGCGCAAGGCTCTGATTTAACTGCGTCTCCTGCACATTGAGTTCCGCCTTTTTCTCTTTCAGCTCAAGCTGTGCCTGCTTTAGCTCTTCGCTCTTAACCGACACCTGTGATTCTGCTTTTTCCATACCGGAAGCCGCCTTCTTTTTCCCGGATTCCAGCGCGCTCTTTCCGCTCTTTACCTGCTTTTTCGCCTTATTGAGAGCACTTTTGGCATCATCAAGCTGTTTTTTCATCTCCGCCTTGATGTCATCGCCCACATCATCTATCCTGTTCTCGTTCAGCGTGATCTCGACAGTCTCCTCGATATTTCCTGTCACTGATACTGACGCAACGCCTTCTACGCTTTCAATCTCCGGTATTACCTCATCTTCAATAGTCTTGCTGACCTGGGAAGTGCTGCTTCCCTTTGCACTCACTGCCGCCACAAGCACCGGCATCATATCCGGATTCAGCTTGATGATCATCGGATTCGTCACCTCGTCCGGCCAAAAGCCTTTGATCTGATCGAGGCTTTCCCGCATCTCTATCGTCACAGAATCCATATTTGCTGTCTGCTCAAACTCCAGAACTACTGTAGACGCATTTTCACTGGACACAGACATAATATCTTTAATATTGCTGACCGTTGCCATCGTCTGCTCTACGGATTTTGTCACAATTTCTTCTACCTCCTCCGGACTGGCTCCCGGATAAGTAGTCATTACGATCGCGTATGGCATATTCATGCTGGGGAGCAGATCTACGGTCATCCTTGTAAATGAAACGACACCCAGTATGATGATCAGAACAACTCCAACCACAACAGTATACGGTTTTTTTACACTGAACTTTGAAAGCATTGGATAACTCCTTTTTGTATGTATTTTCCCGAAAAACTAATATGTAAATAATAGCACCTGAAACTTCAAATATCAATGATTGTAGTGTATAATAATCAACAGAAATAACCGATTTAATTGCACATTTAGACAAATTTTATACTTTATTTATTTTTTTCAGCTTCCAAAATAAAGTATGACAGGACGGAGGTTTTGATATGAGAAAATATGTCTTGGTCACAGGCGCGTCACGGGGAATCGGACGGAGTACGGCTCTTCTTTTTTCCAAAAACGGATATCATGTTTTTCTAAACTGCTGCCGTTCTGCAGCGGAGATTAAAACTGTAAAAGAAGAAATCGATTTTGCAGGGTTGGGTTCCTGCGAGATTGTGATGGGAGATGCAGGGAATCCGGATGATGTGAGAGAGATGTTCAAGAGGATCGGCAGCGCCTGCTCACGGCTTGATGTTCTGATAAACAATGCGGGTATTTCCCACATCGGGCTGTTGAGCGAGATGAGCGACAAAGCATGGGAAAAAGTTATACAGACGAATCTTTCTTCTGTTTTTTATTGCTGCCGCGCCGCTATCCCGGGAATGGTTTCAGAAAAACAAGGACGGATCATCAATGTCTCATCCATGTGGGGCGTATCGGGAGCCTCCTGCGAGGCGGCCTACTCTGCTTCCAAGGCAGGAGTATGCGGGCTTACCCGGGCACTGGCAAAGGAGCTTGCACCAAGCAATATCCAGGTAAATGCCGTCGCCTGCGGAGTGATCGATACCATGATGAACAGCCAGCTTACCGCAGAGGAACGGCATACGTTAGAAGATGACATCCCTGCAGGACGCTTCGGTACCCCGGACGAGATTGCCAAAGTGATCTGGGATATCGCAAATGCGCCGGAATACATGAACGGGCAGGTGATCGGGGTCGACGGGGGCTATCTATAATCTGTCAGATTGCCCCTGCATAATGGCACGGCTCGCGGAATACCTCTTCGGTGGATGCAGATACAAAAGCAGCGCAATCAAAAACATACAGCATCCTGCCGGATAATGCTTTGCCTCTCCGGACATATACGCGAGTTGTTTTTTTGCCCTTTCCTTATAAATGTCTTCACCGGTAATCTGCGATAGTTTCACAAGGCAATACGCCATAACCGAGTTCCCGCTCGGAAGCGCATTGTCATATACTTCCTTCGGTTTTGTGATCAGCCTGCTATTTTGTGAGCCGCACAAAAAATATCCTCCGTTTCTTTCATCTGAAAACTGTCTTTCTGCTTCATCGCAGATTTGTTTCGCGCGCTTTAGATATTCTCCGCAGGAAGAAACCTCGTACAGATCTATCAAAGCCGCGCCATAACAGGCGTAATCGTCCAAAAACCCTTTAACCATCCCTCTTTCTCCCCTGCAGCTTACATAAAGTACGCCGTCTTCGAACAGATGCTTCTCTATAAATTCCTGCGCCCTTTTTGCCGCCAGCATATACAGTTCTTTTCCCGTCGCTTTATACAGGCCGGAAAGAGCGCTGATCATCAGGGAATTCCACATGGTAAGCACCTTATCGTCCACATGGAGCTTTGTTCTTAAGACGCGGTACTCAAAAAGAATCCTTTTTTCTTCCGTAAAATTATCGCGTATACAGCGGCCGTTCAGCAAGTTTGGGATATTCCTGCCTTCAAAGTTCCCTTTCTTCGTAATCCCGAAGTATTCGCAGAACCGCTTTCCTCTCTCTCCGCCCAACACTTTGCAGACCTCTCCATAGCTATAGACGTAATATTTTCCTTCCTCCCCCTCGCTGTCCGCATCCTGCGCAGAATAGAACTCTCCGTCAGGGCCTGTCATCTCGCGCAGGATATACTCCGCCGTCTTTTTTGCCGTATCTAAAAACATGTCCTCTTTTGAAACCTCATAAGCTGTTACATACGCGATGATCAGCAGGGCATTGTCATACAGCATTTTCTCAAAATGGGGGATCAGAAAGCGTTCATCTGTCGCGTAGCGTGAAAACCCGTAACCGATATGATCAAAAATCCCGCCCCGGCGCATTTTTTCCAGAGTAATCTCTACCTGCCGGAATACAGATTCCTCATAGTCCAATGAGCAGCCCCCTTCCTCATTACAGGAAAATGTATGCATATGCCCTTTCGTCACGGAATACTTCGAATACAGTGTCAGAAAGATCAGATTAAAAGGCATGGGAAATTTGGGTGCTTCCCCAAATCCTCCGTTTACCGGATCAAAACTTTCAAAAAGAAGCTTCGCCGCTTTCTCCGGGAGTTCTTTATCGATATCATCCGATACTTCCTCCTGCGGTACATCTATGATACGGGAAAGGATCTCGTCCGCCGACCGGATCAGTCCTTCTTTGTCCTGCTGCCATTTATGCGCAATCGCCAGAAGCAGTTCTTCAAATCCCATCATTCCCCGGTCCGGCTTCGGCGGGAAATATGTCCCCGCAAAAAACGGTTTTTGAAGGGGCGTCATAAAGATACTCATCGGCCACCCGCCGCTCCCGGTAAGCGTCTGGCAGACTGACATATACACACTGTCAATATCAGGACGCTCCTCCCGGTCCACCTTAACCGATACAAAATATTTGTTCAGAATATCCGCAATCTCCTCATTTTCAAAACACTCCCGCTCCATCACATGGCACCAGTGACACGTACTGTAACCGATACTTAAAAATACAGGCTTATCTTCTGACTCCGCCCGCCGGAAAGCTTCCCGGCACCATGGATACCAGTCAACCGGATTCTCTGCGTGCTGCAAAAGATACGGGCTCTTTTCATCTTTTAACCTATTACTCATAGTACACCTCTTTCTTTCGTTACTATTTGCATTTCTTCTGTCTTTATGCATGCCTTTTGCGCCAAAATAATGCATTTAGAAGAAAAATATAGTATAATCAGTTCGGAAGACTATTTAATTGTAATGAATATCAGGAGTGAAAATTATGGAAAAACATCCGGTAAACTGTAAAATAGAACATCATGCCATGATGTTCGCGTTTCTTGCGAAACACGCCATAGAACTCAGCGGCGAAAAAGGAAAAGAAGCCATCCTTCAGGGCATGACAAAGTACGGCAGAGAGAGGGGCGCCCGTATGGCAGCCAACGCCCTCTCGCACGGCGACGAATTAACAACCATGACCAGTCAGGCCTACGGTGAATGGAAGCCTGATTATGACGGACAGATGGAGTTCGGACAGCTCCGTACAGAGCCGACATTTCAGACATACATCGCAAAATGCGCATGGTGCGACGCCTGGAAAAAGCACAACATCATAAAATACGGAAAATATTACTGTGTAAATGTCGATAACGCCGTCTATCAGGGATTCCGTCCTGATTTCGTCTGTACGCCTACCGCTGTCTCTTTAAGCTTTGGCGGCAAGCGCTGCGAATTTGACTGGGGGCATCCGTTGTCTTTAGAAGAAGTAACGGCGCTTGCAGAAAAGAAAAAGGAGCTGGGAAGTTCCTGCATGAAAGACTTTAATTTTCATACCGCCCACTTAAAGTACACATTAAGCAGCGTGCTGACCGAAACTTTGGGAGAAGACGGGGAAAAGGCGGTTGAACTGGCATTAAAAGAATACGCAGACACCTTTGGGGAAGAGTATCTTAACGTACTGGATGAAACAGATCCCGCATTGTTCTAAAATACCCTGCGGTTTTTGCGGAAATCTTTTACTCGTCTATATTCAGAAAGTTCAGAAAGGATTTGTAATGGAGCATTTACAGGTAAAAAATACAGTCATCGCCGGCTGGTTAAAAGAACACCAGGAAGAACTGGTTAAGACTGCCGACTATCTCTTTCATCATCCGGAACTTGCCTATGAAGAGGTCTTATCCTCCCGGTATCTTGCAGATTATCTGAAAGATCACGGTTTTTTGGTCTCTAAAGGAACCGCCGGGATCGATACTGCTTTTACCGCGGAGTGGGGGAACGGATCGCCCGTGATCGGATTTCTCGCTGAATACGATGCACTTGCGGGCGTCGGGCATGCCTGCGGGCATAATCTGCTTGGAACAGCCGTGTGCGCGGCCGCATGCGCGCTGAAAGCTGATATGGAAAGTTCCAAAGCCTCAGGGACACTTCGGGTATACGGCTGTCCGGCAGAAGAGATCATGTCAGGAAAGATCGTGATGGATAAAGCCGGGGTTTTTAACGATCTGGACATGGCAGTTACATGGCATCCTTTTGACCGGAACCGTATCAGCAATGATATCTGGCAGTCACAGGATATTAAAAACTATACTTTCCACGGCATAAGCGCCCACGCATCCAAATCGCCGGCCGAAGGCCGCAGCGCTCTGGATGCCGCGGAACTTATGAATATCGGAGTCAACTATCTCCGGGAACATGTACCGGAAGATGTGCGGATGCATTACGCCTATATCGATAACCATATTCCGGCAAATGTCGTCCCGGATCTCGCAAAGACCAATTACTTTATCCGTTCCAGCAAGCGTTCCCGCACAGAGGACGCAAGCAGAAGGGTTGATAACTGCGCCAGAGGCGCTGCCCTGATGACCGGGACAACTGTCGATATCGAACTGGTCAAATGCTGCAAAGAGATGAAAGTAAACCGTCCTCTTGCAGAAATCTATTACAAAGCCATGACTCAGATTCCAACGCCT
>CATLEM010000083.1 GCA_949916155.1 uncultured Dorea sp.
ATCAAAGGTATATGGTGCGTGCCAAAGTATTCGAATCCTCAGGGAATAACCTATTCCGATGAAACCGTACACCGTTTTGCCGCATTGAAACCGGCCGCGGAAGATTTCCGAATCTTCTGGGATAACGCATATGGCATCCATCATTTATATGATGACAAGCAGGACTACCTGATTGAGATTCTGATGGAATGTAAAAAAGAAGGAAACCCGAACATGGTTTACAAATTTTCCTCCACATCCAAAATCAGCTTCCCAGGCTCCGGTATCGCAGCAATCGCAGCATCCGATGATAACTTAAAAGAGATCCGCCGGCAGATGCGCATCCAGACGATTGGCCACGATAAAGTAAATCAGTTACGGCATGCCAGGTTTTTCGGAGATATTTCCGGCATGGTCAATCATATGAAACGTCATGCAGCCATCATGCGCCCCAAATTTGATACCGTGCTTTCCTCTCTCGAGAAAGAACTCGGCGGTCTGGGAATCGGCTCATGGCTCGCCCCCAGAGGCGGATATTTTATCTCCTTTGATTCTATGGAAGGATGTGCAAAAAAAATAGTGGCAAAAGCAAAAGAAGCCGGTCTTGTTATGACCGATGCAGGCGCCACTTTCCCATACGGCAGGGATCCGAAAGACAGCAATATCCGTATCGCTCCGTCCTACCCGACGCTCGAGGAACTTGAGCTTGCCGGAACCATATTCATTCTCTGCGTCAAACTGGTAAGTATTGATAAATTACTGGAGAACAGATAGACATTATCATAACAGACATAAACAGCCGCACCGGGAGGGCAGACATTGACATTTCTCCTGTCAGCATCTGCCCTCCCGATGTATTGGCCGCAAATAGTTTCTAAAAATGCTGTTTCATACTCGTCATACCAGATAATTTATCGCCTGATTCACAGACTTTACGCCGATCACTTCTATCCCCGGTTCCTTTCCCACCGCTTTCAATGACACCTCCGGAATAATGCAGGTCTTATATCCCAGCTTTTTAGCCTCTGCCACCCGCTGTTCCGGCATAGTAACTGCCCGGATCTCTCCGCTTAGACCCACCTCTCCGAACACAATCGTATCCTCAGCGACAGGTTTGTTCTTATAGCTTGAAGCAATAGCCATAACAATTCCAAGATCAGCGGCGGGTTCACTCAGCCTGATTCCGCCGGCAATATTCACATAGGCATCATAGTTGGAAAGAGGAAGCCCCAGGCGCTTTTCGAGAACCGCCATCAAAAGATTCACCCGGTTATAATCAAGTCCTGCTGCTGTACGCCTCGGCATCCCAAAGCTACTTCGGCAGACCAATGCCTGAATCTCCATGAGCATAGGCCTTGTTCCCTCCATCGCACACGCAACTACAGACCCCGACGCATGCTCTGGTTTTCCGCTCAGCATGAACTCCGACGGATTCTCCACTTCTGCTAGACCTCTCTTTTGCATCTCGAACACGCCGATCTCATTCGTCGAACCGAACCGGTTCTTCACTCCCCGCAGGATACGGTAGGAAGCGTGTCTGTCCCCTTCAAAATAAAGCACCGTATCCACCATGTGCTCTAACACCCTCGGCCCTGCAACCGTTCCTTCCTTCGTCACATGCCCGACGATAAATACAGAGATATTCATCCCCTTGGCAAGCTGCATCAGGACATTCGTAGATTCCCTCACCTGAGATACACTCCCCGGCGCCGATGCCACCTCTTCGCTATACATTGTCTGGATAGAATCAATCACTGCCATCTGTGGTTTATACTGCTCGATCACGCCCCGGATAATATCCAGATTCGTCTCACAGAGCAGCGACAGCGTATCTTTAAATTCGCCCATACGGTTAGCACGAAGTTTGATCTGCCTGAGCGATTCTTCTCCGGAGATATACAATATCTTCTTATCCATATCGGAGAGCCTCTGGCACACCTGCAAAAGCAGCGTCGATTTTCCGATACCCGGATCGCCGCCTACAAGCACAAGAGAACCCTGTACGATCCCACCTCCCAGAACACGGTCCAATTCTCTGATACCTGTCCGTACTCTTTCATCCTCATTAGTAGACACACTGCTTAAGCTGACAACCTCAGCTTCCCGGACCGCTTTTACGGCGCCGGACTTAGCCGGCGCCGTCTTTTCTTCTACAAACGTATTCCATTCTTTACACATGGGGCATTGCCCCAACCATTTACTTTCTTCATGTCCACAATTCTGACAGAAAAAAATGCTTTTTTTAGCCTTTGCCATCTTACTTTTTAACCACTCTGACCTTTACACTCTTATCCGATGCCAGTTCCGTGCTCACACTCAGCTTTCCGCTCAGATTCGTAGTCATATCACCTACGTTCATATCATCTATGAACACGATATATGAACTGTCTGCTTCAAGCCCCAGCGTAAACTGTGCATCCTTGTCTCCCGACACCAAAAACGACACTTCTTTTTCCGATGCCTTAAAATTCTCAACTGCGGTTCCCGGAACTGACTCATACACAAACATACCATTCTTCTCAAGCTTTGTGATCTCGGAAAAAGTCTTTACCTTATACAGATCTCCCTGAAACTCAAATCCGTCCAGTTTTGTCTTGCTTCCCAGGGTAAAATCACCAAAGCTCAGAGTCCCATCTGTTTCTGCTTTCAAAAGTTCTTTCACTGCTGCCACCTATTTATCCTCCTCTGCTTTTGTGCAATGCATATGCACTGCCTTTATCTTAATTACAGTATACCTTAAATCAAATCTGATTTGTAGTCTTTCGGACAAATTTTATTTCTTTTTTAGACATGCCTGCTACCACCTCGCTGTCCTTCTCAATCTCTCCCGACAAAAGCGCTTCCGCCAATCTGTCCTCAAGCTGACTCTGTACCGCACGCCTTAACGGTCTTGCGCCATACTTCTTGTCTGTGCCCGTCTCTACGATGTGCTCCTTTACCGAATCCCGGATTGTAAGCTTTATACCCATCTGCTCTTTCGCACGTTCGGCGACATCCCTGCACATAAGACCTACGATCTTCTTCATCTCAGGTCTGCCCAGCGGATGAAATACAATGATCTCATCGATGCGGTTGAGAAACTCCGGGCGGAAGATAATCTTGATCTCATTCATAACATTGCTCTTCATCCGCTTGTAATCATCCGCCGCATCTTCCCTGGAATTGAACCCAAGTTTCTTCGGGTCGATGATCGCCTGAGCTCCGGCGTTGGAAGTCATGATGATAACGGTGTTCCGGAAATCTACTTTACGCCCCTGGGAATCGGTGATATGGCCGTCGTCTAACACCTGAAGAAGGATATTGAACACATCCGGATGCGCCTTCTCGATCTCGTCAAAGAGAATCACCGAATACGGATGTCTTCTCACCTGTTCGCTGAGCTGCCCACCGTCGTCATGCCCCACATACCCCGGCGGAGAGCCGATCATTTTTGACACGCTGTGCTTCTCCATGTATTCAGACATATCCACACGGATCATCGCATCTTCATTGCCGAACAGTGCTTCAGAAAGAGTCTTGGAAAGCTCTGTCTTACCTACACCCGTTGGTCCGAGGAATAAAAATGAACCGATCGGCCGCTTCGGGTCTTTTAAGCCGACTCGTCCCCGCCGTACCGCTTTAGCAACAGAAGACACCGCTTCCTCCTGTCCGATAACTCTTTTATGAAGCGTCTGCTCAAGCTTTTTTAACCTGGCGCTCTCGGATTCCTTCAGGCGCTGTACCGGTATCTTTGTCCACTGGGATACCACATCCGCGATATCCTCTTCCTCCACAAATACGCTCTTTCCTGCATTTCTTTTCTCAAAGCGCTTCTTCATTTGTTCAAATTTTTTAACTGCTTCTTCTTTTTCCTTTTTAACCAGAGAGGCCTCTGTCATATCTCCGTTTCGTATAGCATCCTCCAGTTCTTCTCCAAGCCTAGCGACTGCTTCTTCCATCCGGACGACATTTTCCGGAACCTTAAAACCTCTCAGGCTTACCTTCGAACATGCCTCATCCAGCACATCCAGCGCTTTATCCGGCAGAAAACGGTCATTGATATAGCGTCCGGACAGACGTACAGCCGCCTTTACCGCCTCATCATCTATATTTACATGGTGATGGTCCTCATACCTTTCCCTGAGCCCTTCAAGGATATCCAGACACTCTTCCTCTGACGGTTCCTCCACCGTAACCGGCTGGAACCGCCGTTCAAGAGCAGCATCCTTCTCAATATACTTGCGATATTCTGTGATCGTAGTTGCCCCGATAAGCTGCAATTCTCCCCGCGCCAGAGAAGGCTTCAGTATATTCGACGCGTCAATAGCGCCCTCCGCTCCCCCCGCTCCGATGATCGTATGCACTTCATCAAGAAAAAGGATGACATTGCCGGCCGCTTTAACCTCCCGGATGAGGCCCTTCATCCTCTCCTCGAACTCACCTCTGTACTTGGACCCGGCCACCATACCCGCCAGATCCATAGTAAATACTCTTCTTTCTTTCATATTATCCGGGACTGCACCGGCAGCAATCTGCTGTGCGAGTCCTTCGATCACCGCCGTCTTCCCGACACCCGGTTCTCCCACCAGGCAGGGATTATTCTTCGTCCTGCGGCTCAGTATCTGCATCAGCCGGTTGATCTCCGCCTCCCGCCCGATCACTGGGTCGAGCCTTCCCTCCTCCGCCTGTTCAGTCAGATCCGTCCCGTATTGTTCCAGGATACCGCCCCGCTTTCCGTGCGTCTGCTGTATCTCTTCCTGATACTCCTTCGGATTGATCCCGACGACTGTCAATACCTCCTGGAACATCTTCTGAATGTTAAGGTTCAAAGTGATCAGCATCCTTGTAGCCACACATTCCACATCCTTAAGAAGCGCGATAAGCATATGCTCTGTCCCTATCTTTTCTGCGCGCTCCTTCTCCGCTTCTTCCCTGCTCTCCTCCAGGATGCATTCAAGCCTTGGGCTGAGCCCGGGATGCTGTACCAACGAGATCTCCCCAGAAGGAGAAACCAGTTCATCTACAATCTTTAAAATATGATCTTCATCCAGTCCGTTAGCTGCCAACACCTGTCCGGCCACCCCGGTATATACTTTTCTCAGTCCGATAAGCAGATGCTCTGTACCCACATATGGGTGATTCAGTTCCTTCGCTGTCGCCCGCGCGATATTCAATACATCCTTTGCCTGCTGTGTGTATTCCATATATCATCTATTCCTTTCTATATTCATCAAATATCTCATCTACCAGTGCATGTACATCCTGCCTGGATATACGCTTACAGTATCCCTTCGCAAGCATGATCTTAAGCTGCTGCTTCATCTTAAGAAGCGCCTCTGCTTTGTCAATGTCTATGGCGATGACCGCACCCCGTCTTCTGTCTAACCGTATAAACCCTTCCTGCTTTAAGATATTATACGCCTTATTCACCGTATGCATATTGATACCTACCGTATCCGCAAGCTGCCTGACAGACGGCAGCGTATCTCCCTCTCGAAGCAGATCCATGGCGATTCCCATAATGATCTGATTCTGAAGCTGGACATAGATCGCCTCGTCACTGTTAAAATCAATTTCTATATACATTCTATCACCTTTCTCATTTGTGCTAGATATACTATAACACAATCAAAAGGAGCTTACAACCGAAATTGTAAGCTCCTTTTGCAACTTTGAAGGAATTAAGTTAGGAAAATGTCTTAATTAGCGATAGTCTTGATATCTACATACTCATAGCAGTCGAAGCTGTCAGCAACATTCTTGCATGTGAGCTTTCCGTCATATGTGTTGATCGCGGAATAGATAACTTCATTATCTTTACAAGCCTGCTCCAGACCCTTGTTAGCAATCTGAAGTCCATAGCTTAATGTAGCATTAGTCAGCGCGATGGTAGACGTTCTCGGAACCGCTCCCGGCATATTGCCTACACAGTAGTGAACAACTCCGTCAACAACGAAGATCGGATCATCATGGTATGTAACCTTCGTCGTCTCACCGCATCCGCCTTGGTCAACTGCAACGTCAACGAATACAGCGCCCGGCTTCATCTCTTTGAGATATTCTTTCTTGAAAAGCTTCGGAGCTGCTTTTCCCGGGATCAGTACGGAACCGATCACAAGGTCAGCTTCCTTAACAGCTTTCTCTATATTAGCATCTGTGGAAACTAATGTCTGTACGCGTGCCCCGAACAGGTCGTCGAGGTAAGCCAGCCTTGGAAGGCTGATGTCCATGATCGTTACGTTAGCTCCCATACCTACAGCGATCTTACAAGCATTCGTTCCAACATTACCGCCGCCGAGGATCACGATATTAGCCTTCGGAGTTCCCGGTACGCCTGCTAAGAGAACGCCTTCGCCGCCGAATGTCTTCTCAAGATACTTAGCGCCTTCCTGAATGGAAAGACGTCCTGCAATCTGGCTCATCGGAGCAAGCAGCGGAAGTCCGCCGTTCCTCGGATCAAACAATGTCTCATAAGCAACGCCCTTAACCTTAGCGCCCAGCAGTGCGTCTGTCTGCGGCTTATCTGCTGCAAGATGAAGATATGTATAGAGGATAAGTCCTTCGTGGAATAACGGATACTCTTCCGGAAGCGGCTCTTTAACCTTGATCATCATATCAACAGTATCCCATACTTCTTTCGCCGCGTCAATCATCTTAGCGCCTGCTGCTTCATATTCATCATCCATAAATCCAGAACCAGCTCCAGCACCTTTTTCGATATATACTTCATGACCCGCATTTACATAGCTCTTTACGTTGTCGGGAGTCATACCTACACGGAATTCATTGTTCTTAATCTCTTTTACGCATCCTACTTTCACTTGACTTTACCTCCTGAATATTGTGTGAAATTACTTTCCGGCCGAAGCTTTCGGGGTTCCCCGGCTTTTTTCATTTTGGTGAATAATATTTTTCAGCATTGTTATTTTCTGAACAATATTATTCATTTGTTTCTAAAACTTATAATAGCACACTCGTCTAGATTATTCAATAAAAGTTATTTTTTTCACAAAACTTTAAATTATTATATTTTTCTTTCAATTGTATTGACAATTTAACTTGCATATTTAGTTGATTCATGGTTAAATTGATAATAGAATACGGAGGTGCCTGTATGAAAAAATTGAGAGAAACCATTAATAATGCCCGGCTGACCAAGACGCAGCGCATGATCGCCGCATATATTCTGGATAATTCTGCAGATGCGTGCTTCATGACCTCGACAGAGATCGCAGAGGCACTCGGCGTCAGCGAGTCTTCGGTCATCCGCTTCAGCCGCTCTCTTGGTTTCAGCGGATTTATGGAATTTCAGAAATCTCTGAGAAAGAATTATCAGGACAAAGTCTTAAGTATTTCCAGCACCATAACGGTTCCTTCTCAAAGAATCGCCCAGCAGACAAAGCTGAGCAATGACACAGATTATATTGACCGGCACTTTAAGATTACAGCAAAAAATCTGGAGTCTGTATTTATCAACAATGTAACCGGACTGTTCGAGGAGGCCGCGGAGATCATCATATCCGCCAGGCGCAAGTACATCGCCGCTTCCCGGGGGGACACATGTCTGTGCAATTATTTCCTGCTCTATCTAAAGCAGATGGTCCCCCATGTAGTGATGACCAACACCGCCGCCTTAAGTCCCATCGACCACATGTGCAATATCAGCAAGGAGGACTGTCTGATCATATTCAGCTTTCCCCGCTATTCATCTGTGGATGAAGTCACCGCCCAGATGGCTCATGATGCCGGCGCCCGGATCATCGTTATCACTGACAAGCCAAGCGCGCTTCTTGCACCCTACGCAACGATCCTTTTTACTGTTTCCGTTGACAGCAATTCTTTTTTTAACTCGCTGATCGGGCCACAGTTTATCGCAGAAGCACTGCTTGAGACAATAAGCCATAAAGTAAAAGGCATAGAAAAGCGCTTAAAACGCATCGACAAATATCTCGAAAAACTGGGCAATTACTAAACACAAACTGCACCGCAGGGCCGAAATCCTCCGGCTCTGACATCATTGCATACAGATCAGGCATAAGGTGGAAATGATATGGAAAATGCTTACATACTGCAACTGACTGACAAAAAATTTACCGATGTATATCTGTGCTACTGCGGGTATGCCGACTGTGAGGCCGGACATTTCTTCGGGCCGTCCGTCCGGCCCAATTATCTGATCCATTACGTTCTTAAAGGAAAGGGATTATACCGGATCGGCAAGAAAGAGTACCGGTTAAAAAAAGGATGCGGATTTCTGATCGAACCCCGGATACAGACCTTTTACCAGGCGGACGATGATGAGCCATGGTCTTACATCTGGATCGGATTTGACGGGAACAACGCAGGCAGATATCTGGAAGATATGGGGCTCAACCATCAGCACCCCATTTTCCAGTGCGCTTACAGCGCAGAATTAAAACAAATCGTCCTGGACATGTTAAAAAATAACATTTCCACAACTACAAACCGCTTTCTCCTCCAGGGACTTTTATATGAATTTTTTTCTGTTCTCACGAGAGATATCCAGGTTAGCCCCCCTGTGCTTAATCACGGAGAGAACCCTTACATCCTGCAGGCTGTGGAATTTATCCAGAACAACTATTCCTTTCCTATCCACGTGACAGATATCGCCAATTACGTCTGCATCAACCGAAGCTATCTCTACACCTTGTTTAAGACGAATCTGGGCGTATCTCCCCAGGATTACCTTTCCAGTTACCGAATCTCCCAGGCGACAGAGCTTCTTACCATGACGGACCTTTCCATCGAGAGCATCGCCCTGTCCTGCGGATATACGGATCCTTTGATCTTCTCAAAGGTCTTCAAAACAAAGAAAGGCATGCCCCCTTCACGCTACCGCAAAGAGGTGCTGAACCACCATAAGACAAAACTGCGAAACAATATGAACACCCTGGAAAGACTGTAACATTCCCTTACAGTATTTTAACATTTTGACTGTTATCTTCAACATATGTTTCTATCAATTACCAGTATTTTTTCCTATACTCTATATCAATGATTTTTAATTCGGAGGGATTGCCAATGAGTATTTTATTTAATGAAAAAACACGTACTTTTCATTTGTACAATGATACTGTCAGTTACATCATGACCATCCTTGAGAGCGGGCAGGCAGCGCAGCTTTATTTTGGAAAACGGATTCACCACTCGGAGGATTTTTCCCATTTTCTTGAGTTTGCTTTCCGCCCGATGACGTCTTATCTCTTTGACGATGATGATAAGTATACACTGGAGCATATCAATCAGGAGTACGGCGTATTCGGCTCGACCGACTACAGAGATCCGGCGGCGGAAGTGTTAAGCCCCGACGGGAGCCGTGTGTCTGATTTCCAGTACCAGAGTTATACGATTGAAAAAGGGAAGCCTGCCCTTCCGGGGCTTCCGGCGACCTATACGGAGGATGACGGCGAGGCGGAGACATTGACGCTGATTTTGAAAGATCCGGTGAACGGACTTACCTTAAAGCTTTTTTACACCATTTTCGCAGAAGGCGGGATCATCGCAAGAAGCGCCGCATTTGTCAATGAAGGGACGGATGCGCTCCACCTTACCCGGGCGATGAGCCTGTGTCTTGACCTGCCGGACTCCAATTATGAGTTCGTTCATTTCTCCGGGGCATGGGGACGTGAACGCCATATGAAGACGCGGAGATTAGAGCAGGGCATCCAGTCTGTGGGGAGCGTGCGCGGACATTCCTCCCACAACCACAATCCTTTCGTTATCTTAAAACGGCCGGATGCCACGGAATTCCAGGGCGAAGCTATCGGCTTCAGCCTGATATACAGCGGGAATTTCCTTGCCCAGGCAGAGGTGAGCACCCATGACGAGACGCGCGTGCTCCTGGGCATACACCCTCACTGGTTTGACTGGAAATTAACGCCTGGCGAGACCTTCCAGACGCCCGAGGCTGTCATGGTATATTCCGACCAGGGGCTTAACCGGATGAGCCAGACCTTCCATAAGCTTTTTCAGCTTCGGCTCGCGAGAGGATACTGGAAAGATAAAGCGCGCCCGATCCTGATCAACAACTGGGAGGCCACCTATTTTGACTTTACGGAGGAGCGCCTGGTGGAGATCGCTTCCAAGGCAAAGGCCTGCGGCGTGGAACTGTTTGTCCTGGACGACGGATGGTTTGGCGGACGCCGCCACGAAAAAGCCGGCCTTGGCGACTGGATTGTGAATCCAAAACTTCTCCCCGAAGGCATCACCGGCCTTGCCCAGAAGATTGAGGATATCGGTATGAAGTTCGGTCTCTGGTTCGAGCCTGAGATGGTGAATAAGGATTCCGACCTTTACCGGAACCACCCGGACTGGATCTTAAAAACACCGGGCCGGAACGCATCCCACGGACGTTTCCAGCATGTTCTTGATTTCTCCAGAAAAGAAGTCGTAGACTGCATCTACGGGATGATGGCGAAGATATTAAGCGAAGCAAAGGTTTCCTATGTGAAATGGGATATGAACCGCAGCATTACGGAGTGCTACAGCGCCGCTCTTCCGGCTGACCGGCAGGGCGAAGTATTCCACAGATATATCCTGGGCGTTTATGACCTCTACGAGAGACTGACCAGCCAGTTCCCGCACGTCCTCTTTGAATCCTGCGCAAGCGGCGGCGCCCGTTTTGATCCGGGGCTTCTCTACTACGCGCCTCAGGGATGGACCAGCGACGATACCGATGCGGTCGAGCGCTTAAAGATCCAGTACGGTACCTCCTACTGCTATCCAGTAAGCTGTATGGGAAGCCATGTGTCTGTGACCCCGAACCATCAGGTATTCAGGGACACTCCGCTCCATACCCGGGCAAATGTGGCATACTTCGGCACTTTCGGCTATGAGCTTGACTTAAACAGGCTGACCAAAGAAGAGCAGGAAGAGGTAAAGGAACAGGTGCGTTTCATGAAGCAGTACCGCGAGCTGTTCCAGTTCGGTACCTTCTACCGCCTGCGC
This sequence comes from uncultured Dorea sp., assembly GCA_949916155.1. GTDB lineage: Bacteria > Bacillota > Clostridia > Lachnospirales > Lachnospiraceae > MD308. Next base: position 10,927 of record CATLEM010000083.1, read on the forward strand.
AGCCCATTTGAAGGAGACGGCTCTACGGCATGGATGGTGGTAAGCGATGACAAAAAAGAAGCTATCGTAGGCGTATACAAAGTGTTAAACGGCGCAAATATGCCGTTTTCCCGAATCGCGCTCAAAGGACTTGACCCGGATCTGTGCTATACGAATTCCGCGGACGGCAAGGGGCACTACGGCGATGAGCTGATGAATGCCGGGCTGATCACTACGGACGTAAGCGTAGGCGAGGCTGCCATGGGCGATATACCGACCTGTGACTTTGATTCCAGGCTGTTTATCCTGAAGACAGAAAAGTAATGCTTTACGCAACAGCCCCGGAATTCCAAAAAGGAATCCCGGGGCTGTTATCTGTCTGTCAGCTTT
>CATLEM010000084.1 GCA_949916155.1 uncultured Dorea sp.
CTTTCAGCTCCTCATCGTCGATCACCTTTCCCTTTACCGTATCCACAAGCAGCATTTTCCCCGGATGCAGCCGCTCTTTCACCAGGATCTTTGACGGATCGATATCCAACACGCCCACCTCCGAAGAAAGGATCAGCGTATCGTCATCCGTGATGTAATATCTGGACGGGCGCAGGCCGTTGCGGTCAAGCACCGCCCCCATGCAGTCGCCGTCGGAAAACAGGATGGATGCCGGGCCATCCCACGGCTCCATCATCGTAGCGTAATACTGATAAAAATCTTTCTTTTTCTGGGACAGATTCTTCGTGTTCGCCCAGGGCTCCGGTATAGCGATCATCACCGCCAGCGGAAGCTCCATGCCGCTCATGACCATGAACTCTATGGCGTTGTCAAGCATGGCGGAATCAGAGCCGGAGATATTGATGGCCGGAAGTACCTTATGAAGTTCGCCCTTAAGATACTTTGACTCCATATTCTCCTCCCTGGCCTGCATCTTGTCCGCATTTCCCCGGATCGTATTGATCTCGCCGTTGTGGACGATGAACCGGTTAGGATGGGCACGCTCCCAGCTCGGGTTCGTATTCGTGCTGAACCGGGAGTGAACAAGAGCGATGGCGGAATCATAATCCGCGCTCTGCAGATCCTCGAAAAATGAGCGGAGCTGCCCCACTAAAAACATCCCCTTATAAGCGATCGTCCGGCTGGAAAGGGACGCCACATACGTATCATCGCTGCTTTGCTCAAAGACCCGGCGCACTACGTAAAGCCTCCGGTCGAAATCAATGCCCCTTTCTACCCTCTCCGGCCTCTCGATAAAGCCCTGGGTGATGCAGGGCATACATTCAAGCGCCCTGCTTCCTAACACTTCCGCCTTCACCGGCACCTCACGCCATCCAAGGAACTTCATCCCTTCCTTCTTCACGATGACCTCGAAGATCTTCTTCGCCTGGTTCCGCTTCAGCTCATCCTGGGGGAAGAAAAACATCCCCACGCCGTAATCTCTCTCTGAACCTAAAAAGATGCCGAGAGGTTTACAGACTTTGGAGAAAAATCTGTGAGAAATCTGTAACAAGATTCCAACACCATCTCCTGTCTCACCTTCGGCATCTTTGCCAGCTCTGTGTTCTAAATTTTCAACAATCTTTAACGCGTCCGCCACAGTGTCATGGGTCTTTTTGCCCTTCACATTCACGATCGCACCGATCCCGCAGTTATCATGCTCGAACCGGGAACGGTACAGCCCAAAGCGGCGCTCTGCTTCCTGCTCTCTCATATACAAAATCCTTTCCTTCAATTTTGAAACTACTATACTACTTTTTCCCCCGTTTGTAAATAACATCTTTTTTATAAATTGTCAGATAATTTGAAAATTCAATATTCTTACACGAAAAATCTGACAGCTTTTCGCCGCTGCCAGATTCTCATGCTGCTTCTGCTCTACGTCTAAGGAACTGTCACGAAATAAATTATCCATCTGACTTGTCTAAATGTCCATCCGGCTAATTTATTTCTGAACAGTTCCTAAACGGTAATATCAATTTTTGCCGGCTTTTCCTCGATCCTCTGGATCAGTACATACATCGCCGATGCCGCGCTGGCGCAAAAAACAGTGATCACTCCCATACGCAGAGGCTCGGCCGCCATCCAGTCCATGGCCTTAAGCTCTGTCAGAAGGACTGACAGGATATTGGACAAGATATGGGCAAATACCGGCGCTTTCACCGAGCCGTATTTCTCATACAGGTAGCAGAACGTAAAGCCGAGGAAAAAGCCGTACATCATCTGCACTAAGTTTACATGGAGAAACCCGAATACCACAGATGAATAAAGCGCTGCCGGCAAAAAGGAACCTCCCTGGCGGAGCCGGCGAAACATCAGCCCCCGGAAGACCAGTTCCTCACAGACCGGAATCAAAAGCCCCAGGCATACGATCTGCACAGGGAGGGAGGCAGAGTACAGGGAATCCATCGTACTCTCATAGCTTTCGCTGGCCGCCATGATCCCGCTGATCTCGATCAGATTGTTAAGCCCCAGCGTCATCGCCGCCGTCAGCACGAAGACCGCCCCGTATTTCCAGAGCGCCGCCTTGTTATTGGGGATAAAGCCTGCAAGCTTCCCTCTGATCGTGTCCCGGTGGAACATGACCAGAAGAACCGGTATCGTTAAAAATGCGGTGATCCCTTCAATGGGCGTGGTGTACTTCATCATCTCTTCCGCAGCCTGGGCCGCGAGTTCCGCCGAAGCATTGGTATCCAGCATCGTCCGGTAGATGATGTCCTGCACCTGGGCCATACTCTGCACTGCATGTAAATCTATGCCGCTCTTTTTCAGGATCGTGAAGCTCTCAAAGATCATCACTGCCAGGAATGACACACCCATGCCGATCCCCCACTTTATGAGTACAGGCCCCCAGATGCGAAGAAATCTGTTCTCAGGCTTTCTTACCGGGCCGGTGCCTTCTGTATATTGATATTGCTGCTGTTCCATAGTCATCCTCTCATTTCGTGCAAGGCCGCTTTTGCAGCCTGTGATCTTGCGGGGCAAAAGAAAGCTTCTTTCATCCCGTCACTATACATTGTACTTCCTGGACACCCAACATGCAATGAAAAAAGTATAAATTCTGCATTTGCCCATTTGCTTTCTATGAGCAGATTATGTTAAACTATTGTCATACTTACTTAGGGAGGCGCTTTGCGATGATCTACACACAGGCACAATGGCTTTTGTTCTTCTTTTTATACTGCTTTCTCGGCTGGGTCTGGGAATGTCTCTACGTCTCTGCCCTGGAAAAGCACTGGGTGAACCGGGGATTCCTGTACGGCCCCATGATCCCCATATACGGCTTCGGAGCCATCACTGTGCTTGTGATCACCCTGCCGGTGAGAGACTGTATGCCGTTGATCTTCCTGTTCGGTATGGCTGGGGCGACTGCCCTGGAATACGCAACCGGCAGCGTCATGGAATATTTGTTCCACGTGCGCTACTGGGATTACAGCCGCCACCGCTTTAATGTAAACGGCTACATCTGCCTGTTTGCGTCCCTTGGATGGGGAGTATTTTCCATCCTTATGGTGAAGGTCCTGCACCTTCCCTTCGAGCGGATGATCTTAAAGATCCCGCAGGATATCGCCAGCCTTATCAGCACCCTGCTGGTCGCCGTTCTTGCCGCGGACACGACCAAGTCCGTCCAGTCCGCGCTGGATCTTCGCGAGCTGTTAAAGGAACTCTCCGAGAACAATGCCGTGCTGACCTCCCTGGAGAACCGGCTTGAACATGTGTCCAGTAACATCAGCCGAAGCTCTGAGAATTTCCGCGCCCATATCTTGGATATCGAGGCGGAGCTTGAAGAGAATCGTAAGCTTCTCATGGAGAAAGCCGGGCTTCCCCGGACGCTTAAGACGGCTGCGCTGGCCGAAAAGCTCAGAGAACGCAGGATGCACAAGGCACACCGCCTGTCCCTGCTTAAAGAGAAGACCGAAGCCTTTATCGCCGAGCTTAACGCCTTATCAGACTCCGTCTCTTCCGCCCGTGAAAACGCACGGCTAAACGCTTACCAAAGCGAGCTTGGCGAGTTCAGGGAACGGCTGGAAGCCATGGAACATTCCCTCAGATCACGGAAGCTTAAGGAATACCAGAAGGCGTTCAGCATGATCCGGCGCAACCCTTCTGCTACTTCCCGTAAGTTTGCCGAAAGCTTCCATGAGCTTAAAAGCTTTTATGCCTCCCACGGCCGGCACGATACATAGCGCAACCCCAACTGAATTACCGGAATGATGAAAAGGGAACCCGCCTGCCGGATTCCCTTTCCTGTACATCAAAACCTTCAATTAACAAAATTATGTGTGTTAATGCCTCCTGACGAGTAACATACTATAGCATGTATCTACCATAACATCCCATAGTTGTTTTGTCAATCTGTTTTGCCGGCACAAACTCAAAACTTCACCGGAATCACATCCACACCCAGATTCCAGAGAAATTTGTCCAGGTCCTTATAGGACAAAAATACTGTCGCCGTATTCTCAAGAGGATGTATGCCTAAACTTTTGCACCTGCTTAAGCTTTTATCGATAAAAAACTCTACTGCATGGTCTGTATCATTCATCAGGCCGAACGGGGTGACGCTCCCCTGCTTAAGCCCAAGATACTTCTCAAGCCTCTCCTCGGAGGCAAAGCTTAAGTTTCCGGCGCCGAGCTTCTTACTGAGCGCCTTTAAGTCCACTTTCGTATTCTCATCCGCTGTCACAAGAAAATGGCGCTTGCCCTTAGAATCGCGCAGAAACAGATTCTTGCAGAGCGTCCCTTTCTTCGTAAGGCCAAGCCTGTCCATATCCTCCATCGTATAGACCGGCTCATGCTCCACCACTTCATATTTGATCTTCATCTTATCCAGCGCTTCATATACTTTCTTTCTCACATCTTCCATCGCGCAAATCTCCTTCCAAAAGAACTTTTTTTATTATATTTCATGGGCCGGCAAATGTAAAGGAATTTATAACAATTCCTCCACCGCCGCCTCGTACCGGTCGAACCTCTCTGCCTTGCGGATCTTTTTCAGCGCCTTCTCCTTTCCGGGAAAGGACTTGCCCAGATAACACCAGATCTCTTTCATCTTAAACAGGACATTCTTATCCCCCATACCGAGCGCACGGTACTCTTCGCAGAGCTTGTCATGGAAACGCCGTATCTTTCCCGCCTGCGCTCCCCCGTCCCCCGCTTCTTTCTTTATCCGTTCCAGAAGAGCCGGATCCATAAGGATCCCCCGCCCCAGCATAAATGCGCTGACCTTCGGGAAAAGCTTCTGTATCTTTTCGTATTTTTCCGCGGTAAAGATATCGCCGTTATAGCACACCGGACTTTTGCTGTTTTCCTGCCCATAGGCAAAAAGCTCAAGGTTCGGTTCATTTTTATAAAAATCCTTCTGCACCCTGGGATGGATGATCAGCTCTTCAAGGGGATACTGGTTGTAGATCTCAAGAATACGGAAGAACTCCTCCGGCCCGTCTTTTCCCAGGCGGGTCTTTACCGAGAGCCGCACGTCCGTATCCCGGATTCCCTCAAACACTCCATCGAGAAACCGGTCAAGCTCTTCAGGAAACGCCAGAAAACCGGATCCCCTCCCCTTCGACACCACAGTCTTTGACGGACATCCCATGTTCAGGTTGATCTCCTTATACCCGTAAGCCAGGAGCTTGTCTATCGTCTTCAGGCAGTCCTCTGCATGATTGCTCATGATCTGAGGAACCAGGAAAAGCCCTGCATTATTCTCCGGCAGGATCTCCCGCTTCTCCTTCGTGCTGAACCCTTTCTTGCTGTGAGGCACAAAAAAGGGCGTAAAATACTTATCCATCGGGCAAAAATGCTGATGGTACGCATTGCGGAAGATCTGTGTTGTGATCCCCTCTAACGGGGCAAGGTAAAATCTGGCCAAGCTTTCTCCCTCCTGTTACTGACTTTTGTAAAGCAAATCCGGGCCGGCGCAGGGCGCAAAACAGCGGCATCAGCCTCCTGCGCCGATACCGCTGTAAGATTCTTTGTTATATGCCTGCTTAACCCGTCCGGCTGTTAAGCCACCGCAAAGAACGGCTTATACATATCATTCGCTGTCTGTCCCGACTGATCCGGCTGCGGGTTCGCGGCTGTCACTGTCCTGGTCGTACCGCCGGACACATATACTTTCCCGCACTCCGGGCAGATATCCGTATGTATGCTCACGTTCTGGCTCACGACTCTGCGGTCCTCCCGCTCTGCCTTCGCCTGCTCTCTCACCACATGCTCCATCTCGTGGCCTTTCACCGCTGAAGCCGCCTGCTCCGGCGCGATGTGGGACGCTGTCTTAAAGGATACTCCCGGGTCGTCTGAGCCGTCCTGGTACTTGCGCTGCTCGCAGGTCTGGCACTGACCCTCCTCCACAGTCTTCATGATACCCTCGATGCCGGCCTTATCGCTTTCTGCCGCCTGCACATTCTCCTGTGACGGATCATATTGCTGCATACGCATGCGCACTGCCATCTCTACTGGATCTGCACCTTTCCGCATAAAGGGAAGCATACGCCCGATCCCGCTGGATGTCTCGTTGGATACAACCGGAACCGGATCTACCGGTTCCACAGGTACGCCGGGATTCGCCGCGCGGCTCACCGCCACGACTTTGCCGGCCCTGCCTGCTGCCTGCACCTGCTCTGCCTTTCCGGCCGCTTCCGCCTGACCTGTCTGCCCGGCCACGTTCCTCGCCCCATATTTATATTGATAATTATTAACATACATGCCTATTGCATAAATTCCGCCGATCAAACTTACCACCTCCATGAAGTCTGCTCTTCCAAGCTGTAACTTATACTATTTTTATTATAATCGCAGCAAAGAGAAAAATCAATGAAAAAAATATATCTGCAACTCTATTATCACATTTTCCCACATAATTTCCGCGCATTTTACACATTATTTCCTTTTTGCACACAAGCAGCCCGCCGCCCATCCGCCGCTTCCCGTCCGCGATTTTGCAGCACCGCGCGCAAAAATGCGGCCGCAGAATCTCCCCCACAGCCGCGTTCTGAAACTTCATATTATACTAACATGGCAAGAATCTCTTCTTTTGATTTCGCACCGCTCTCCCGCTTCACGAGCTCCCCGTCCTTAAATACCATCAAGGTTGGGATGGACAGCACTTTGTACTTCCTCGCAAGCTCCGGCTGAGCATCTACGTCCACCTTGCAGATCTTCGCGTCAGCAACCTCACCGCCGATCTCCTCGATAACCGGCCCGATCATCTGGCACGGCCCGCACCATGTAGCCCAAAAGTCCACCAGAACCGGAACCGATGAATTGAATACTTCCTCGTCAAAATTATCCTTCGTCAAATGTAATACTGCCATATTCATCTTCCTTTCATTCAGTAGAATCCGGGAGCGATGTTTCTCCCGATATATATGCTGCCTTTAGTATACCCCATTTTACTAAAAATAACAATCCTGTTTCCCGGTGTTCATCCGGTCATTGCTGTTCACTCCGTTCACAGTAACTATTCACTTCGCAGTCGGCAACATTCAATCTCTTCCTACTGCAAGCACGGCCACAGAGCGCGGTCCCATGTTGAACCGATTTCCCTCCGGTGAAACTATTTTTCCTGCCTCCGGTACACAGTCCGGCAAATACCAGCCTGACGTATCCGCCTCAAACCTCCATTTCAATGTCAGCGGCAGATCAGGAAGTACGCATGTCTGTTCTTCCCAGAAAACATTGATCGCAAGGCAGACGATATCGTCTCCGGTATTCTCATGATTCCGCCCTGCATATACGACACACATCACCTGAGTTTTCTCGTTCGGCCCCAGAATCTGTATCTCCGGAAATCCCAGGGAACATCCCCCGCAGAACTTGCGCACTACGTCATGTTTTTTACGAAGCCTGATCATATGTTTCATATAGTTGAAATGATCTTTGTTCTTCTCCAGGAACTCCCAATTCAGCCATGACACCTCATTATCCTGGCAATAAGCATTATTATTGCCGTACTGGGTATTTAAAAATTCATCGCCTGCAAGAAACATCGGCGTCCCGCGGCTCATCAGCAGCACTGTCACCGCGTTCTTTGCAAGCCTTCTTCTAAGCCCAATGATTCCTGCATCATCTGTATCGCCTTCTATTCCGCAGTTCCAGCTCCGATTGTCATCGCTTCCGTCCAGATTGTACCAGCCATTGGCTTCATTGTGCTTCTGGCTGTAGGAATACATATCCCACAAGGTAAAACCGTCATGGCAATTCAGGAAATTGACCGACGCATTATTTCCCCTGACCTTGGGATCGTATAAATCCCGGGAACCGGTAATCCTCTCCGCCGCAATCGGTGCACGGCCAAGGTCTCCTTTGAGGTAATCCCGCATATCATCCCGATACTTTCCGTTCCACTCCGTCCATCGGCTCCAGGCCGGGAAGCTTCCCACCTGGTACAGGCCGCCAGCGTCCCACGCCTCTGCGACAAGCTTCACATTTCCCAAAATAGGGTCAAAAGCAAGACTTTGAAGAAGCGGCGGATTGCTCATCGGCGCACCGTCCTGGTTACGGCCAAGGATACTTGCAAGATCGAAACGGAAACCGTCCACGTGGTAAAATGTCGTCCAATAGCGCAGACATTCTAAGATCATCTGGCGCACTACCGGATGATTACAGTTTAACGTATTGCCACACCCGCTGAAATTATAATAATACCCGTCAGGCGTCAGCATATAGTACACATTGTTATCAAAGCCCTTAAAGGAAAAACTCGGCCCTCTGTCATCTCCCTCTGCAGTGTGGTTAAATACTACATCAAGAAAGCACTCGATCCCGTTCTCATGAAGTGTCTTAATCAGGTTCTTAAGCTCGTTGCCCTCCCGGTTATACTCTGTTCTCCCCGCGTAGCTTGTATTCGGAGCAAAAAAGCTTACGGTATTGTACCCCCAGTAGTCCAAAAGCTGTTTTCCATCCACCTCACGGCAGTCTTTCATCTCATCAAATTCAAATACCGGCATCAATTCAACCGCATTGACACCCAATTCTTTTAAATAAGGAATCTTTTCCATAACCCCGGAGAATGTGCCGGGATACGTAACCCTGGAGGTATGATGTTTTGAAAATCCTCTTACATGCATCTCATAGACAATCAAGTCCTCCATCGGAATCAGCGGATTCAGCTCAGCTCCCCAGTCAAAGTTATCCTGAACCACCCTTGCCTTATAAAAACTCCCACTCTTATTCTTGGTCCCCCATACACTCTGGCCTGTAACCGCCTTCGCGTAGATATCCAAAAGAACATTATCTTTGTTAAACAAAAGACCCTTAGCAGGATCATACGGTCCGTCCAGCCGGTAGGCATATTCAAAATCCGTAATATGAAGTCCGAACACAATCATAGAATACACATTCCCGATCCGGTAGTGGTCTGGAAATTTAAGCACCGCATAAGGTTCATCCTCCATCCTGCGGAACAAAAGAAGCTCACATGAGGTCGCTCCCAGTGAATGTATGGTAAAATTCACTCCCACAGGAATCGCCGTAGCACCGTTAAGCTCGTAAAGCCCCGGCCTGACCTCGAATCCTCCGATCACATCCATAGGTTGCATGTGGACAGCATTCATCGGTGTGTTAATAGGTTGTTTCTGCATAAATACTTCCTCCGTCTATTCTTATTAATGTAATACCATATTCAATGTATCAAACAAAACTCCGATATCGATCGGCTTTGCGATATGTCCGTCCATGCCGCTCTTTAACGCCTCCTGTTTATCTTCCTCAAATGCATTGGCCGTCATGGCAAAGATCGGTATAGATGCCAGTTCCTTATTCTCAAATGCACGGATTCTCTTTGACGCTTCATAACCATCCATTACAGGCATCTGAACATCCATAAGCACAAGCTGGTAATACCCCGGCTTCGATCTTTCCAACATTTCCACCGCTATCTTACCGTTTCCTGCTATCTCAATCGTAAATCCTGCATCCTCCAGTATCGCCGCAGCAATCTCCTGATTGAGTTCATTATCCTCCGCCAGAAGGATACAGCCTGCCTCGAAGCTTCTCTTCTCCTCAAACGTCTTTTCTTTTTCTTCTTTTGTGTATACCACAGAATGCAGACAACTCCTTAATTCCGAAAAGAACAGCGGTTTGCTGCAAAATGCTGTAACACCGGCTTCTTTTGCCTCTGCCTCGATATCTGACCAGTCATATGCCGTCAGGACGATCACCGGCACGTCTTCACCCATCTCTTTGCGGATACGTCTTGTCACTTCTATGCCGTTCATATCCGGAAGCAGCCAGTCTATGATGTATACACTGTAATTGTCACCGCGCGTCACTGCCTGATGGGTGCGAAGCACCGCCTCTTTTCCTGACAATGTCCATTCTGCCCGCATACCGATCTTCTGAAGCATATAAGACACGCTGTCACAGGTATTATAATCATCGTCTACTACAAGAGCCCGGAGATTCTTAAGCTCCGGTATATTCTCCGGTTCCTTTTTCTCCGCATTCAGACGGAAGGTAAATGAAACGGTAAATTCTGTTCCTGTCCCCTGCTCACTCTTCACCTTGATCGTGCCGTTCATCATATCGACAATATTCTTGGTAATCGCCATCCCCAAGCCGGTTCCCTGTATCCCGCTGATCGTTGTATTCTTCTCCCTCTCAAAAGGCTCGAAGATGTGGGAAACAAATTCCTTACTCATACCAATCCCTGTATCTCTGATGTGGAACTCATAATTGGCATATCCTAAAGGCGCCCCGGCTTTCTCGATGATCCTCATGCTGACAATCCCGCCTGCTGCCGTATATTTTACAGCATTGCTCAAAAGATTCAAAAGAACCTGGTTAAGCCTCAGCTTATCACAGTAAATCTCTTCATTTACCACATCCACTGCATCGATATACAACTCAAGCTGCTTTGCGTGAATATCCGCCTGGACGATATTGCGCAGTCCGTGAAGGATATCCGGCAGGCGACAAGGTTTCTCCTCCAAATGCATCTTACCGCTCTCGATACGGCTCATGTCCAGGACATCATTAATCAGGCTTAAAAGATGCTCTCCCGAAGTCATAATCTTGCCCAGATACTCTCTGACCTGATCCGCATTCTCAATATGGGTGATGGCAAGAGACGTAAACCCGACAATCGCATTCATCGGCGTACGTATATCGTGGGACATATTCGACAGAAATACGCTCTTTGCTTTATTCGCCTTGTTGGCCTGCATAAGCGCATTTTCCAAAAGCTCCTTCTTCTCCATCTCACTGCGGATCTCCTCATCCACACTGCGGAAGCCCAGGACAACGCCATGGCTCTCCTGCCACTTCCCGGCGCGTACAGCCCGCATCTGGAAATACTTTATCCCACCGTCTCTCACTGTCCGGTAATTGATATAATATTGTTTATTCTCCAAAAGCTCTTTCTTAAGCTTTTCCCTTGATGAAGCCTCTGAAAGCAGCTTTTTATCCTCCTCATGCACATACTTTTCTATGTAACACCCCATACTCTCTTCCAAAGATATCTCTTTTCCCATAGAGGCATCAAACATGCGGTGCTCCCCGTCCGACAGACGCAGCGGAATACCTACCCCTGTATCAAGGTCAAAAAAGCAGACAAGATTGTACTCTATGCTCAGCGCATGGATAAGCTCCATATGGTGTCTTTCATTCTCCTTCTGCTCTAGCTTCTGGGCTGTGCAGTCTAAAAGGAAGCGCTGGTATACCATCTCG
>CATLEM010000085.1 GCA_949916155.1 uncultured Dorea sp.
AGAAACTATTTTGTTAACTTCCTTTCCGAAACTGAAAGTTGACACCTTGAAACCTCAGATTGGTTGTGCTTGCTGCCAGTTGAGCGTAATATAGCGTAATACAGTTGCCGACAGGTTCATCCGCGAACCGGCAGCAAAAAATATCCATAAGGGGGAGCTCAGTAATGACATTCGGACAGAAATTAAAACGATTACTGAAAGAAAACAATATGTCTCAGGAAGAGCTGGCAGAGCAGCTAGGTGTATCCCGGCAGGCGGCGGGAAAGTGGACGAACGATAAAGGTCTGCCGGAGGTCAGCAAACTGATACAGTTAAGCAGCCTGTTCGGCGTATCTCTGGATTATCTGCTGAAAGAAGATTATGAAGATACACCGGAGGAAAGCTGTGGGGAAAGTCTGGAAGAAAACGGCGGGAATATTCCGGCATCCGACACCGATTATTATGTAAGCCGGGAGATGCTTAACGGATACTTCGCATACAGACGGCAGAATACTTTGCGGATAACAGGCGCCGCCGCACTTTTAATCTTATCCGGACTCTTTGAGAATCCCGGTTATCACAGCCTTGTCACATCTCTGTTATACTGGGGTGCCGTGACCGCCGGAACCGGGCTTATCATCTGGCATTTCTCTATCCCAAAACAGTACCGGGAAATCAAGACCTCGCATCTACTCCTGGACGACGGTGTGTTTGAGGAATTTAAACAGAAGAGGGAAACGCGGCGGAAAGCCTATACGGCAATGATGATTGCAGGAGCGGCAATCCTGCTGGCAAGCTGTGAGATAGAATATTTCCTCATGACCCATTTTGAAAATAGGGTCTGCCATATTTTCAGCACACTGTCGGATACGGTATGGCTGTCTCTGATTATCTGGGCGCGAATGTCCTTGTACACGGACAGCCTGATCATCAGGAATGCCTCCCAGGCTCCGGGGCGTACTCCTATGCAAAGATACCGCTGGATATACGCCGCACTTCCCGTCACCGCCTGTGCAGTCATAGTCGGAATCGCAACAAATGTATGGAGTCCGTATGCGCCCATACTCATTCTGTTCTGCTGTTTATTGGTTACCGTATGCAAACTTTTGATGGAAGGCAGGAAATAATATGATGAAGAAGATAAAGAAAATAATATGGATGAAAAAAATATACGCATCACTTTTCCTCCCAGCACTCATCCTCTTTCCTTGCGGCGGGTGTGCCGCTCAGAGAGATGCAAAACCGGAGGCAGAACAAGGCGCGGCGTACACTTTAGAAGAGCTTGGCAATCTGGCCCAGCTCGAAATATATCTGCCCGGAGACGACGAGCCGGTAAAAATCATAACCGATAAGGAGATACTGTATCAGTATAATCAATGTCCTTCCCTGTGTGTCTCCAATTCTGAGCCTGAATCCGAAGAACGGCAGGAAGAATTAAGAAAAGCCGCAGCAAATGCGGCGGAAAAATGTTTACTTGTCGCTTATAAATATCCCGTCTCGCGCTTTCACAGGGCAGAGCTTGAAAAAAATACAACAATTACGCTGTATGAGGATATCAATATCATAAAAACCGAGGTGTCGGGAGAAAGCATAAAAGGCGCGGATATTCCCGCAGAATATCTGACCTTTTACTCGGAAATCTCCAGGGAAGAGCTGGAATTTTATCAGACGTTGGCTGGAAAATTATAAAACCTATTTTTCCGGATACTCTTTATCCTTCCAGTACCACCACTTAAGTTTCTCCGGTTCCCGCTCCTTGTGCTCCGCATAATACACCGCACAGCGGTACACATACAGCGCGCACCGGTCCTCCTGAAATCCCTTTTTCAGGCAGTCTAAATGATACAGCTCCTCCGGGTCTCTCCCCTTAAGGTCTGCGACGCAGCGGATTCCGATATTGTGCATGTGATGCTCTATCCGCGCGCCGATGCCCGGAATATCCTTTAAGTCGCTGACCGGAGTATCGCCGGGTAAATTTTCTTCTTTCCCATTCATCTTTTCCGCGCCTGTCTTTTCTGGCATATCAAGTCCTCCTTACTGCAGATAAATCATGCAGCTTTTCCGTCTGCCGTCCTGTGAAAAATCCTTCGGCTATACAGAAGGCAGTTTTTAAAAACCGGAATTTGTACTTTCTTGTTATTGTGCTGCTAATTTCTGTAGTGCCTCATCCTTCGTTGCTACGAAGAAGAAATCTTTCCCGTTGTTGGACTCATAGATAAAGTCCTTAAGGGGTTTGCTTGTGTAATGTGAATAATCGCCGTATACCGCAACCTTCACATGATAATTCATAAATTTCTGGAGAATCTCGCCCGCCAGCCCCGTGCTGAGGATAAAGAAATCCCCGCAGATGAGATTCTTGTCAATCACAATCTTTTCTGCACCTGACTCATATTTTACAGTCATCGCCAGGTCGAGCGCCGTCTGCGCGTCAACAATCAACTTCTCGTCACTGGAAACAACTGCAATATCAGTTCCGTTCACTTTTATCATTTCAATATTCATTTTGTCCTCCTAAACTAAACCTGCAGTACAAATTCCAGTTAAAGTCCAGGGAACATACCTGTTCCCTGGATGAAAAGCTTAACATATATCGGGCTGGCTGTCAAATAGCTGCGCTTTTCCCATGTCATTTATAAGGTGTTCCAAAAAATCATAAGGATTGACCGCTTTAATCTCTGAATTTGCAAAGTCTTTTTCATTTGCGGTAATTATATAGTCTGCACTTACCTCCTTGGCACATTTATCTTGTAGGCAATCCTCAAAATCAGCAAACGAATCCTTTTCGATGGCATCTATTATTTCTGCCTGTGATGCAGAGGCAACCGAAAAAATCATGCAGATATCTCTTAAATTATCTCTCCGCTCTTTATCACTTTTCTTCCTCAATACATACCATAACGTGGAAAGCGTGTGAAATGCTATATAGCCACTGAGTTTTCCTAAAGCACATAATTCAACAATTTTTATAGACTCATTCAAATATTTGTCTTCCCTGTTCGTGATATAGTTAAGCAAGACATTGGTATCAATCAACACTGCCAAATTTCTCATTCATCGCCGCCGTCCTTTCCACTTCATATTCTATTGATCCGGAAAATGATTTTCTGGATGTTTCCAACCTTGCAAATGCCGCTAATTTATCACGCTCATCTGAATTTTTTGCTTTCGTCGGTGCAGAAATGATAAAGGGTATACTTCTTTCTCTTAGTGCAGTTCTGGTAAAAGACTCATAAAATGTCTGCTTTGTCTGCCCCATTGCATCAAGCATTTCACTCAATTCTTCGTATACTGCATCTTCCAATCTAATGCTTATCGTTTTCACTCCAACCAGCTCCTTCACCTTTTCTTTTATCATATACAAAAATGGAACATTTAGCAAGCATATATCATCTTCCCAACCCCTTCCCCAACATCACAAAGGAGAGAAAGCCTCCCATGAGACTCTCTCTCCCTGTTTTAATCTGTCTGTTACCCGACTTCTACTGTGCATCCGCCACAGACTGCACGGTTTTAAGCTCTGCCGCCGGGTCCGCGCCTGCCGCTACGTTCTGCATTGCGACCTGTATTGCCTTTTCAATCTCGCTGTTAGAGATTTTTCTGTTTCCTGCCGCATTGCCGACGTAATTATTGACGTTGTCAATGGACTGCTGCTGCAGCTCTCCGTCTACCTCTCCCGTGTAAGAAATCTCATTTGACACCGGTGAGCCCTGGAGATAATTTACCCAATACTGCTGTCCTTCTCCATTTGCCAGATACTCGATGAACTTCATCGCCGCCTCTTTCTCTTTGCAGTCCTTGTTCATGCAGATCATGACATCCACGCCGGAAGTGCCGAGTATCTCATTGCTGTCTGAAACAGACGGAAACGGCTCCATTCCGATCACGTTTTTATTCTTCTGGATCTCCGTGCCCTCCAGCTCCGAATTGGTCGGAGATGTCGGTCCTAAGTGCCATGAGCCGGTCATGAAGAATACGGATTTTCCTGCGAAGAAATACTGGTCGCGGGCATCCGGATAAGTGGCTACGCCTAATGCGCCGTCTTCAAATACGCCATCGTCAAACAACTTCTGCCATGCGTTCATCGTATCGATAAAGCACTGGTCCGTCCACTTGCGCTCACCTTTTTCAGCCTCGTACACCGCGCCGTTTTCAAATTCATTTGACGCCTGTACAAACCAGTCTGAATTTACCCAGTCGTCCGCTGCTCCTGCCGCCACGCATACATATCCGTGCTCTTTTGCTTTCGCCGCCGCGTCTTTTAACTCTGCGTATGTAGCAGGCACCTTTTCAATCCCGCATTCATCCATTAACGTCTTGTTATACATGAGTGTTGTCATTCCCGCGGTCAAAAGGGGCATGCCCGCCACTGTTCCGTCTTCTGTCGTACACTGTGCAACCGCATTTTCATTAATCTTGCTTTCCCAGCCGCTCCAGTATTCATCTGCGGTTTCTTTCATATCCGCCGAAAACTTCGCATACTGTTCCATCATGGAGCCTGTCGTCATGCCATAGAGATCCGGTCCTGTCCCAGAGGCCATCGCAACCTGAAGTTTCTCAAAGAAATCATCCTGCTCTGTCCGGGTATAATCAATCTTGATGTCCGGGTTTTCCTTCTCAAATCCCTGAATCAGCGCCTCCGACTGGTCATTGGTCGGCAGCCATGACCAAAAGGAAAGTGTTACCTGTCCTCCATCGGAAGAATCTTCTGTCTTTGTCTCATCGTTTTTTGCGCCGCAGCCAACCATCGCCAGTACCATTGACGCCGCTGTCAATACAGCCAGAAACTTTTTCATTTTCATTTAAACTTACCTCCTGTTGTGTTTTCTGATATCAGAATACCGCATCCGCCGTTGATTTTTACTCTACTTTTTTGCTTTTTTATTCTCATTTTTGCTTATCCGCCAGCCTGGATACAGACAGCTTTCCGCCGTCGATCACCAGCTCGTCAATCCGGGCCGAGCGGGTATCCTCATCGCTGTCTGTATCGCCGTAATCTCTCCCGTGATATACGATGTAGCATTTTCCGCCCTCAAAGAGCAGGCTGTTGTGTCCTGTTCCTTCCATAAATTCATTCTTACGGAGAAGTGGCGCATAAGAATGGTCATCCGGATACTTTACCCATCTCAGCTTTCTCAAATCTTCATCCTCTGCCCCGGATGCCACCGCATACCCGATAAAATACGTGGGGTTCTGGTAGCACGCGCCCGAATACATCAGAAAATGTCTCCCCTCGTGATAAAAGTAAAACGCACCTTCCACGGTATGCCAGTGCTGACCCTTCCTGAACCGGTCTTTCTGATATATCTCTTCGTCTATGGTAGGCGGCAATGCACAGACCGGACATCCCTCCATCGTAAACGGATCCTTCATCTTATCGCACATGATCCTGGTTCCCGCACGCTCCGCCTCATAATCATTGCCGCAGTAAAACATGTACATTCCGGAAGGCGTCCTGACTACGTGCGCGTCAATGGAAAAAGGCGGCAATATATCTTTTACATATTCAAAAGGGCCTTCCGGCGTATCCGCTGCCGCCACTCTGATCTGCTGCCCGTGCTCGTCCTCATTTTCCTCATCAATACTGGAATAATACATGTAATATCTCCCGCCCACTTCCAGCACGCTCGGCGCCCAGCATACCTTCTGCCCCGGCATGTGCAGAACGGTTCCCTTATACTCCCATCCTTCCAGAAGTTTATCGCTGCTGTACATCTGGCCATAGGTAGCATAGACATAATAACGTCCGTCCGTTCCTTTCAGGATATACGGGTCCGGCTGTCCGAAAGGCGCCTTATCTCCTTCTTTTCTCACATAAAGTTTCATCGCGTTTCCTCCTTATCCTTTTACCGCCCCGGCGGTTATCCCGGACACTAAAAACCTCTGGCTGACCAGATATACCAAGATAGAAGGCAGAGCCAGCAAGATCATAACCGCGTAAATCCTTGCCACATCCACCGGGCTCTGGTAGGTGCTGGACATAAAATACTGCGCTGCCAGCGTTACCGGATAATTGTCTTCGCTCCGCATAACCAGGAGCGGTACCAGATAGTCATTCCACGAATAGATAAAGGTAAGGATCAGGACGTTGGCAACCATCGGAACACTTAAGGGAACCATAAACTCCCTCCATATACAGAACGATGAGCCGCCGTCAATCCTTACGCTCTCCAGTAGTTCATCCGGAATCATGTCAAAATAATTCTTGAGCATCAAAAGCATCATCGGCGAATTAAACGCAATCAGGGGCATGATAACGCCCAGATGCGTATCCAGCAGCCCAAAATTCTTGATCACCGAGAAAAGAGGGCTTGTCACTGCTGCTACCGGAACCGCCAGGCATGCCAGGATGGCTCCGTAGATGATCTTCTGGCCCCTGAAATGCATTTTTGAAAATGCAAACGCTGCCAGCGCCGTTATGACCGTTACAGTCGCCGCCGTTATGACCGCGATAAACAAACTGTTAAATATTACCCGGAAATAGTTGATCTTTTCGTAGTTCAGTACATATGCATAATTTCCGAACCCATTGATCGTAAAGGATTTCGACACTGCAATCACAACAGGCGCCAGCCAGATCAGCGCAAAAATAACCAGTACAGCATAGACTCCCAACATCGATTTCTTTCCTGCTTTCACTTTTTAGTCCTCCTTCCCCAGTTTAATCTGCAAAAATGACATGATCATGGCAATCACCAGAATGGCAACTCCTATAGACGCCGCGCCTCCGGCGTTAAAATCATTAAAAGCCTTTTCATACAGATAAGTGTTCATAACCGTCGTCACCCTTCCCGGGCCGCCCCCTGTGAGCAGCTTGACCAGGTCGAAAGTTTTCAGCGAGCCTACGATGCCGAGGATGATCAGAACATTTGTCGTTCCTCTGACCATAGGCAGCGTAACGGAAAATGTAGTTTTCACAAAACCCGCCCCATCAATCTTTGCCGCCTCGTAAACATCATCGGGCAGGCTCATGAGCGCCGCATAATAGGTGATCATCGAAAACCCCATCCACTGAAAAATGTTTACTACAATGACCGAGAACAGAGCAATCTTCGGGTCTCCCAGCCAGTTCTGGGCCAGCCCTTCCAGATGGACAGCCCTGAGGAACTGATTCAGGGAACCGTTGGTCGGGTCCATAATGATCCTGAATATGGCTGTGATGATCGAGGTCGCCATCGCAATCGGCAGGAAATAGACTGCCTTAAAGACATTTGAGCCAAACAGTCTTTTTTTCAGGAGGACTGCCAGTACAAAGCCTAAAAGCGCCTGTACAAATACCGTTCCCACGAAAAATATGATGTTATTCAACACAGATGTCCAAAAGGTATGGTCCGACAGCATCTTTACATAGTTTTCAAGTCCGATTACCTTAAAGCTGTCAGACATGCCGTCCCAGTCCGTAAAGCTCACGACTACTGTATCGATAATACAATAGTATACCAGCGCAAATGACAGCGCCAGCAGGGGCAAGATGTACAAATATGCTATCTTGTCACTTTTCTTTCCCAATTTGTTCATTTTCTTTCCACCTCCATAATGCCAGTATAGAGGCAGAAAAGTTCAAAAAGGATAGCAATTTTTTGATAAACTCTCTATTTTTTTGCGGTGAACTCGCTGGGCGTAACCCCTTCTATCTCCTTAAACACTTTAAAGAAGTAATTATAATTCCGGAACCCGGACAGTTCCACAATCTCTTTCATCGAAAAATCTTTGCGGATCAGAAGGCTTTTTGCCTTATCCACTCTCTGACGGTTCAGAAACTCCACAAAACGCATTCCTGTTTCCTTTTTAAACTCCCGGCTTAAATAGGTATAGCTACACCCTGCAAGTTCAGCACATTTTTCTAATGAGATGTCCTCGGCAATGTTCTGCCTCACATATTCGATGACCTGGCTGACCTGCCCGGAATACTGTTTCTTCCTCTCTATCTTATCAATATGGATATATTTATAGAGCACCTCCAAAATCACGCGCCTGAACTGCTCGTATTCCTCATATTCTTTCATTTCGGCAGACAGATCCTGCCAGTTTTCTTCGGAAAGCAGCCCCCGTTTCCAGAACAGCTTTAATATCTCCCTGCAGCCCTGGTACACCCGCTCCCAGGTGAACCGCTTTTTTTCCATATAATCTAACATTTCGTATATGGTATCCATGCAGTTCTCCATATGGCTGTTTAATTCAAATGCAAACTGTTTCCACAAGTTTTCAGGCAGTTCTCCGTTGTAATATGTAACTTTTTTCGCAATGGCATAGGATATGATCTTATTGCCGCCCAGATATAATTTGTCCGACAGCAGCATCTCCATGTTGTTTCCCTCTGTCACGGCTTTTCCTATATCCCCGTGGATTTCCCCGTTTACGATAGTCACCGTTATATCCAGCATCCTGACAATCTGCCTCTGCAGCCGCCCCACAAAATTACTCTGCAGATTGACCATCATCAGCATGCTCCTCTCTTCAATAAAGGAAAGCAGCAATATGATATGGTTTTTCTTTGTCAGATAGATGATATACGGATACTTGTCCCCCAGAATCTGCCCCAGCATGTCAATAATTGCCTTGCAGATATCGCGTTTATATTCAGCCGGATGCGTTCCGGCGTGTATCTTATAGTCCGGGCTTATGGCAATCGGCACAATGTTCTGGCAGGAAAAATCAATTTTCCCTTCCTCATATAATTTTTTTATCTTTTCTGCCGAAAAGTCTTTTTCATCAGAAATGCAGTACCCCTTCTTGCGGTATGTGTCGCCTCCTGCCGGCACGATCCGGTATTTTTCCCGTACCTGGTCCAGGACGCTGAGAAGTTTTTCTTTCGAAAGCTCGTGTTTCAGAAGATAATTCGCTGCACCGTTGATCAGACTGCCCCTGACATAGTTAAAATCGTCATAACCGCTGATGACGATGACCGGAAGATATTCGTCTATAATATGGACATTCCTCATCAGCTCCACCCCGTTGATTCCCGGCATCTGCATATCGCACAGGATCATATCGATCTTATTTTTTCTCAGCCATTCCAACGCGGTTTTTCCGTTCACAAAATCAGCGGCAATCTCATAGCTGTCATTATTTTCCAAATACTTTTTTATTGTATTGCGGCTGGTCAGCTCATCGTCTACCAATATGATCTTTATTTTCTCCATTACGCATCCACCTCCACAACCGGCAGCACCAGAATACATTTTGTATATTTCCCCTTCTCGCTCTCAAAATGAAGTCCGTATGCGTCGCCAAAACAGAGCCTGATTCTTTCATTGACATTCACGACGCCGATTCCGTTGAACGAGCCGTCCTTTTTCTTCCTCTTTTTTAAGATTTCTTCCGCCTTTTCCTCAGAGATTCCCTCCCCGTTGTCCTCCACTGTAATAATAAGGTCCTCTCCGCGTCTTTCCGATGATATGATAATCTTCCCCTGCCTCGACAAATCTTCCGGAAGGCCATGATAGATTGCGTTTTCAACAAGGGGCTGCAGAATAAAACGCGGGATGAACAGCGGCATGGTATCCTCATCCACTTCTTTCTCAATCACAAAATCATAACTCCCGCTGTATTCCATAATGACCAGATAATTATCCACGTATTCCAGCTCATTTTTAAGAGGGATGAATTCTCTGTCCTGATGCATCACATTCTGCAAAAGCGCATTCAGCGAATTGACCAGCGGAACGATATTGTCCGCATGCTGCAATTTAGCCATCCACACAACATTATTCATCACATTCGACACAAAGTGGGGATTGATCTGCGCCTGCAGAAAGGCCATTTCATTTAACCTCTTTTCCCGCTCCTCCTCTGCCACGCGCTCCATCAGCTTTTGTATCCGGGCAATCATATGGTTGAATGTCTTTCCCATCTGCCCGATCTCGTCATTTCCCTTCACCGCATACCGCACCGTCAAATCTCCTGACGAGACGCTTTTCATCTTACCGCTTAAGACAGAGATTTCCGTCGTCATCTTGGATACGATAACAATTGTTGCCAGCAGCGCCATGACAATGATCAGCCCGGTGACGACGGCGCTCACCACCGCTGTCCGGTGGATGCCCGCGATGTAAAATTCAGACGGAATCGCCATATGGAACGTCCACCCTACACTCTGCGCCGCAAATGTGTTTTTTGCATATCCGCCGCCCAGAGAATCAAAATACGAGGCAGCCTTTCCATTATTGGAAAATATAACCGAATTCTTTTCATTGACCACCTGGAAAAAACTTCCTTCCGGCAGATTGGCGGAAAACATCTGCTCAATCACTCCATAATCAAAATAGAGGATGACATATCCGATAATTTCTTCTTTGTCATTTATGATTCCCCGGACGGCAGGGAGTACATAGTCACTGGAAACCGTTGATTTCAGCCCTTCCAGATGGAGCGGCTCCATCATGACCATCGAATGCCTTAACTTCTCCTGGTCAAGCTTTACAATATCCTCGTACAGTTTCCCTTTATCCTGGATAATATAATTTGTGGAAAACACACATTCCCTGCTGGCCGCAACGGCAATGCCGGAAATATAATACTTATATCCGTTCAATCCTTTGATGTAATTCATGATGACCCGGCGGTTATCCAGATAAGTCTGGTTCCACTGGCCGCCGCGGCTGATTTTCTCGTGGTTAAGCCGCATGACCGGCTCAATGATATTCGAACTGTTCGTGGCGACAAGCGTTGCCATGTAGGAGGTGTCCGTCAGTAAATATTCAAAAGCATGGTAGGCATCCTGCATCGTGCTTTCCGAGACATTTTTCAGATAAACGCCCGTGAACTTCTGGCTTGTATTGTACCAGATGCCTGTAATCGCAATGCCCATAAGGAGCAGTGTCGCCAGCCACGCCAATAATATCTTGTTACCAATCTTCATCATCCATCCCTCCTCAGGCAATTATTATTTTCATTATAATTCACCCCAGGCAATTTTTTATATATCTTTTTTATCATTTACTCCATTTTTTTGCTCCAGATCATCTCCCCAATCCCTTTCCCCGGCAGCACGTCTCCTCATTTTCACTCTCCATCGTCTGGTTCTGCCTGTTGCTACTTGTCAAGGACGTATTCATCATTTTTCATCACCTTTTCTCGGTCTGCCCTGTTTCCCATGCTCTAAGCCGTGGAGAATGACACGTTTTAACTTATCCTCTACGCTTTGGGTACTCGTATCAGAAAAATGCACCTCGACTAAGTAGGTCGTCTTATCC
>CATLEM010000086.1 GCA_949916155.1 uncultured Dorea sp.
CGTACCAGTTGATGTTCCCGGCGCTGATGATCGCGCGACTATGCTTTCATTTACGCTGCTGGGTGACGGCCTTCGGGATGCGCTGGACCCGAAATTACGAAAATAGGAGAGACGGATATGGAAAAAATATTAGAAGTTGAAAACCTGAATGTTTCTTTTAATACTTATGCCGGCGAGGTAAAAGCTGTGCGCGGCGTAAGTTTTGAGTTGAGTAAAGGCGAGACGCTGGCGTTTGTGGGGGAATCAGGCTGCGGCAAGACGGTGACGGCCAAATCCATCCTCCGCCTGCTAAAGCCGCCTTTCGCGGTGATCAAGCCGGAGTCGAAGATCGTCTGCAACGGCAAAGATGTGCTGAAGATGAATGAGAAGGAGCTGTGCGATTTCCGCGGGGATGAGGTGGGCATGATCTTCCAGGATCCCATGACCTCCTTAAATCCCACGATGACCGTGGGCGACCAGATCATGGAAAGCCTGATGATCCACAAGAAGCTGGATAAGAAGTCGGCCAGGGAAGAAGCCGTAAAGATGCTTAAGATGGTAAATATCCCAAGCCCGGAAAAGCGGATCGACAACTATCCCCACGAGATGTCCGGCGGCATGCGCCAGAGGGTGATGATCGCCATCGCTCTTGCCTGCAATCCGAATGTGCTGATCGCCGACGAACCGACGACGGCTCTTGATGTGACGATCCAGGCACAGATCATGGACTTGATGATGGATCTTAAGACGAAGATGAACACGGCTATCATCCTTGTAACCCACGACCTGGGCGTTGTGGCTAATTTCGCGGACCGCATCCAGGTAATGTACGCCGGCGAGGTGGTGGAGCGGGGAACCACCAAGGAGATCTTCTATGAGAGCAGGCATCCGTATACGTGGGCGCTCCTTCGTTCTGTGCCAAGGCTTGGGACCGAGTCAAAGGAAGAGCTCTATGCCCTTGGCGGGACGCCGCCTGACCTTCTGCTTCCGCTTAACCACTGCCCGTTCGCGGACAGGTGCGAGTACTGCATGCCGATCTGCAAAGAGAGAAAACCGCCGGAGACGGTGCTCAGTGACACCCACAAAGTGTCCTGCTGGCTCATGCATGAGAAAGCTCCGAAAGTAAGATCATTTTATGACAGGGAGGAAGAGTAATGGGCGAATATATTGTTGAGGCGAAAAATCTATGTAAATATTTCAAGGCGGGAAAGAACCAGATCTTAAAGGCTGTGGACGGGGTGAACATCCAGCTTAAGAAAGGCGAGACACTGGGGCTTGTGGGGGAATCCGGCTGCGGCAAGACGACCTGCGGGCGGACTCTTGTGAAGCTCTATGACGCTACCAGCGGGACCGTGCTTTTTGAGGGGCGGGACGTATCAAAGTTCAAGGGGAAAGAACTCCTTGGCTTCCGGAAAGACGCTCAGATCATCTTCCAAGATCCGTATGCGTCCCTTGATCCGCGTATGACCATCGGGGAGATCATCACCGAGGGGATGAATGTGCATTTTCACATGTCGGAAAAGGAGAAGGAGGAGAAGGTGAACGAGCTGCTCCATAAGGTAGGGTTGAATGCGGAGTACGCCAACCGTTTTGCCCACGAGCTTTCCGGCGGACAGAGACAGCGTGTGGGAATCGCCAGGGCGTTAGCGGTGGAACCGAAGTTCATCGTCTGCGACGAGCCGATCTCCGCGCTGGACGTATCCATCCAGGCCCAGATCGTCAACCTCCTGATCAAGCTGCAGCGGGAGATGGGGCTTACCTATCTGTTCATCTCCCATGACCTTTCCATGGTCAAGCATATCTCAGACCGGGTAGGCGTGATGTACTTAGGTTCTATGGTGGAGCTTACGGGGAACAAGGAGCTTTACGACCACCCGCTCCATCCGTACACGAAGGCGCTGATCTCGGCGATCCCGGAGGCGGATCCGGACGAGGAAGAGGGGAAGATTAGAGTCCACCTTGAGGGCGAGGTGCCAAGCCCCATCAATCCGCCGGACGGATGCCGGTTTAAGGCGAGATGCAAGTACGCGAAGGAGATCTGCGGAAAAGAGATGCCGGAACTTAAGGAGATGGAGCCTGGACATTTCGTGGCGTGCCATATGTGCGGGAAGATATAAGAGGTATTGCAAGCCGGGGCCTGACTGCAGGAATACGGCTTGTAATATATTTACGATAAATTCATAAAAAACAAAGAGAGGGAAAATTAAGGATGCTTTCCAGGTCATATATTGAGAAGATATTGGATTATGTTATCTCCCATGGGGCAGATTACGGGGAGGTGTTTTTTGAGGATGCATCCCGGACGAGGCTAAAGCTGGCGGATGAGCAGGTGGTAAGCTGCGCCTGCGGGCGGGAGAGCGGCATCGGGATCCGGTTGTTTTATGGGTTTGAGAGCGAATATTTTTACAGTGCGGATGCGGATGAGCGCATCATTTTCGACTTACTGAAAAGGAAGCTTTCGGGGCGCGGCGGCCTGAGAGGAAGATTCCCGGGGCAGGCAGTCCTTACGGGGCAGAGTAATGGGATACAGGGATTTTCGGAGGGAAGAAAGGCCCTCAGCGACGTACACCCCCTTGGGATCACGGTGCCTTGTGTCGGGGCGGGAAACCTGGAGCTGGGGAAAAAGATCGAACTGCTTAAGCGGGGGATTGCCTGCGGAAAAGCGACGTCGGACCGGATCGTACAGGGAAGCGCCTGCTACACGGACGAAGACCAGAGGGTGCAGATTGCCAATACGGAGGGCGTGTACGCCGAGGACAGGCGGCAGCGGACAAGGGTACGTCTCAACATGACAGCCCAGGATCCGCAAAATGAGAGTAGACAGACAGGATATGAGGGGCCGGGAGCCATGAGCGGGCCGGGATTTCTTGAAGGTGAGCTTGTGGCGGAGCGTGCGGCTGCGGCGGCCAGGGCCGCAGTTTCCATGCTTGGCGCCAGGATCTGTCCGGTGGGGCGGATGCCGGTGATCATCGCAAATGGCTTCGGCGGCCTGTTTTTCCACGAGGCCTGCGGGCACTCGCTGGAGGGAAGCGCGGTGGCGGAAGGCTGCTCGGAATTTGCCGGCAAAGTGGGAGAGAAGATCGCCGCCGACAAGGTGACGCTTGTGGACGACGGGACCGTCGCCGGGGAGTGGGGGTCTCTCGGGATTGACGACGAGGGCGTGCTGACACAGAAGAATGTGCTGATTAAGAATGGAAGGCTGAAAGGGTATCTTCTTGACCGGATGAACGCGAGAAAGATGGGGCTTCTTCCCACCGGCTCCGGCAGGCGGGAGAACTACCGCTTCGCGCCCACCTCCCGCATGACGAACACCTATATCGCGCCGGGGGAGGATAAGCTGGAGAAGATGATCGGTTCCGTGGATAAGGGGCTGTACGTGAAGGAAATTAATGCAGGCTCCGTGGACCCGGCCACCGGCGAGTTCAACTTTAATACCGGGGAGACGTACCTGATCGAGCGGGGAGAGATCACCGTGCCGGTAAAGAGCGCTACGCTGATCGGAACCGGACGGGAGATCCTGCCCAGGGTTGATATGGTGTCGGATAATTTTGCGCTGGAGCAGGGCTACTGCTATGCGGGCAGCGGCCAGATTCCCATCGGAGCGGGACAGCCTGCGGTGAGGATCACGGAAATGACAGTGGGAGGTAAGGACATATGATAAGTACGGCGAGAGATCCGGAGATATTAAGGTTCATGGACGGCCTTAAGGAGTACGGTTTCACCCACAGGCGGCTGTCTGTGGACAGCCGGAAGTTTTTGTCCCTTTCCGTCAAAGATCAGAGACAGAAAGCGTTTGAAGAGGGAGAGACGAAGATGTATTTTGTGGAGGCGGCGTGGGACGGCAAGTACTGCTGTGCCTATGCGGACTCCCTCGCGGAGCAGGAGGAGATCTTCGGGCGGCTCAAGGAGACAGCGGGCGTGTTCGGAAACCGCAAGCTCCCGGAACAGATTGAGGAAAGTCAGGATCTGCGGGGAAAAAGGTGGATCGAGATCGACCGGGATAAGGTGACGGATGTGTTAAGATACGCGGAGTGCGAGGCGCTTTCCGGTGAGAAGGCGGACACGGTGGAAATCTGCGAGTACCGGCAGTTTGAGGATACCATCACGCTCCTTGACGGCCACGGGAATTACCTTACGGATGACAACGGGGACTGTACCTTTACCATCCGGGTGATTGCGAAAGACAAGGGCTTTGTGTCGGGTGCGGTAAAACTTGGCATCGTGGATGTCCGGGACGAGGAGGGGTTCCGGGAGACGGCCGGTTACCTTGCGAGGCGCGCGGCGAAATACGCCCGTTTCGGCCTCCACGCCGAGGAGGTAATCTCAAGGATCTGCCCTATCGTGTTGGAAAACTGTGTGATGGCGGAGCTTATGGGGTATTATCTTCCTATGTTCTACGGCGAGAATCTGCGACTTGCCGAAAGCGCCCTTGCCGGGCGAGAGGGAGAGAAAGTGGGCTGTCCGTTCCTTCAGCTTGAGGAGGATCCGTTCAGCTTTAAAGGAACCTGCAGGCGGAGGATCGACGACGAGGGTGTGCCGGTGACAAAGAAGATGCTCATCCATAACGGGATCTTTGAGACGGCGCTTTATAATAAGAAGGATGCCGCGGCGGCGGGAAAGACCAGTACCGGAAACGGCTTTAAGCCGGATATCACCGCCGATATGGGGACCAGGGCCACCAATGTGCGCCTAAGCTCAGGGAACGGGACGTATCCCAGGAAGGAGCTTATCGAGGCGGCCGAGGGCGGCATCTATATCACCCGGATCGATGGCGCGTTCGCCGGGACGGATACAAAGAGCGGGGATTTTTCCCTGCTGGCGTCAGGGAACCGGATCGAAGGCGGGCGGGTGCGTACAGCCCTCAACCAGTTTACCATATCGGGAAATATCTGTGAGCTGTGGGAGGACATCGAGATGATCGGGGACGACCCGGTTTACCGGATGGTGGACGGCACATGCGTGCTGAGCCCGACAGTGAAAGTGAAGAAACTGGTGGTGTCCGGGAAGTGATATCCGGAGCGGAAAATAATCAATATAATCAATATAATCTATAAAAAACTCTTGATTTCCCGGGGTTTTCATGCTATCATATAACGGTATGCCGCACAATGAGGTTTTCAAGTGCTGTCATTCATGCGATGCCGGATCATTTTGGACGTTTCCGTAATTGCAGTGATTAGGGCAGACACCGTAATTGGCGAGTAATGATAATAGGAGGTGCCATATGTACGCGATTATAGCAACAGGTGGTAAACAGTACAAAGTAGCCGAAGGCGATATCATTAAAGTAGAAAAGCTTGGTGCACAGGCCGGGGAGACTTATACG
Organism: uncultured Dorea sp.; assembly: GCA_949916155.1. Taxonomy (GTDB): domain Bacteria; phylum Bacillota; class Clostridia; order Lachnospirales; family Lachnospiraceae; genus MD308. The sequence goes on from CATLEM010000086.1 coordinate 5,306, forward strand.
TTCGACCAGGTGCTTGCAGTAAGTGACAACGGTCTGAAAGTTGGCGACCCGACAGTTTCCGGGGCAACCGTAGAAGCGTCTGTAGTTGGGGACGGTAAAGGCAAAAAGGTTATCGTTTACAAATACAAGAGAAAAACCGGATACCACAAAAAGAACGGTCACAGACAGCAGTATACAGCCGTTAAGATTGAAAAGATCAATGCTTAATTTGGAGTTTTATCCATGATTCATGTAACCATATATCAGAACAAGAGAAGAGAATATACCGGTTTCAAGGCATACGGACATGCCGGATTCAGCGATGAAGGGCAGGATATCGTATGTGCGGCGGCATCTGTGCTGATGATCAATACCGTGAATGCCATCGAAAAATTTACACAGGACCGGACTTCCCTGGTATCTGACGATGCCAACGGAGTGATCGATTATTCTCTGAAGGAGAGGCCGTCAAAGGAGACGGAGCTTCTGCTTGATACGATGGTTTTGGGTCTTACGGAGATGTCTGATGATGAGAACTATGCAGAATATATTGATTTAACATTCGAGGAGGTGTGACAACCATGATGAAATTAAACCTTCAGTTTTTTGCTCATAAAAAGGGAGTTGGTTCTACAAAGAACGGACGTGATTCCGAGTCTAAAAGACTTGGCGCCAAGAGAGCTGACGGACAGTTTGTAAAAGCCGGCAACATCCTTTACAGACAGCGCGGAACAAAGATTCACCCGGGTATCAATGTCGGACGCGGCGGTGATGATACATTGTTCGCACTTGTTGACGGTGTTGTGAGATTTGAAAGAAAAGGAAGAGATAAGAAACAGGTTTCTATCTATCCTGTAGCTTAATTCGTCTGGATAAGCTGATGAGAGTGTTGCTTGATAACTGTTTGCAGTTATGGTGACACTCTTTTTTAAAAGGAGGATTTATATGTTTGCAGACAGAGCAAAGATATTTATACGTTCTGGGAAGGGCGGAGACGGACATGTCAGCTTCCGGCGAGAACTCTACGTCCCCAACGGCGGACCGGACGGCGGCGACGGCGGACGGGGCGGCGATGTGATCTTTGAGGTAGATGAAGGTTTGAATACGCTTCAGGATTACCGTCACAGAAAGAAATTTGCCGCAAAGGACGGCGCACCCGGCGGAAAAAGACGATGCCACGGCTCAGATGCCGATGATATCATCCTGAAGGTACCAGAGGGGACCGTGATCAAGGAGGCTGATTCTGATAAGGTGATCGCGGATATGTCCGGTAAAAACCGCAGGCAGATCGTCCTGAAGGGCGGCAGAGGCGGTCTTGGAAACCAGCATTTCGCGACGGCCACCATGCAGATCCCGAAGTATGCCCAGCCTGGACAGCCTGCCCAGGAGCTTTGGGTAAAACTGGAGCTTAAAGTGATCGCAGATGTAGGGCTTATCGGTTTTCCCAATGTGGGCAAATCCACCCTTTTATCCCGGGTGACCAACGCACAGCCGAAGATTGCCAATTATCATTTTACCACACTGAACCCGAATCTGGGCGTTGTGGATATAGAGGGTGCAAAAGGCTTTGTCATCGCGGATATTCCGGGTCTGATCGAGGGAGCCTCATCGGGAGTCGGCCTTGGTCATGAATTTCTGCGCCACATTGAGCGCACGAAGCTGATGATCCATGTGGTAGATGCGGCCGGCAGCGAGGGAAGAGATCCTGTCGATGATATCTATAAGATCAATCAGGAACTTAGGGCTTATAATCCCGATATTGCAGAGAGGCCCCAGGTGATAGCAGCAAACAAAACCGATCTGATCTATGCGGATGATGACGATCCCGTCAAACGGCTGAAAAGAGAATTTGAGCCGAAGGGGATAAAAGTATTTCCGATCTCCGGCGCCACAGGACAGGGGATGAAAGAACTTTTATACTACGTATCCGAACAGCTGAAAGGACTTGACCAGGGAACTGTCGTATTCGAGCAGGAATATTTTCCGGAAAATGAGCTTATCACCCTTGAACTTCCGTATACGGTTGAAAAAGAAGATGACGTATATGTGGTGGAAGGCCCTAAGATCGAGAAAATGCTCGGCTATACAAACCTGGATTCAGAAAAAGGCTTTGCTTTCTTTCAAAAATTCCTGAAGGATACAGGGATACTCGGCGAACTTGAAGCCGCGGGGATAGAAGAGGGCGATACAGTCAGAATGTACGGCCTTCAGTTTGATTACTATAAAAACTAATATTCTACAGGAGTCTTTTATATGACAACAAAACAGAGAGCATATTTAAAAAGTCTTGCGATGACTATGGATCCGGTTTTTCAGCTTGGGAAAAGCAGCATGACACCGGAATTTACGAAAGCTATCGACGAAGCGCTGGCGGCGCGTGAGCTTATCAAAGTCAGCGTCTTAAAAAACTGCGCCGACGATCCGAAAAGCCTGGCAGTGATCCTGTCAGAGCGGACACATTCCCAGGTGGTCCAGGTCATTGGCAGAAAGATTGTTCTGTACCGCGAGGGAAAGGACAAGAACAAGAAGATCGATCTTCCGTAGTCTGAAAAAGCATGTGAGGAAAAGATGACATGAAGATAGGAATCATGGGGGGCACCTTTGACCCGATCCACAACGGACATCTGTCTATAGCCCGGGCGGCTTTCGGACAATTCGGACTTGACAGGATATGGTTTTTACCCAACGGAAATCCGCCCCATAAGGCATTGGCAGATATCGGCTCTTCCATCGAGGACAGGCTTAAGATGGTCAGTCTTGCCATCACAGGCCATACCGGCTTTCGTCTCGAAATGTATGAGGCGCGCAGAAAAAGTATTTCCTGCTCCTATGAGACGATGGAACATTTCACAAAGCTTTATCCGGATGATGAATTTTATTTTATCATCGGTGCAGATTCGCTGTTTACCATCGAAAAGTGGGTGCATCCGGAAAGACTGTTTCCGACATGTACCATTCTTGCGGCTTTTCGGGATGAAGCGGATACAAAAGAGGAGATGGAACAGCAGATGAATTATCTGAAGGAAAAATATCAGGCCAGATCCGCCCTTCTTATATCTCCTGTAATACAGATCTCATCATCAGAACTTAGAAAACGGATCAGGGAAGGGAAAAGTATACAGGGGCTTGTTCCGGATAAGGTCGCAGAATACATTAAAAAGGAATGTTTGTATGAATTGCAGAATCAATAAAATCAGCAAAAAGCTGCAGAAAAAACTGGATAAGGAACGCTATGAACATACACTGGGAGTGATGTATACAGCCGCAGCTCTTGCCATGTGCCACAATGCAAATGTAGAGCAGGCCATCCTGGCAGGATTGCTCCATGACTGTGCAAAATGTATCCCCAACGACAAAAAGATTAAACTCTGCCGGAAATACAAGCTTGAGTTATCTGACGTAGAGCTTCAGAATCCGAGCCTTTTGCATGCAAAGCTCGGAGCATATATAGCAAGAAAGAAGTACCACGTGGAGGATTGTGAAGTGTTATGCGCGATCAAAAGCCATACGACCGGCAAACCTGCCATGACGCTCTTAGAAAAGATCATCTATATTGCCGACTATATAGAGCCGGGACGTCCGGATCTTCCTAATATGGCAGAAGTCAGGCAGCTTGCATTTAAAAACATTGACGAATGTCTTTACCGGATGCTCAATGATTCACTCATATATCTGAAGAGCAAGAAGCTTCCGGTTGATAAAATGACAGAAAAAACTTATGATTACTATAAAACGACGCTAAAAAACGGTTAAGAATAAGCTTCGCTTTAACAATTTTTAGAGAACAGGAGGGTTAAGATGAATCAGGAAAGAGATATAGTTCACATTATTTACAACGCCCTTGCGGAGAAAAAGGGAGAAGATATCAAAGTTATCGATATCTCCGAAATCTCAGTCATGGCGGATTACTTTGTGATCACAAACGGCAACAGCAACAGCCAGGTAGACGCCCTTGTGGAAAATGTCGAAGAGCAGATGCATAAGGCCGGACATCCGCTGAAGCAGCGGGAGGGCAGAAGAGGCGGCGCATGGGTGCTGTTAGACTACGGAGATGTGATCGTACACGTCTTTGACAAGGAAAACCGTTCTTTTTACAATCTTGAACGTATATGGAATGACGGCAAGGAAGTAGAAATGCAGTAGAAATGCAACAGAAAGCAGCAGAAGAGGGTGTGCAAAATGAAGACTTTTGCACACCCTCTTTAAAGTTCTACATAAACCGGAACACACCGATAACTTTTCCGAGAATCGTGCAATCGGGAACGATGATCGGCTCCATCGTGTCGTTTTCCGGCTGCAGGCGTATGACTCCTTCTTCTTTGTAAAAAGTCTTGACCGTAGCGCCGTCCTCGATCAAAGCTACGATCATCTCGCCGTTACCGGCTTCCTCGCGCTCTTCAACAAGCACATAATCCCCGTCCAATATCCCTGCATTGATCATACTTTCGCCTCTTACTTTAAGCATGAACGTCTGCTTATTCGGCATAAACTCCATTGGAATAGGAAAATAATTCTCGATATTCTCCTGTGCAAGGATCGGTTCTCCGGCTGCAACACGGCCGATGATCGGAACATTGACCATCTCGCGGCGGATAAGATTAAAATTATCATCCAGGATCTCGATCGCTCTCGGTTTCGTGGGGTCGCGCCGGATATATCCGTTCTTCTCAAGGGTCTCCAGATGAGAGTGAACAGAAGAAGTTGACTTTAAATTCACTGCCTCGCAGATATCACGCACAGCAGGCGGAAATCCACGGTCTAAAATCTGTGATTTAATATACTCTAATATCTCAAGTTGCTTTGCGCTTATTTTTCCCTGTGCCATAAAATCCTCCCTCTAATATAACAGTTCATCTGATTTATTTTTTATAATCCTATAATAGCACAAGCCGCAGGAAAAAGCAAACAAATGTTTAGAAAATATGTTCGCATTTTTTCTTTATTCTATTGACAAGCAAACTTTTGTTCTTTATAATGTCAAAAAAGGAACAAAAGTTCGTGAACAAATATTTGAATGATACAGAATATGTTGTTTCTGTTAATAGTCATGTAGTAGTTCTTAAAGATACTACTATATAAGAAGGGGAAGTGCAGGAGGATATTTTATGAACAAGGACAGCAAAAACAGCAGAAGCAAAAAACGACAGACCAGCGAAAAGGCACTGGGAAGAACACACAGATATATTGATAATTTCTATATGGGGTTTCTTGTTCTGATCATGACCGTTATATTCAGCATAACGTTGAACAGCGGTTTTGTGAGGGCAGAAGCTCCTTTAAAAGCCGATGAAATCAGGCACGAAAAGCACTATAAGAGCATCCTGATCGAATATGGCGATACCCTTTGGGCGATCGCCTCCGAATATAAAGACTCTCATTATGATTCTGTACATGATTATATAGATGAAGTTATGCAGATAAACCACTTAAAGAACGACAAGATCCACGCAGGGCAGTATCTTCTGATCCCGTATTACGATGGCGGTTTTCAAAGCAGCCATCGTAATTATTGTGCAAAATTTACTCTGAAAACCAGACTACCAGACTTTTTGTTAGTAGTATTTAATAGAACTACTAATCGCATTTGATTAATCTATACGTAAAATACCGATTTTTCCAAAAGATA
>CATLEM010000087.1 GCA_949916155.1 uncultured Dorea sp.
AGCAAGGGGAGCTGCCGGCAGGAACAGGGTGCCCTCGGGCCGGAAAAATTATGACATTGAAAAGCGCCGCCGCCGTCTGGAGCGCAGGATGCGCCGGCAGGAGATGAGAGAGGACGGCACTATCAGCGAAGCGGTACAGGTCATCACTGAGACGCTGCCCTATGTGTGCGGCTGGCTGGTAAAGATCGGTGTCGTCTTGCTGTTCGCTTTTGCCTATGTATGGTTTTTCGGGCAGAAGGTGAGTACGGTAGGCGATTCCATGAAGCCGGTGTTAAATAACGGCGATATGGTCTTAGTGAACCGGATCGTCTATAATGCCATGACGCCCCGCCGGGGGGACGTGGTAGTGTTTAGACCTAAGGGCAACAAAAATTCCCATTATTATATCAAGCGGGTAGTCGGTCTTCCCGGCGAGAAGGTGGAGATCATTGAAAACAGTATCTTCATCGACGGAGAGAGACTGGAGGAGGAGTACGAGACAAGCGATATCCCGGATGTGGGGATCGCTTCTGACGGTGTCACGCTTGGTGAGAATGAGTATTTTGTGCTTGGGGATGACAGAGAGAACAGCGAGGACAGCCGCAGCGCGGACGTGGGAAATGTAAAGCGCAGAGATATCTACGGCAAGGCGTGGTTTGTCTCGTCACCCATGAAGCATATAGGATTTATCAGATAGAGAGGTATAGTATGCATTTTCAATGGTACCCTGGTCATATGACGAAGGCAAAGCGTATGATGCAGGAGAATATGAAGCTTATTGATCTGGTGATCGAGCTTGTGGACGCCAGGATACCGCTCAGCAGCCGTAATCCGGATATTGATGAGCTTGGAAGGAACAAGGCGAGAGTGGTGCTGCTCAACAAAGCGGATCTGGCGGAGGAGAGATGGAATGACGCCTGGAGCAGGTATTTTGAGGAACAGGGATTCCTGGCGGTAAAGGTGAACTCGAAGAAAGGAAGCGGCATGAAGGCAATCCAGAATGTCATCGGGGAAGCCTGCAGGGAGAAGATCGAGCGGGACAGAAAGCGCGGAATCTTAAACCGGCCTGTACGTGCTATGGTGGTGGGTATCCCCAATGTAGGGAAGTCTACATTCATCAATGCGCTGGCAGGGAAAGCGTGTGCGAAGACAGGCAACAAACCGGGAGTTACCAGGGGCAAGCAGTGGATCAGGCTTAACCGCCAGGTGGAGCTTTTGGATACGCCGGGAATCCTGTGGCCGAAGTTTGAGGATCAGTCAGTGGGCCTGCGCCTGGCATTTATCGGTTCTATCAAGGATGAGCTTCTCAATACAGAGGAGCTGGCGGCTGAGTTCATCTGGTTTATGGAAGAGCAGTACCCGGGCATCCTGGAGGAAAAGTATTGCATAGAAAGAGAAGCTGACAGTTACGGGATGCTTTTGAATATTGCCAGAAGCAGGAACTGCCTCGTGCGGGGCAATGAGCTGGATACAGAAAAAGCGGCGGTGCTGCTTCTAGATGATTTCCGGAACGGCAGGCTCGGAAGGATAACATTAGAAAGATGCTAAAATAATAAAGACGATTAAGGGGCATAAAAAATGGCAAAACACAAAGAAAAAGGTACAGATATTGAAAACAATGCTGAGAAAAGTATAATGAAAGAACTTTTTGGATGGATGATATATCTTTTGATCGTTGTGGGCCTTACGTATCTGATTCTTACTTATGTAGGGCAGCGTACAAGGGTAAGCGGTCATTCCATGGAGACAACGCTGAGCGACGGCGATAATCTGATCGTGGATAAGCTGTCTTACCGATTTTCCGATCCAAAGCGTTTTGATATCATCGTGTTTCCATATAAATACGAAGAAAATACTTATTATATCAAGCGCATCATCGGTCTTCCCGGTGAGACTGTACAGGTGACGGACGGATGTGCGTACATAGACGGCGAGCTCCTTGAAACAGACATCTACGGGGCCGAGTCCATGGATAATCCAGGGATTGCAAATGTTCCTCTTACACTTGGGGAGGACGAATATTTTGTGCTCGGCGACAACCGTAACCACAGTTCAGACAGCCGGGATCCGAGTGTAGGGATCCTGACGAGACAGGATCTGCTTGGAAAAGCATGGATCAGAATTTATCCCTTTGATCAGATGGGAGTGATCAAGCATGAATAAACGGGAGGAAGAAAAGCTTCTCAGACAGAAGGCAAAGCTTGAAAAGGAGATGCTGCGCTTAAAGGAAATGAGCGTATATGAAGAAGAGTATGGGATGTATCAGCATATATGCGGAATTGATGAAGCAGGCAGAGGGCCTCTTGCCGGCCCGGTTGTGGCAGGTGCAGTGATCCTGCCGAAGGATGCGGTGATCCTTTATCTGAATGACTCGAAAAAGCTGTCGGAAAAGAAAAGAGAAGCGCTGTATGACGAGATCATGGAAAAAGCGGTTTCAGCAGGTGTCGGTATCGTAAGTCCGGAGAGGATTGATAAGATCAATATTCTTCAGGCGACTTATGAGGCGATGAGGGCGGCGGTTGCCAGCCTTAAGGTGAAGCCGGATCTTCTTCTCAATGATGCCGTTACGATACCGGATACAGAGATAAAGCAGGTGCCGGTTATTAAAGGCGATGCAAAAAGCATATCCATTGCGGCGGCAAGTATCATCGCGAAGGTGACAAGGGATCGTATAATGGCAGAGTATGATCTTGCCATGCCGGGGTATGGTTTCGGAAAACATAAAGGGTACGGGACAAAAGCACATATTGAGAGTCTGAAGAGACTGGGGCCTTGTCCGATCCACAGAAGGACATTTATTAGGAATTTCGTGTGAGTGAGTAAAGAATCGTAAGAATTTTATGCAGATTCAGGGGTATAATAAGCGTCAGACCGGAGCGCAGTATGAAAAACTGGCGGGAGAGTTTCTGCTATCGAAAGGATATAAGATCCTGGAATATAATTTCCGCTGCCGCATGGGAGAGATCGATCTTATAGCCAGGGATGAAGAGTACCTTGTCTTCTGCGAAGTGAAATACCGGGCGGGAGCAGCCAAAGGACACCCAGCGGAGGCGGTTGGGCCTCGCAAACAGCAGGTGATCTCAAAGTGCGCCGCCTATTATCTGATGACAAGGCGGATGGGTGACATCCCGTGCAGATTCGACGTCGTCAGCGTGGAGGGCAGAAAGATAACATTGATAAAAAATGCATTTGATTATGCAGGGAGATAGAGATGGAAGACGGAGCAGTGAATGACGTTGCGCAGACAACGCAGGAGACAGTAGAGGAGGTTGTGCAGACGACCCAGAATACAGTGGAAGAGGTTAGCCGGTTAACCTCTTATATCCATGAGAATATTCCGGTGATCATTTCCTTCGGGCTTAAAGTTTTGTTTGCCATTCTGATCTTTTGTATCGGCCGTATCCTGATTAGATGGATACGGAAGTTGGTGGGCAAATCACTGGAGCGTTCGAAGGTGGATAAGGGCGTGGAACAGTTTGTGGATTCTATGCTCAAATTTGTACTCTATTTTGTGCTGATCTTTACCATCCTGACGAAATTCGGTGTGGATGCGGCTTCAGTTGCGGCTGTCATCGCATCGGCAGGCGTGGCAGTGGGACTTGCGCTTCAGGGAAGCCTCTCGAATTTCGCCGGCGGGGTGCTGATCCTCCTTTTGAAGCCTTTTAAAGTAGGGGATTATATTATCGAGGATACGAATAAGAACGAAGGTACGGTAAAAGAGATCCAGATATTTTACACGAAGCTGAGCACTATCGATAACCGTATTATCGTTATTCCGAACGGTATGCTGACCAACAACAGCCTGACCAATGTCACGGAGAAAAATGAACGGCAGCTCGATCTGAGGGTAAGTATCTCTTACAGCGCGGATATCCGTAAGGCAAAAAGAATCTTAGAGAGTATGCTTCAAAGGGACGGGGCTGTACTTAAGGATGCGCAGATGAACGTATTCGTGGCTGAGCTTGCAGATTCTGCAGTGGTACTGGGCATGCGCGCCTGGGTGAAAAGCGATGAATACTGGCCGGCAAAATGGCGGTTTTTGGAGAATATCAAGCTTGAGCTGGACGAGAACGGAATCGAGATTCCGTATCCTCAGATGACTGTGCATATGGGGAAGGAGAAGAGTTAGGCGAAAAATTCCGGAAAATGTAAAAAAATCCTTGCAAATCTCAGGATTTTCGTTATAATAATATTTGTGGCCGCGTCATGCGTTCACAAATCGTGCTGGAATAGCTCAGTCGGTAGAGCACTTCACTCGTAATGAAGGGGTCGTCGGTTCAAGTCCGATTTCCAGCTTTTCTACAGATGCTGCAAGTCCGGGAGATGGATTGTGGCATTTTCTGTTATGCGGATACTGTGCTGCATCATCTGCCGGAAGTTATGCAATGCAGCGCGGACCGGGGGTTCCAAAGTTTAAAAGAAAAAATGAAAAATTATCAATAAAAGATGTTAAAATGACTTATATAGTTGGTTTTTTTGCCGATAATATGATAAAAGAGGGTTTCTAATAAGGGGATTCTCTGTGTTTATATGGAATCTAGGCTGTGGAAATTAACAGTGATGCCGCCCAGCCGGTGTGCCTTCCCGGGTATACTATAGAACAGGCATTAAATACATACAAAGAGAGGATAATAGTATGAAAAATCTAAACATGAAGAACAAGATTATAGCAGCGTTCAGTACTGTGATCATCTGCTTCATTATTGCCCTCGTATTTACAATCCTGGGTATGAGAAACACGGCTGCAAAGTACACGACATTTTATTCCATGCGGTATGAGAGCACGATGCGTGCGAGAAATATCCGTATCAACCTGCAGAGCGCAACGAAGAATCTTCTGCTTGCAGTTGTGGATGAGAATCAGTCGGATATCGATTCACATCTTGCTGCATCTGACGAGAATATGTCAACAATTGCATCCGAGCTTGAGTGGTTCGCATCTGATTTTGAAGGAGATGCAAGCCTGATCCAGGGATTCCAGACAGAGCTTACCACACTCAATGATAAACGTAATGAGATCGTGGATCTTGTAAAACAGAACGATCAGGCGTCCAACGAAAAAGCGGAAGATATTATAGCAGATGAATATACGCCGATATGTGAAGAGGCTGAGAGCAGTATCAAGTCCTTTACAGACAAGCAGAGAGAGATTGCTTCGGATAATTATGAGGGCGCGATGAAGAGCCAGAAGACACAGATGGTGATCGCAATTCTTTTGTCTATCCTGGCAGTTATCCTTGCATTTGTTCAGGCGATCAAGCTTCTGAAAGCAATTATCCTTCCAATCAGGGAGATGCAGTCTGCGATGAAGAATATCGCAGAAGGTAACTTAAGCGTTAATATTGATTATGACTCCCATGATGAGTTCGGCGAATTTGCGGCTGGTATGCGTCATGCACTCGAAGCACAGAGAGAGATCATCAGTGATATGAACCACCTGATGCTTGAGCTGAGCAAAGGTGACTTTACTATACGAAGCGAGATCCGTGAGAAATATATCGGCGATTATGCTTCCATGCTGTCCTCTATCCGCAAGCTGAAAGATAACTTAAACAGCACGCTTAACCAGATCAATGAGACAGCGGATCAGGTTGCATCCGGTTCCGATCAGGTATCGTCCGGTGCACAGGCTCTTTCACAGGGCGCTACAGAGCAGGCGTCTTCAGTTGAGGAGCTCGCGGCTACGATTAATGAAATTTCCAACCGTATCAGTGATAATGCTGGAAGCGCGAAGTCCGCAAGCGAGAAATCTGAGAATGTCAAAGAACAGGCAGGCGAGAGCAGCATGCGTATGCAGGAGATGCTCACTGCTATGCAGGATATCAGCAATAAGTCCGGCGAGATCGGAAAGATCATCAAGACAATCGAGGATATTGCATTCCAGACCAATATTCTTGCTCTTAATGCGGCTGTTGAGGCAGCAAGAGCAGGTACGGCAGGTAAGGGATTTGCAGTAGTAGCTGATGAAGTACGTAACCTGGCTGCAAAGTCAGCAGAGGCTTCCCAGAACACTGCTACTCTCATCGAGAGCACACTTCATGCTGTTGAGAGAGGTACGACCATCGCAAATGAGACAGCACAGTCTCTAAGCAATGTTGTTATGGGTGTTGATGATATCACCGTTACGATCGAGAGCATTTCCGGCGCCAGCGAGGAGCAGGCGGATGCTGTTAAGCAGGTAACATTAGGTATCGATCAGATTTCCAGTGTTGTACAGACGAATTCTGCTACTGCTGAAGAGAGTGCCGCTGCAAGTGAAGAGCTGGCAGGTCAGTCTCAGATGCTTAAGAATCTGACAGGAAAATTCAAAATTGACGGTGCGGTAAAGGGTATTGCAGTTACAGGACCATCAGAGCCGGCAGTGTCTCATGAAAGTTCCTACAACAGTTCATCATCCTACACGCCGATGATGAATAACAGCAAATATTAAGATTAGATTGATCAGCAGCTTATTATCATAAAAAGAATACAGATATGTATGCAGGAGATGTGTAGAGGATTCTATGCATCTCCTTTTATATTTCTGAAATAGAGGGATATGAGATTTATCCGTCAGTGGTGTCTGAGACACCATTTTTCCAGAATATTGATCAGTGCATAAAGAAGCATTGCCATGATGCACAGGAGGACGATGGACATAAGGAGCCAATCCATTTTAAATACTTAAGAGGGCTTTCTGATATTATCTATGTACATTAGGATGCTGGAAACAGCATCGCTTTTGCATTTCCGAGAAGGATGGCAAAGCATCAGCAGGAAAAACATAAAATAGTGGAAGAAATGTAATATGGCTTAGATTGTTAATCAGACTGCAGCAGATATAATGAAATCATAAGATCAAAGAGTAAAAAGAGTAAACGGCTGTGGGACCCCAAAAAAGGATTTTGCTATATTGGCGGAGAGCAGAGGTGATGGCGGTCATGTATATAGGAGTTGATATCGGGGGAACGAAGACGGCGGTAGTCCTGGGGAATGAAACGGGACAGATCTGCAGCAAGGTAAGATTTGACACAGAAGGGAAGGCTGAGACGCTTCAGGCGATCCTGGATTCTATCAGAAAGCTGGTAAATGATAAGGTGAAGGCGATCGGCGTCAGCTGTGGCGGACCGCTGGACGGAAAAAACGGCATCATCCTGTCTCCGCCGAACCTGCCGGGGTGGGATGATGTTGAAATCGTGAGATTACTGCAAGATCATTTCTCCATGCCCGTATATCTGAAAAATGATGCGGATGCGGGAGCGCTGGCAGAATGGTATTTTGGAAATGCGAAAAACTGTAAAAATGCCGTGTTTCTGACATGCGGCACGGGGTTCGGCGCCGGGCTGATCCTGGATGGGAGGCTGTATAGCGGGACAAGCGGCGCTGCTGGAGAGATCGGCCATGTTAGGCTGTATGAAAAAGGGCATACCGGTTACGGAAAAGAGGGGGCTTCGGAAGGGTACTGCAGCGGCGGAGGGATCGCCCAATATAGAAAAGGCACGGCAAAGGAACTGGCAGAGAGAGCATATGCCGGGGAAAAAGAGGCATTGGAGATCTACAGGGAAGTCGGGGAGAATCTTGGGAAAAGCGTAGCGATCTTAGTGGATATCTTAAATCCTGAGGTCGTAGTGATCGGAAGTATTTACACCAGGGCAGAGGAGCTGCTGAAAAAGTCTTTGCTTGGGAAGCTGCGGGAAGAAGCGCTGGAGAGAAATTTCGGGGATGTCAGGATCATGCCGTCAAAATTAGGGGAGTCTATCGGAGATATAGCCGCTTTGTGTGCGGCAATGGACGGATATAAAAACGAAATGGAGAAGAGATGAGAAAGATCAAAGGTATGGTAACAGATATACAGAGGACGTCTATGCATGACGGGCCGGGGCTTAGGACCACAGTTTTTCTCAAAGGGTGCAATCTGCGGTGCGCGTGGTGTCACAATCCTGAGACGATCCGGTTTGAGCAGGAGATTATTTATTATGCGGAGAAATGCATCCATTGCGGAAAGTGCGCGCAAGGATGTTACACAGGGGCAAGGGTGGTATGCGGAAAAGAATACGGGCCGGAGGAGATACTGGATATTGTTGAAGAGGACAGGGTATATTACGGGAAAACCGGCGGAATGACGGTCTCCGGGGGAGAGCCGTCGGCGCAGCCGGAATTTCTTCTGGGAATCGTAAAGGAGGCAAAAAGAAGAGCCGTCAATGTGGGGATAGAGACAAATCTTTCTATGGATTTCTCTCTGTATAAAGAACTTCTGCCGTATATCGACTGCTGGATGGCGGATATCAAAATGTATGATGAGGAAAAGCACCTAAGATATACGGGGGCTTCGAATAAAAGGATCTTAGGCAATATACGGGAACTGGATGCATATCTGGATCGCAATCTGATCATCAGGACCCCTGTAATCGAAGGAATCAACAGCGGGAGGGAGGAACTGGAAAAGATCGCCGGCTTCGCAGGAGGGTTAAAGAATCTCTGGTATTATGAACTTCTGCCGTATCATCCGCTTGGGCTGAGCAAACAGGTGGAAGGCGGTAAGGAGATGGAAAGATTCGAAACTCCGGATAAGGAGAGACTGGGAAGAACAGCCGCGGAGCTTGGAAAAATGTACAACATGGAGATAAAGATAGCAAATGTTTCAGTTAAGAGCTGAACACAAGGACAGAGCAGGGAGGAAGCGGATCATGAATTACAGAGAGAGAATGAAGATTTTGCGGGAAAAGAAGATAAAGGATACTTTGGAGAAGAAGAAGCAGAAAGGGTATATGGATCTGGATGACAACGGAGGAGTGGCAGTCCCTGACGGATTTTCTTTTACGCCTGTTTCAAACAGCAGCGACGGAGGGTTTTACGGCGCGGTTGGATTCTCCGTCAATATGGCGAAACTTACGGACGCGCACCCGGTCTATGTTGATCCTCTGGAAATACTGGCGGGAAGACGGATGGTAATGCTTCTGGATTATCAGGGCGGATGGCCGGGGAAATGGCCGGAACACTTAATGCCGTACGATGAGTTAAAAGAAGACTTAGCCAGATACGATATCATCTCAGGGATCGGAAGCAACCAGCATTATGCCTGTGACTATCATATAGGTATTTCCCTCGGATATCGTGGGCTCATTGAAAAGATACGGTATTACCGGGAAAAGAACGGTGAAGAAAAATATGAATTTTATGATGCCCACGAGAGAGTCTTAAGGGCGCTGCTCAGGCTGATCGAAAGGCATATTGATGAGATCTGTTTTAAGGTAAGTATAGAGGAAGACGGCGGGGTCAGGGCGAATCTGGAAGAGATGCTTGAGTGCAATAAAAATATCCTTTATCATCCGCCGCAGACATTCCTCGAGGTCTGCCAGTGGCTGGGATGGTTCTATCAGGTGTCCTGGATGTACAACAGAGAAGGGGCCGGCATGCAGATTGACCAGTTTCTTTATCCATTTTATAAAAAGGATAAAGAAAAAGGGATACTGGATGACGAGAAGGCAACGTTTATCCTTGCCAACCTGCTGCTCTTAAATCCGAACTATTATCAGTTATCCGGACCGGATGAAGACGGGAATGATATGACGAATGAACTTTCTTTTCTCGTTCTTGAGGCGGCGCACTGGCTGAACAGTTCAGCAAATATCACGATCCGGATACATGATAAGATCAATGAGGAATTGTTTAGAAAGGGAGTGGAATACTTATTCAAAGACGGGAACGGATGGCCAAGATTCTCGGGAAATAAGGGACTTATGAATTATGCCCGCAATGAAAACATGACCAGAAAGACGGCGGCAGAAAGAATCGCGGTGGGATGCAACTGGATGGCGCTTCCGGGAAGAGAGTACCCGTTAAATGACTGTGTAAAAATCAATGTTGCGAAAGTATTTGATATCGCGTATCATGAAATGATGGATGGGGAAGAATATTCACTGGATATCCTGTGGAGCAAATTCGCCGCTCATCTTGAGAGGGCGATTGATACCGCGGCGAGAGGAGTTAATTTCCATCTGGATAACATGCATAAACATATGCCCGAATTGTTTGGAAATCTGCTCATGCACAACGCGATCGAGCAGGGGCAGGATATGACGCTCTCAGCGGAGTTTATCAATATCGGCATAGACGGCGCCGGAATCGCGGTGGCCGCCGATTCCTTTGCCGCGCTGGAGCAGCGGGCGGTGAAGGAGAAGTGCCTTGGCTGGGAAGAGATATACTGTGCAGTTTGTGCGGACTTTGAAGGGGAAAAAAGAAGAGTGCAGCAGATCCTCAGCAATTCTGAAAAATACTGCCGCGGGAAAAGTCTTGGGGATAAATGGGCAGATCAGATTAACCGGGAGTTCACAAGACAGATGAAAGCAAAAAAGATGCCGGGGAAGCGGAATCTGATCCCGGGATGGTTCAGCTGGGCGAATACAATCGGGCTTGGAAAGTCAGTGGGGGCAACGCCCAATGGACGGAAAAAGGGCGAGCCCATCAACCACGGCGCGAACCCCAATGCAGGATTTAGAAAAGACGGTGCGGCGACAGCGATGTCTAACGGGATTGCCATGGTGCAGCCAGGCTACGGCAATCCGGCGCCTTTCCAGCTGGAACTTGATCCGGGGATAGGGGCGCAGGACGGCGGGATAGAGCGGGTCATGGATCTGATCAGAGGACATTTCGAAAAAG
>CATLEM010000088.1 GCA_949916155.1 uncultured Dorea sp.
ATGCGCCATAGCCTTCTTTTTATCTCCCTTATACTCCTCCTGCTGTTCCTCATAGCTGTGCATCAGGAAGATGGAATAGTCCATCGTAACCCCGAGCTGCAGCACTGCCGCCAGCGCCTTCGTAATATAGGATATCTCTCCAAACACGATATTGCTGCCGAGATTATATAAGATCGCAATGCCGATGCTTAACAGAAACAGTACAGGTACCACAAAGGATTCCATCGTTACTGCAAGGACAACAGAGGACAGGATCACCGCGATCAGCACATAGACAGGCGTCTCCCTCTCTGAAAGTTCCTTCGTATCTGTGACGATCGCTGACATGCCGCTTAAGAAACACTGCTTTCCCGTAATTCTGCGGATCTCTCCGATCGCCTCCATCGTACCGTCCGACGATGTGCCTTCATCGAAAAATACCGCCATCATCGTTCCTTTATCCGAGTTAAATACTTTATAGATCTTATCCGGAAGCATGCTCTGAGGCATGGAGATATCTGCGATCGAATCATACCACAGCACTTTCTCTACATGATCCACTTTCTCTACCTCGGCTTTCAGGGCAGCTACATCCTTCGGCTCCATCCCGTCTACCATGAGCATGGAAAACGCGCCGATGCCAAAATCCTCTATCATAATATCCTGCCCCTGCATCGTCTCGATCTCTTTCGGCAGGTAAGTGAGGACATCATAATTGACTCTCGTACGGATATATCCGAATACTGCCGGTATGAGCAGCAAAATACTGGTGACCAGAATCGCAGCCCTGTATTTAACTACCGCTTTCCCAAATTTATTCATTCCACCACTCTTCCTTTCCGTTATGACTAATGGTCATTATTTCCTTCTGAAAGTACTATAACGCAAATATGACCAATAGTCAATATATTTTTTGACTTTTAGTCATATTTATTTGACTTTTGGTCATTTTTCTAATATAATACATGTTGACACGTAGTTTGTACTGCTGATTGCACAATCCGCACACTGGAAAGGAGCTGTTTTTAATGGGAAAAGTAGATGAAAACAAAAAAAGGAAAAAAGAAGCTCTTTTCAATACAGCTTATGATCTGTTTACTACAAAAGGAATCAACTCTACAGCCATCTCCGATATCGTGGAAAAAGCGGGAGTTGCCAAAGGCACCTTCTATCTGTATTTTAAAGACAAATATGACATTAAGAATAAACTGATCGCCCACAAGACCAACGAACTGTTCACCGCCGCGGGGGACGCCTTAGAACGCTCAGGCATCCGCGGGCTGGAGGAGCAGCTGATCTTCATCATCGAGCATATCTTCAATACGCTGTCGGGCAACAAGGCGCTGCTTAATTTCATCTCCAAGAACTTAGTGATGGGGGCGCTTCGCTCTACGCTTCTGACCGGTGAAAACAGCGACAGCGATATCTATGAAAGATTTTTAAGGCTGGTAGAACAGGATGAACATGAATACGCCGACGTAGACGTCATGCTCTTTACGATCGTGGAGCTGGCCGGCTCCGCCGGATACAACTCTATCCTGCACAGCGAACCGCTGCCCATTGAAGAGTACAAGCCTTTTTTGTACCGTTCTGTACGTCTTATCGTAAAAAGTCACCGGGCCGGATGATATATCCGGCCCGAATAATTAAAACTCTTTCTTCTCTATAATAATAACGGACAGCACATAAGAAAACGCCAGTATAGCAAGTACCGCCGGAAAGCCTGCCAATACTTTCATCCACTTCTGTATCATTACCGCTATAAGCAGGCCGTCATCCAGCGCCAGAATCAGTCCCAAAAACACTCCTACAGCGATAATCACGGTAACGATGACTACGATACCAATTCTTTTCTTTCCTCCAAATCGTATCTCAATGGGAATCGTCAATGCAATAAGTAACAGAATGATTCCAAGAGGCTTCCCCATTTCATCTGCCAGAACCATATAAAGCTCTAAATTTCCTCCCATAAGTACCGTTGTTATTGCTTTCAGGACACTGGATATAAAAGTCAGCACAACAGAAACCAGTATTGCAAACAGATACGATTCTCTCACATACCCCCTGCGGCTCACCGGCAGAGTAAGCAGACACGGCATCCCGTTCTCATAAACATCATAGCTTTTTGTCCCCACAGCCATTATCGGGATCAGCACACATTCATAACTAAAGCCGTCTGCCGGTGCCCTGCTTTCCGCCATGCCGAAGATCAACAAGATACCCGCAATAAACACCGCATACCAAAAAGCACCTTTTTCACCCACCATCAGCTTAAAATCCTTCATAAGCAGCCCTCTCATCTCTTTCGCCTCCCTTAAAAGTCTTTCTTTTCCATGAGCCTGACAGAGATCAGATAGGAAACTGCCAGCAAGAGTAATGATACCGGAAATGTTTTCAAAAACCTCGCTCCCTTTTGTATCACCCCGCATAAAGGCATGCTTCCAATATAGGAAATGAAGATCATCGTTACCCCGACAGCGGCCAAAATATACGAATTCCTTCGTTTCGCACCAAAAAACAGATAGAATGGAATCAGCAGCGCAATCATAAGAAGGACAATATTGAAACACTCCCACATCGCCTTTAAAAAGACTGTAAATGGAATCGGACCATCCGGCCGCAAAACTGCCGTCAGCACCCTGTCAAAGATACCATATATAACCAGCGAACAGCAGGCGGAAAGAAAACTAAACAGATAGGACTCTCTCACATACCCTTTCCGGCTTACCGGCAGCGTAAACAGATATGCCAGTCCATTATCGCAGACATCGTAGCTTCTGATCCCCACCAAAAAAGCAGCAATGATCAAATTAATCCCACTATAACCATCGTAAGAACTCAGATCCGTCAAAATAAACATGCCAAGGACAACTGCAACAAATATCGTATTGAAAGCAGAGGGTCCGGTTGACAGTAATTTATAATCCTTAACAAACAAGCCTTTCATCATCAAGCCTTTCATCATCTTCTCCTCCTTTTAAAAGTCTTTATTTTCCATAATACTGCACGATGCGGCGTAAGAGCCGGCAAGAAAAGCAGCATTTAACCCCAAAAGCGCCACCCCTTTGATTCCGGCATCGAGAAAACTGCTAAAGGTCTCCCCTATCGATACTGCCGCCATCACCGCCATAAAGACTCCGAATATGATCAGGATGATATAGCGACTCTTCTCTGCCCCGAATTCCAGGAAAACAGGTATCATAAGCGAAAGCACAGACAAAACGATCATGTAACTGCTCCACATCCCCTCGGCAAACTCTGTAAACCTGCCTCCGTTTCCCGGATGGACTACCGTCACTAAAAGCCACAAAAAACCTCCTACCACCAGCACAAAAACTGCGGAGGATATCAGGGCAAAGACATACTTTTCCTTTACGTATCCCCTGCGGCTTACCGGCAGGGCGAACAAAAAGGCATATCCGTTATCGTAAGAATCGTAGTTGATCGTTGTTACCGCAAGTATTCCGGATACAGACGTGATATAACCGAATCCCATGTCAAGCTGCCCGGTCGGCCCCACAATAAGCGCCCCCACTACCGGAATGATGATCAAAAACGCAATCTGCCCAAGCATCAGCTTCATATCCTTAATAAACAGTCCCTTCATCTTCCATCACCCCGAATCATCATTGTCATCACGCCGTCTACAGAGCCCTTCTCCATCACCACATCCGGGTAATTTTCCAGGTAGAACTGCTTTTCATTTGTCAGGCAGCTAAACCCGAACTCCTCTTTTCTCTGACGCAGGATAAAGCTCTTGTCTAACGTCTCGTACTGTTCTTTTGTCACTTTCAGTATACAGTACTCATCAAGCAGCGTATCTGTCTCTTCATGGAGAACCACTTTCCCATCGTCAATCATATAGATATCGTCACAGATCCCTTCAAGATCCCCGGAGATATGGGAACTTAGAAGTACCGAGCGTCCTTCTGTCTCCATATATTCCCTGAGCATCGTAAGAAGCTCATCCCTTGCGATCACATCCAACCCCGCCGTAGGCTCATCCATGATGAGTAGTTTCGCGTTGTGGGAAAGAGCCGCCACAACCTGAAGCCTTCTCTTCATGCCGGTGGAAAACTCCCTGATCTGTTTATCAAAGGGAATATCAAACTCCTTACATTTTCCTTTGAAATACTCTTCGTCAAATTCATGGTAGAAATTCCTGAGGATCACCACCAGATCCTTTACCTTCAAATATCCGCTGAATCCCGAATCAGACAGAACGACGCCCGTCTTCTCCCGGTCTGCAGGAGTGATCTTTTCAAGGGGTTTCCCGAACAGGGTAATCTCTCCTTCTGTCCTGATAAGCCCCAGCCCGGCCTTAAACGCCGTCGTCTTTCCTGCTCCGTTCCTCCCGATCAGCCCGGTTACGTAGCCCGGCTTTACCTCCATCGTAATGTCCAGTTCAAAATCCTTATATTGTTTTCTTACATTCTCTAATCGCAGCATATCTTTAATCCTCCAGAACAATATGAAATAATTCGCTGATCTCCTGATCTGTCATTCCGCAGCTTCTTCCTTTGCGGATTGCCTTCTCCAGATCAGACTCCACTTCCTTTTTCTTTTCTTCCAGCATCATCTGCTGATTGGCAAAAGCTACAAAGCTTCCTTTGCCGTGGACAGTTATGACAAACCCCTCTGCCTCCAGTGCGTCATAAGCTTTTTTTACGGTCAGCGCGCTGACCTTTAATTCCTTCGCCAATGCCCGCACCGACGGCAGCGCTGTGTCCGCTTTCAGGATACCTTTGATGATCTGTCCTTTCACCTGCTCCACGATCTGCTCGTAGATTGGCTGCATGGAAGAATGACTGATAATTACTTTCATCCTATCCCTCCTTCGTTATAAACAGTATATAACAGTTTATAACTGTTGTCAACTGTTATATACTGTTTGTTTTAAATTCTTTGAATCAGAATAGAAAATGAACCATAAATCCGGAAAATATAACGCAAAAATACCCGGACATGGCTTGTTAAATGATGAAACAAGCCCCATCCGGGTATATTCCTCTCATATTTTTATCTCAATCTTTTCTTCTCAATCTTTTGTACACAGAATATACTCTCTGTGTACAAAGAAATACACGCCCTGAACTATCGTTTTTTTGAACAGTTCCTAACAGATCTCACAGATCCACCCTTCCGGCGCTTCTATCCTTCCCATCTGAATACCGGTCAGTGTATCGTAAAGCTTCTTCGTCACAGGTCCCATCTCGTCCATACCGCTCGGGAGGCAGATCTCTGTTCCGTGGTCTACGACTTTCCCGACCGGCGAGATCACTGCCGCTGTTCCGCAGAGACCGCACTCTGCAAAGTCTTTGACTTCATCCATATATACTTCTCTCTGCTCCACAGTAAGGCCAAGATATTTTTCAGCCACATACATCAGTGAACGTCTTGTGATCGAAGGAAGAATCGTGTCCGACTTGGGCGTTACTACTTTGCCGTCTTTTGTGACAAACAGGAAGTTGGCTCCGCCTGTCTCTTCAACCTTCGTCCTTGTAGCCGCATCCAGATACATATTCTCATCAAAGCCTTTCGCGTGCGCGTCCACGATAGCGTGAAGGCTCATGGCGTAGTTGAGCCCCGCCTTCACATGTCCGGTCCCGTGAGGCGCCGCCCGGTCAAAGTCGCAGACTCTGATGGTGATCGGCTTCGCGCCGCCTTTAAAGTAAGGGCCGACCGGAGTCGTGAATACACGGAACTGATACTCGTCCGCAGGCTTTACGCCGATGATCGCATTGGAGCCGAACATATACGGCCGGATATAGAGCGTCGCGCCCGAACCGAAAGGCGGAACATACGCGGCGTTTGCCTTTACTACCTGCTTTACTGCCTCCAAAAACCTCTCCTCCGGGAAAGAGGGCATCTCAAGACGCTTCGCTGTATTCGCCATACGCTCTGCATTCAGATCCGGGCGGAAGGTCACAACCCGCCCGTCCTCTGTCGTATAAGCTTTCAGTCCTTCAAAGCATGTCTGTGCATACTGGAGTACGCAGGCGCACTCATTGATCACTACATTTGAATCGGAGGTAAGTATCCCCTCATCCCACGCTCCGTCCTTATAATTGGAAACGTATCTTTTATCCGTCTCGATATAGCTGAATCCAAGATTCGACCAGTCTATGTTCTTCTTCTCCATTGTAAAAACCTCCGTTCATCATATAATCTGTAAATTTGATTTTTATTATAATACTTGTGTTAAATAAAATCAAGAGTGCGCTCTGTTTTTTTGCTAAATGAAAATACTTTTTGTTATCGTTTTATTGTAGCATGTTTTATCCATATTGTCAGATGTTTTGCCGACCCTCTCAGCCCCTCTCAGCAATCTCTTTCCTGGCGGAACACGAAAAATCTCTGCCCCGCATAGTTAAATGCCACGAACAGGCACATCCCCGCAAGCATCGCGATATTGTCCCGGACCGCCACGGAATATCCCTGCAGCATGTAATGCACACACGGCTTTGCCATGCCGTACGCCAGCGCATAGCACACGGTGATATTCAGTACAAACCGCACCACCTCGCCGAAAGATTTCCTGCCGCTTTTGAACGTAAAATACTTGTTCAAAAAAAAGCTTACGATGCTCCCGATAATATAATTCATTGCCGAGGCAAACCAATATCCCGTATGGAACAGATTATAGCACAGGAACATCACGCTCGTCCCAACCAGCGTGTTGATCACGCCTACGATCAAAAATTTAATTGTCACCCAGTCGATTACGTTTTTCATAATTACCTGTACATCTTTCTTATCATATATCCGCCGGCTTTGAAGCTCTCATACAGTCCACGATATATACTTTATCATCCTCTGCCCTGAACTTCACTTCTCCGCCCGCATACGCCATACCGTAGATCCTCTCCGGGTCATTCTGATAGGACGGCCTCGGATCCTGTGCCAGTATTTCTGCCAATATCTCTGTCTCCTCCGGCCCGAATACCTCCCGGCACTTATCCATGACCTTTTCCGCAAATAAGACCTTAAGACGGTAATCCTTATACTTTTCCGCAAATCCCCCGTCCGCCTCAGGATGAGCGTCCACATAAGGCAGATACGGCTTGATATCATAGAGCGGCGTCCCGTCCATAAGATCCGCCCCCGTCACATACAGCACCGGACCGTACTTCGCGTCAGTCTCCACCCGGTCAAGCCGCACGCAGGACAGGCCGATAGGATTAGGCCGGAAAGGAGACCTGGTGGCAAATACTCCCACACGTTCATTTCCCCCCAGCCGCGGCGGACGGACCGTCGGGCTCCAACTGTCTTTTACCGTCTCCGAAAACTCCCATAATAGCCACAGGTGGGAGTACTGCCCGATACCGCGTACAGCTTCCGCGTTCCGGTACGCCTCCTCAAAAATGATCCGTCCCTTAGCAGCTGCAAGCCCGCTCTGCCTCGGAATCCCGAATTTTTCCGGAAAATCAGTCCGTATCCGTGCGATTCTTTTCAATGCGGTCTCTTCTACAGCTTCAGCCCCCGGTATCGGTTCATGCATGCGAAGATCTCCTCCTTCCTCGGCATGGCAAGATTTCCGGGAATATCACCCTGATTTCTCACTTCTTTCCCTACAACCGCTGCAAATCCTTTCTTTTCTATCTGTCCGAGAAGATCTTCAACCTGCTCCCGGACCGTCCGCCTGCCGTCAAAGCTCTCCTCCTCCATCCGTTTTAAGATATATCCGAGACAGGTAAGCTGCTCGCTGTCAGCTAACTGCTCCACATAACGCAGATCCACCGTGTCATGGCTAAGCTGCACGCCGTCCTTTCCCATGGTCTTGATCTTGATACGCCCCTTGTGAAATACTCCCGGATTCTTCTTCGGCCTGCGCCCGTACTCCGGCGTCGGCGTACCGTCCTGCGGGTAGGAAAGTCCCGAATACTCTGCCGCCGCCTCTTTTGCCGCCGCCGTAATATCCTTCGGCACATAGCGGTCCATCTGTATGATCTTATCCGCCACCTGAAAATACGCGCCGGAACTTCCTGCAACAAGCACCGTAGATATGCCGAACCGCTCAAAAACAGCTCCCATCCGCTCGATAAAGGGCGTGATCGGCTCCATGTCCCGGTGGATCACCCGCTGCATTAGTTCATCCCGCACCATAAAATTAGTAGCGCTTGTATCCTCATCGATAAAAAACGCACTTGCCCCCGCCTCCATGGCCTCTACCACATTGGCTGCCTGCGACGTACTGCCGCTGGCATCTTCCGTGTAAAATGCCTTCGTATCCTTTTTGTTAGGAAGGTCGTTGATAAACATGGAAATGTCCGTATGCTTGATGCTCCTTCCGTCCTCCGCGCGGATCTTTACCGCCGAGGCATCCGTCACGATATACTCTCTCCCGTCCCCGGCGATATGAGGATAGACACACATTTCCAAAGCCTTCAACAGAGTGGACTTTCCGTGATACCCTCCCCCTACGATAAGCGTGATCCCTTTCTTTATCCCCATTCCGGAGATCTCTCCTTTAAAGGGAAGGTCCATAGTCACCCGCATAGACTCCGGCGAGACAAAAGCCACCGCCCCTTTCATCGGCCTCTGTGAGATCCCTGACTCCCGCGGAAGGATTGAACCGTCAGCCACAAAAGCAATCAAATCCCTCTCCTTAAGCTCTCTCCTTATATACTCCTGATCCTCTGAAAGCTCCATTACACGCTCAGCCTCTGTGCTGTTAATATTCCCGTATATAAGCGATTTTTCCACACATTCAGGCAGAAAGTCAAACAGGATCTTAATCAGCTCCCTCGCGTTGATCGTCCTTCCATTTGCCGGGAAACCGGCTTCAAACCGGACGATGATATCTCCGCTTGCCGGGTTCACCGCACAGGCGCTTCGCTCTAAGACCTCCTGGCCGCATCTGGTCACCGAGAGGATCCCACTCTTTCCGGAGCCCTTTGCCTGAAAGGAATACTTCCTTGCCTGTTCCTCAAAAAGCCTGGTCAGATGATCCTGCAGAGCGATCCTTTTATGCTTCTTATCATAAAGCCTGTCCGGGAACCGCGCCGTCTTCCCCGATACCTCTACATGAAGCTTAGAGGGCGCCGCAAAAGGGTCTCCCTGAACATGATCAATGTACAGGATATATTTTCCAAAACGGTAAGCGCCCTTCGTTCCCTTGTAGGCGGGATAGCCCTTTCTGTCAATATCAAAAAGAAGCTGTTTTAAATCATTTGCTGTATTCATCGGTACTACATCCCTTCGTTTCCATATAAAATCATTAAATATCCGTTCACCGGACTCAATATGCCTCCGCCTCAGCTCTTGACATCCAGAAATGGATCCCTGTAGTTGAGTCCTGCCACCGGTTTTCATTAAAGTCTTTCACTTCCACCCACTGTCCCCGCTTATAGACAAAGTTTTCATCCACCAAAGACCACGCCTCCTCAAAATTCCGGGTAAAATCAAAACTTTTGATGGTCAGCACCTTCGCCCTGCTGCATCGGCAGGACGGCAGCGTAGCGGAAGTTCTCTTAGCGTCAGCCGGGATCAGAAGCTGTACCATGCGGTCATTGACGCATTTCTTATAGCCTAAAAATGCACCTTTCTCCGGACAGTGGAGACGGAACCACTTCGTTCCTTCGTTGGATATGATCCCCTCAAGGTTGGCAAACTCCAGCACTGCCCCGAAAAGATCAGCATCTTCAATATTACACCCCCGCATATCACAATAGCGGAAGGACGCCGTCACCATCCGGGTCCTCTTAAACTTCGCACCTTTCATGGAACAGCCGTCAAACAGTGCGTTTTCCACAGAGCTGTCCGTGAAATCCACATTGTCCAACACCGTATTCTGAAAAGAACTGAGTGTAAGGTCCAGATTGCCAAGATCCATCCCGCTAAGGTCCATATCCCAGATCTCTTTCTCCGCAAAACGTATCCGCTCCCCGGCTTTTCTTGCCGCAAGGGCTGCCTTAAAATCTTTCTCAGATATCCTCTCCATCCTGACAACCTCCTCATCTATACATGATGCCGCAGATCCTGACACCTACAGGTCCACTATCCTCGGACGATGGTGGGTATAGGGCAGGAACTTCTTCAGCAGATCTTTCGTCTTTATCTTCAGATGGGTCGTATTGATCCCTGTGTTGCACACAAAATACTCAGCCTCCGCCACCTCTTTATCAAGGATCAGCTGAACATAATCATCCTCATCGTTCAAAAGCCCTACTACACTTGCAGAGCCGGGCTTTGTTCCCAAATACTCCCACATATGCTCCGGCGACGCAAAAGACATCCGGGATACCCCTAATTTCTTACTGAAGGATGAGGTGTCAAATGCTTTCTCCTCCGGCATGACCAGCAAAAAAAAGGTCGTCTTTTTCTGGTTGCACAAAAATACATCCTTACGCACAGGCGCACCCATCACTTTCCCGATATCCGCACATTCTTCCATAGATGCCGCCGGGTCGTTGTCCACTCTCTCAAAAGAAATCCCCAGCTTTTTAAAAACCTTATATACTTCCTGCTCAAGCGGCACTCTCTCGCTCATATTCTCAGGCGGTGTCGTCACTATCTCACTGATATACATCTGATCTTCCTCCTCTGCCCGCATGCTGCGGTAATATTCTTTCCTATTTTAACACAGATAATATAGGGTTTCCATTACTAATTGACAGATCTTATCTTTTTC
>CATLEM010000089.1 GCA_949916155.1 uncultured Dorea sp.
AATCGCCGGCCGCAGGTTTGCAAACAGGTTCAGCGCCTTACGTATGGCCAAAAGCCCTGCCTCCGGCCGCTTTGGCGGCTCAAGCTGATACCATGGGGAGGTCTTCGCGTCCCCGCCGATGGAGCCCATCAGCACCGCTTCGCACCGCTTCGCCTCTGCGATAGTCTCGTCCGTGAGCGGCACTCCGTGTACGTCTATTGATGCGCCCCCTAGCAAAAGCTGGGTATACCCGCAAGTGTGCCCGTAAACTTCTGCTGTTCTGTCAAGGACCTTCATCGCCTCTGTAACAATCTCCGGTCCGATTCCGTCGCCTTTGATCACTCCAATATTCAAATTCATATCCATCTTCCTTCCTTCGCAAAAACCTATGCTCTTTATCATATCTTATTTCATGGCATGTTTCAAGACTGTAATTTGCCGAATTATTGATAGAAATTCACAAAAGCTGCTGTTGATTCCGTAACGGGCAACTTACAAAAAGCCCTCATATTTCCCGAATCTCCATCAAAAAAATCCGTAAAACATAAGGGCAATATCTCACTTTCTGAAATCTGTATCTTTATTCTTCCGTACCCGAACCATCCGCCTGGTCGTCCGTCTTTACATCATCCGCATAAGGCTCTTTTTCTGCCTGCTTCATCGTAACTCCGAGAGCATTAAAATCAATTTTTTCCCACGCTTTTTTATTCACGCTTATCTTCGCCTCTTTAAGCCATTTGTCTGTAACTTCTGTGTAGAGCTCATTCTCCCGTTCCGTAATGATCTCTTTCTTTTTAGACTCCGTCGCATCCTTATCCATAAGGCTGGTAACTACGGCAACATAACATCCGTTATCTGTCTCGATCACATTCGTTACTTCATCCTTTTCCAACGCATCCGCCGCTTTTACCAGATCCGCATCCGGGGCCTCTGTCTCAGCGTCAAATGTAGCCTCCTGCGACTCTTCTCCCTGCTCTTTTGCAAGTTCTGCAAACTTTTTGCTGTCTTCTTTCGCACTCTTTGCAAAGCCTTCCGCTTTCGCTTTTACCGCTGCTTTCTCCTCATCCGTCATCTCAGCGGCCTCAGATTCGGCATCGTCGCTTTCTTTCTGATATGAGAATAAAACATAATTCATCTTTTTCTGGGCTGCTTCTTCGTCAGAGACATTTCTGTCCGTATCTTTCTGTACCGCTGTACGCACCTTCTGTTCCACCGCCATCAGAGTAAGCATACGCTCTACAGCTTCCTTATCAGCCATGATCTTTTCTTTATTCTCCAGTGAATTGTCCTCGTCAAACTCTTTGACAGTCTTCCTGATCACTTCCTTTTCAGCATCAGAAAGCACGACGTTATAATCCTTCATATGAAGCTCCGTCACCAGCATCTTCTTCAGCTCATCCTGAACAGACGACTTGACAGATTCTTCATAAGTCTTTCCCTTATCCGCCTTCGTATCCCACATATCGCTTCCCATGTATGCCCCAAAATAAGTCTCATACTGAGCCTGTGTATATCTCGCATAAAAGTTCGCCGCATCTGCCGTGATCTCTGAATCATCCACCTTTATCACTACTTCATCCGGATTCAGGGAGACCAGGCCGCAGCCGTTCAGCGTCATGGCAGCCGTCAGCGCCGCCGCAGCAATCATCGATAATCTTTTCTTCATCATGTTACAATCCTCCTTGGTAGCTTTCAGCTTATATATTATACATGCTTTCTAACTTTCTATCAATCCCTTTATTTCATTTAACATATTTTTCACAATATCCACAGAACCTGCCTGCGCCTCCTTTTTATTCCTGCTTCGCCTCTGGTAGACAAAACAGGGAGCCGCCGTATCGGTCCTAAGCACCAGTTCACCTTTATACTTCCCGATAAGCTTCGGTATCATCTCCGGCCGCACCTTCGCTTTATCAAACATGGTGAAGGTATATACCTCCCCCTTCTGTTCCACTGCTGTAACATATGCACTATGCGCTCTTGCCTTAAGATCCGCTACTTCCAAAAGCTTTTCCACTTTCTTCGGGATATCTCCAAACCTGTCTGTCAGTTCTTCGGTCATATCCTCAAGTTCTTCGCCGGATTCTATCGCCGCAATCCGTTTGTATATGTCAAGCTTCTGATACTCATTGGGGATATAACTGTCCGGAATATAAGCATCCACATTAAGATCGATAGTGGTTGTATAATCCTCTTCCTTCACTTCGCCTTTCAGACAACGCACCGCCTCATTAAGCATCTTACAGTACAGATCATATCCTACCGCTTCCATATGCCCGTGCTGCTCCGCCCCCAAAAGATTACCCGCACCGCGGATCTCAAGGTCACGCATGGCAATCTTGATGCCCGAGCCAAGATCTGTAAATTCCCGGATCGCAGCCAGCCGTTTTTCCGCCACTTCCCTGAGAAGCTTATCCCTCCGGTACAAAAGGAAAGCGTAGGCCATGCGGTTAGAGCGCCCCACACGCCCCCT
Organism: uncultured Dorea sp.; assembly: GCA_949916155.1. Taxonomy (GTDB): domain Bacteria; phylum Bacillota; class Clostridia; order Lachnospirales; family Lachnospiraceae; genus MD308. The sequence goes on from CATLEM010000089.1 coordinate 2,453, forward strand.
GAGCTGATAGAGCTGGGAAAGACCCAGCCGGTCCGCATCGTGGATGATCATCGTATTTACATTGGAGATATCAAGGCCTGTCTCTATGATCGTCGTGGATACGAGCACATCAACCTCACCGCTGATAAAATCATACATGATCCGCTCCAGTTCCCTCTCCTTCATCTGCCCATGCGCAAAAGAAACGTTCAGTTCGGGCACCAGCTTCTGGACGTTGGCTGTCACCTCCGCGATATCCTCCACCCGGTTATAGACATAATACACCTGCCCCTGTCTCGCACATTCGCGCTCGATGGCCTCGCGGACCATCTCGTCATTATACTCCATAACATACGTCTGGATAGGCAGACGGTCATTCGGTGCCTCTTCAAGAACACTCATGTCCCGGATACCGATAAGGCTCATGTGGAGTGTACGCGGGATAGGCGTAGCCGTCAATGTCAGCACATCCACATTCTCCTTCATCTTCTTGATCTTGTCCTTGTGCTGCACCCCGAACCGCTGCTCTTCGTCGATGATCAAAAGTCCCAAATCCTTAAATTTCATATCGTTTCCCAGTACCCGGTGAGTACCGATGACAATATCTACAAGCCCTTTCTTTAAATCCCCGATAGTCTTTTTCTGCTGGGCAGGCGTCCTGAACCTGCACATCAGGTCTACCCGTACGGGGAAATCTTTCATTCTCTGCAGAAATGTATTGTAATGCTGCTGTGCCAGGATAGTAGTGGGAACAAGATAGACCACCTGTTTATCCTCCTGAACTGCCTTAAAGGCAGCGCGGATAGCGATCTCCGTCTTTCCGTAGCCCACATCCCCGCAGATCAGGCGGTCCATGATCTTTTTACTCTCCATATCCCGTTTTACTGCTTCGATCGCCAGCGTCTGATCTTCTGTCTCCTCAAAGGGGAACATCTCCTCGAACTCCTTCTGCCAGACGGTATCTTTACCATACTGGTATCCTTCCGAGTTTTCCCTGGCCGCATAAAGTTCCACCAGATCTCTGGCAATCTCCTTCACGGCACTGCGCACCCGGTTCTTGGTCCGGCTCCACTCCTGGGTTCCGAGACTGTTAAGCCGCGGCTTTTTTGCATCCGCACTGGCATACTTCTGGATCAGATCAAGCTGGGTGGCAGGGATATAAAGATTCCCGCCTTTCGCATAGGAGATCTTCATATAGTCTTTGGAGATCTTATCCACCTCGATCTTTTCTATCCCCTGATAGATGCCAAGGCCGTGGCTTTCATGCACCACATAATCTCCCGGCTTAAGCTCGGCAAAGCTCTGGATCTTCCGCCCTTCATACACCCGGCGCTTCTTTTTCTTTTTAATCTTCCCGAAGATATCTGTCTCGGAGATGACAATGAACTTCAAAAGAGGATACTCATACCCTTCCGCCACATGGCCGTATACGGTCATGATCTCCCCAGGCTGTACCTGCCGGTCCATATCGTCACTGTAAAAACTGCTCAGATTATAATCCCGAAGATCCTCCGCCAAACGTTTTGCCCTCGTACGGGAACCGGAAATCAGCACTGCCCGGTACCCGCTGCGTTTGAGTCTTTTCAGATCCTGGGTCAGCAGATCAAAACTGTTGTTATAGGGATTAACACTCTTGCACTGAAGGTTATATGTCCCCCGCACATCAAAGCCTTTGCAGCGCATATCCAGGGAGAAAAACCCTATACTTTTGTAAGTGTTCATCTGCCGGACGATCTCGTCCGTCCCATAAAGTCCCGCTTCCCCGCCGGACATCTCATATCCGCTTTCCACACGCTTCTTCTGCGCCTCCATGAACTCTTCCTCTATACCCTGTCCTTTTTCCAAAAGGCGCAGGGGCTCATCCAGAAATAAGATCGTATCGTCCCGGTCAAAATATTCAAGAAATGAGACACCCTTTTCCTCATCTTTCGGGAACTCAGCAGCCGGATATATCACTGCTTCTGTAAGATTCTCAATAGAGCGCTGGGACTCCGGATCAAAGGAACGGATAGAATCCACCTCGTCCCCCCAAAGCTCGATACGCACCGGAAATTCTCCTGTAAGAGGATAGACATCCAGGATACCGCCACGCACAGCGAACTGTCCCGGGCCTTCCGCCTGCTCCTCTCTGTCGTAACCGATCTCAGAAAGACTCCGGATAAGGTCCTCCATGTCAACCGATGCATCCCCGGCTATTCTCACGACCTGGCTCCTTATCACTTCCTTCGGGAGCAGACAGTCCATAAATGCATCAAAGCTTGTCACCACTGTCACTGAATCCCTGGAAATGACCGCCTCTATCACCTCCATTCTCTGACGCACAAGCTCCTTACTCCGAAGATCCGCCTGATAAAACAGCAGATCCTTTGCCGGATAGAGATAAGTATCTGCGTCAAGGAACCGGTATTCCTCATATACCTGTTTTGCTTTAGACTCACTGGAACAAGTGATGACTTTATATTTACAGCCATCACTCAGTGCATACATCATATGTGATTTCTGGGAATTCACGCAGCCGCAGACCCGTATCATCCCCGTCTTCTCTTTTCTGATCCTATAAAGCTCCCCGAACTCTGCCAGCTCATTCAGAGGACTTGTCAAAGCCTGCATTCTCACGCCTCCCCCGGCTTTACCTTACGATTAAATTCATTCATAGCGGCTTCTGTCTCTCCGTTTAAGATCATGGCCGCCGCTTTCACTGCCCGCTCATATCCTTCCTCCATCTGCTCTCTCTCCGCTTTGGAAAAACGGCCAAGGACATAGTCAGCAAGATCATATTTTTTCGGCTTTTCCCCCACCCCTATCTTGATCCGCGCGAACATATCCGTATCCAGATGGGAGATGATGCTTTTCATGCCATTGTGTCCGCCGGCACTTCCCTTCTTTCTTATCCGAAGCTGCCCCACACCGAGACTCACATCATCGTAAATGACAAGAAGCTCCTGCTCTTCATCTATCTTAAAGTAATCCGCAAGGCTTCTTACACTCTCCCCGCTTAAGTTCATATAAGTCTGGGGCTTTGCGAGGATTACCTTCTTCCCTTCGATGATGCCTTTCCCGATCAGTGCGCGGCTCTTCCTTGTCTCCACAGTTATATTATATTTCTCCGCCAGAAGATCTATCACATCAAATCCCACATTATGTCTGGTTCCCTCATACTGCAGGGTGGGATTTCCAAGTCCTACGATTATAAACATATCTTCACCTCTTCTTTTTCCTTTTACATTCTACAGGAACGGTTCTGATTTGTCACGCATATTTCCTGTGAAAAACTTAAGATGCATATTTTCTGTATTTACTTCATATGATGATAAAGAACAGATAACATACTATTACGGGGAGGACCGCCATGAGTTCCAAGACTAAAATCGTTGTATTGCATATGAAAGAGATTGTATATACTGCCATTTTTGCAGTTTTAGCAATAGTGCTGGTCATTTTACTGATCTTTATGTTCCGGCCGAAAAGCCGGGAAACGAGCGCAGAGGCGGACAAATACGTCCCCGGCGTCTACACCTCCACGGTGACACTCAATAATACGGCTCTTGAAGTAGAAGTCACTGTCGATGAGTCGCATATCAACTCCATACGTTTCGCCAACCTCGATGAAACGGTGACTACCATGTACCCGCTGATCCAGCCTACCATTGAAAATATCGCGGAACAGGTTTATGAAAAGCAGTCCCTGGATGATATCGAATATTCCGGAGAATATCCCTACACTTCCCAGATCCTCACAAGTGCCATAGAAGATGCCCTTGAAAAAGCCATAACTGCCAGGTAGGCAGCTATGGCTTTTCTTTATGCCCTGACAGGTATAACGGCTGCCAGCAGCATTTCCTGTATCACCCTTCCACAATCAGGTATTTCCCATTTGGAATCGTGAACACTTCTGACGCTTCTTCCAGTTCTTCTGCAGACATCCCGTCCACGTCCAGGCCTTCCTCTTCTAAAAACTGTCTCACTTCCTCAATGCTGTCAACTACCGCTGCCATACAGTCTTCCAAAAAGGCCTCCGCCTCCTCCAACGTCTCTGCAACCGGTTCGTCAAATAGTCTGGACTGATTATCAAGAAAAGTCCTGAGACACTCCTCATCATACTCATACATATCCTCTGCCCTCCCTTCTTTTTTACATTCTATCTTAAATATTTTAAAAGTTCTGAAGGCTTGTAGATCAGACGCAGCGCTCCAGCCTCCTTAAGCTCCTTCTCTGTCCGGAATCCCCATGCCGCGCTGACAGTTTCTATACCAGCATTGCTTCCCGTGACGATATCCACCTCAGAGTCACCGACGTAAAGGCACTCTTCCCTTTTTACTTCAAGCTTATCTAAAATGTTCCAAAGCCCTTCCGGCGAAGGCTTCCTTAGAATACCCTCCTGCTGCCCCATGATCATATCAAAGGTATCTTTTCCAAAAACCGCCTCCGTCACCTTGACCGTCTGTCTGTGCGGCTTATTGGACAAAACTGCCAGCTTCACCCGCTTGCTGCCAAGTTCCTTCAACATCTCTGCCACTCCTTCATAGGGTGTTACATGATATGTACAATTCTCGTCAAATATGCGTCCGTAGATTTCCATTGCCTCGGCAAGCCGCTCTCCTTTTTTGTCTCCCGCTTCCCGTATGGATTTATCCAAAAGAACCTTCGCCCCGTTTCCCACAAAGCTCTGGCACTGCTCTCTGGTAATTTCAGGAAGTCCCATCTCCTTAAGCGTCTCCCCCACGGAATAAGTCAGCGACTCTATCGTATCCGCAAGCGTCCCGTCCAAATCGAAAATACATGCTCTTATCATCTCTATATTCCTCCGTCTTTCTTCATAATAGTATGAACTTTGAATAATTTCAAGTACGTATATTTTTCATTTATTAAAATTATATTAAAATACAGATTCGCCGACACTTCTAATTCCTTTTGGAACTTCAGTTTTTTCCTGCAAGAACAGATAAAACGATGAGGCAGTATCTAGCTTAAATACTGCCTCATCGTTTTCAATGCATTTTTTTCAAGACGGCTTACCTGCGCCTGTGAAATCCCCACATCCTCAGCAACCTCCATCTGGGTCCTCCCCTCAAAAAAGCGAAGTCTGATGATATACCTCTCCCGCTCGCTCAGATGCTCCATCGCCGCTTCAAGGGATAGATTCTCCACCCACTTTTCCTCCTTATTTTTCGTATCGCTGAGCTGATCCATCACATAGAGGGCATCCCCTCCGTCATTATACACCGGCTCATTCAGGCTCATGGGTGCCTGAATGGCATCAAGCGCAAATACGATATCCTCCTTGGAAATCCCAATCTCCTGGGCAATCTCCTGTACTGTAGGCTCCTTCTGATGCTGCTTCACATAGTTTTCTTTCGCATAGATCGCCTTGTAGGCTGTATCCCTTAAAGAACGGCTCACCCGGATACTGTTGTTATCCCGCATGTAGCGCCGTATCTCCCCGATGATCATCGGTACGGCGTAAGTACTGAACTTTACATCCAGCTCTGTGTTAAAATTATTGATCGCCTTGATAAGCCCGATACAACCAATCTGAAACAGATCGTCCGGATTCTCATTGCTTGCGCCGAATCTCTTGATCACACTTAAGACCAGCCGGAGGTTTCCCTTGATATATTCCTCCTTCGCCTGCTCGTCGCCCTGTTTTATTCTCGCAAACAAAGCTTCCTTTTCCTCTTCTTTAAGAATCGGAAGCTTTGCTGTATTCACCCCGCATATTTCTACTTTTCCCTGTGCCATAATGAAAACCTCCTGCCAGATCAAATCATCTAGTAGAAATTTTCTCCATATGCACATGACTTATTCCCTATACAGGAAAAATAAAAAAACTTTTACTCCTTGACAATCTATCTGTCCCATTTATCCGCCAGATTGTGGATCTGCGTCTCGAACTTGGCAAGCTCCTTATTAGCAAGGCCATCGTTCTTGTACACCACCTCAAGCAGCCGCTTTGCCGCTGCGACAACACGCTGGAAAGCCGTCTTCTTGCGGATGTCCACAGGCTTTGACACTGCCTTTCGCACCGGAACTCCGGCAGAAATGATCTCTCCGGTGGCAAGATCCACACAGCCGCCGGAATAAGGCGCCATAGCCGGATAGCCAAGACGCTCTGTGACCGTCCCGGCGAACTCATCTGTCACGCTGTCCTCTCCGTGAACAACAAATACATGCTGCGGTTTCTCTCTGAAGCCTGACAGCCAGTCAAGCAGTCCGTTCATATCCGCATGACCGCTGATCCCCTTCAGCGATTTGATCGTGGCATTGACCTCCACCGTCTCACCAAAAAGCTTCACTTCGTCCGCGCCCTCGATAAGCTTCCGTCCCAAAGTCCCCACTGCCTGATATCCGACAAAACAGATTGTACACTCTCTTCTCCAAAGATTATGCTTCAGATGATGGCGGATACGTCCGGCCTCGCACATGCCTGATGCCGACAGGATAACCTTCGGTTTCTCATCAAAATTGATCATTCTTGACTCATCGCTCGTCACAGACGTCTTAAGTCCCGGGAACAAGAGAGGATTGATTCCCTTTCTTATCAGTTCCATGGCATCCTCGTCAAAACATGACTGGACATTCTTATTGAACACTCTTGTGGCCTGCACCGCCAGCGGACTGTCCACATACACCTCAAATCCCGGGAACTCAGGCAGAAGGTTCCTCTCCTTGATCTCACGGATAAAGTAGAGAAGTTCCTGGGTACGCCCCACTGCAAAAGAAGGAACAACTACATTGCCCCCTCTTGAAAATGTCTCCCGCAGGATCTCCGTAAAATCCCCAACATAATCCGGCTTCTCCTCCGAGTGTATCCGATTGCCGTAAGTGGACTCGATAACGATGTAATCCGCCTCGTCAACCTTCATCGGATTCTTGATGATCGGCTGATCTGTATTTCCCACATCTCCGGAAAATACGATCTTCTTAGACACCCCCTCCTCCGTGATCCAGATCTCTATGGAGGAAGAGCCGAGAAGATGCCCCATATCGTTGAACCTTACATCGATGCCCTCGCACAGCTCGATCCTTTGGTCGTAATCCAAAGGATGAAGAAGTCTTATGGCCGCGTCCGCATGCTCCATCGTATACATCGGCTCAAATTCCGGCGCGCCGCTTCTCCTTGCCTTACGATTGCGCCATTCAGCCTCAAATTCCTGAATATGCGCGCTGTCACGAAGCATGATATTGCTCAAGTCCGACGTCGCAAAAGTAGTAACAATCTCTCCCTTAAAGCCCTCCTTGCACAGCACCGGGATCTTTCCCGAATGATCGATGTGTGCATGGGTTAGAAGCACATAATCAATATCACCTGCCGCTACAGGAATCTCCTGATTCTCATAAAGATCCGGCCCTTGCTCCATACCGCAGTCGATCAGGATATTTTTATTACATGCCTGAAGCAGATGGCAGCTTCCTGTCACCTCATGGTCCGCTCCAATAAAAGTAAGTCTCATACGCACAACTCCTTTTTCTTTTATTGTAGCACTTTTTTAGGAATATTTCACCATTTCCCGCTTAAGTCTTTGCATAATCTTTTTTTCCAGCCGCGAGATGTATGACTGGGATATTCCAAGGATATCTGCCACCTCCTTCTGGGTCTTTTCCTGCCCGTCCGGCATCCCGAGGCCGAATCGCATCTGCACGATCTTCCTCTCCCGCCCTGACAGTCTGCTGATCGCCCTGATCAAAAGCTTTCTCTCCACCTCATTTTCCAGATTGCGGTAGATGGTATCCTCTTCCGTCCCCAAAATGTCTGACAGAAGAAGTTCATTGCCGTCCCAGTCCACATTCAGCGGTTCGTCTATGGAGACCTCCATACGTACTTTGCTGTTTCTGCGCAGATACATCAGAATCTCATTTTCAATGCATCGGGACGCATAAGTCGCCAGCTTGATATTTTTATTCCGGTTAAACGTATTGATCGCCTTAATCAGGCCGATCGTTCCGATGGATATCAGATCTTCTACCCCAACGCCTGTATTGTCAAATTTTTTCGCAATGTATACAACCAGCCTCAGATTGTGCTCGATCAGCTTTGATTTTGCCTGCTGTTCCTGATCGGTCTCCAGTCCCA
>CATLEM010000090.1 GCA_949916155.1 uncultured Dorea sp.
GATCCCAGATCGGAGAGCGTTCGCCGGACATATAGGGGAGAAATACCATTCCGTCGCAGCCTGGGCCAACTGCCTCCGCCGCTTCGTTGAACAGTTCCAGCGAGCTTTTGCCGCATCCCTTTCCTGCTTCCCGCTCGTAAGCGCCGAATTCCCGTTCCAGCCAGCGCATCACACCGCCGCCTCCGGTGGTTCCCCCCTGGATGAGCCACCTGCCCGGCACCACATGGTAGCCCAAGATCAATCTCGGGTCCGCCTGATAGGTGTCGATACAGATGCTCATTCCGCCTGCCTGGCCGCCCTGCTCCTGGGTCTCTCCCGGGTGGACCACACCTGCTCCTAATGTTCCGCAGGCCGCATCCAGCCCTCCTGCCGCCACAGGAGTCCCTGCCGTCAGTCCGCTTTCCTCCGCCGCCTGATCGGTCACTGTGCCGATGACGGCATGGCTCGGATAAATATCCGGAAGCAGCGTCCTGGGAATCTCCAGTGCCTCGCACAGCTCCTCGTCCCATGCTCCGGTACGCATATCGAAGCAGTGCATGCCGTATCCCTGGGAAATATCCTGGGTCATGCTGCCGGTCAGCTGGAACGCAATATAGCTGTTGGACTGCAGCACCTTATAGATCCGCCCGTAGACTTCCGGCAGATGCTTTTTGTACCATAGAATCTTCGGTGTAGTATAGGAGGGTGAAAACGGATTCCCGCACACCTCAAAGATATTGTCTTCGCCTATCCGCGCGCCCACTTCCCGGCAGATGTCCGCTGCTCTTGTATCCATCCAGATTGGCGTGTTCACAAGGACATTTCCCTCTTTATCCATAGGTATTGCAGACCAGCTCTGTCCGTCGATCCCTATCCCTGCGATCTCCTCCGACCCTACCTTCCCTTTTTCCAGAGTTTCGCGGACGGCCTTGCATACCGCCGTCCACCACTCATCCGGGTTCTGCTCAGCCCATCCGGTCTTCGGATAATACACCGGATAATCGCCGCTTCCGCTTGCCGCTACCTGTCCGTTTTCATTGAACACGGCAATCTTACAGGCGCTTGTACCGATATCGATACCCAATAAATACTGTTTCATAGAAACCTCCCGTCCATTATTCCGCCTTTCCGACGCATCCGCACATGGTCATCCGGCTCTTAACGATCTCCTTTACTGCTTCGATCCCGACAACGCCTAATTTCTTCGGATCAAAAGTTTCCGGCTTCTCGTCAAGAAGCTTCTTACATGCATCGGTGTACGCCGCACGAAGCTCTGTAGCAAAGTTCACTTTGCACATTCCTCTCTGAACGCACTCTCGTACGTCCTCTTCGCTGAGACCTGACGCCCCGTGAAGCACTAACGGTACGGATACAAGGCTCTTTACCTCAGATACGCGCTCCTTGTCGAGAACCGGCGTGCCGTGATAGAAGCCATGCGCCGTTCCGATGGCAATCGCAAGAGAAGTAACGCCTGTTCTTTCTACAAATTCCTTTGCTTCCTCAGGATCGGTGTTGGTGTCGGCTTCCGCTTCCAGGTCGTCCTCCTTGCCTCCCACCTTTCCAAGCTCGGCCTCTACCGGAATCCCCAGGGCATTGGCTACGTCCGCCACTTTTTTCGTCACAGCCACATTCCCCTCAAAATCCTCATGGGAACCGTCGATCATCACAGACGTATATCCGGCTTTCATCGCCTGAACAGCCAGTTCAAAACTGCTGCCATGGTCTAAGTGCAGGCATACCGGAACCGAGGCATTTTTTGCTTCCGCGGATACCATCGCATAGTATGTCTCCAGGGAACCATATTTAATGGTAGACGGTGTCGTCTGGATCATCACCGGAGCTTTTAATTCCTCCGCTGTCTGGATAATGGCTTTTACCATCTCCATATTCTCCGCGTTGAACGCTCCAACCGCATAGTTTCCTTTCTGTGCGTCTTTTAACATTTTTGCTGATGTAACTAATGGCATAATAGTACCTCCTCTTATATATTAATTTTTATTTTTTCTGTCAGGATAAATACATTCGATCCCCAGTCTCTCAAATTCTTTCATCCACAGCGCCGACGGCTTCTTATCCGTCACCACTTTATTGATATCATCAAGGCCGGTGATCCTTGTGAACGCTGACTTGCCGAACTTAGAGCTGTCGATCACAAGGATCCTTTCATTCGCGGACTTAAGCATCGCCCGCTTGCTGTCCGCATCCTGTTCGTCAGAATCCGTAAGCCCCGTCTCCACGGAAAGGCCTTTGCAGGAAATAAATGCTTTATCCACATGATAGAATCCAATCGTCTGATTGGTCCGCGGTCCCACCAGGCCAAATGACTTTTCCCTTGATACGCCCCCGGTAGAGATCACGTTCCACTCGGGAACATCAAAAAGCTCGATAATGATCTCTACAGAATTTGTGATGACCGTGAGCTTTTTCTTTTTTCTTAAGCCTCTTGCAATATAAGCGGCCGTTGAACTGGCGTCGAGCATGACCGCCTCCCCGTCCCTCACCAGTTCATCTGTCAGCTCAGCGATCTTTTGCTTTTCCACGATCATCTGGTTTTTCCGTATATTAAACGGCAGGTCAAAAATACTGTGTTCATTCAAGACAGCGCCGCCATAGCTTTTTATGATAAGTCCGTCGTTCTCAAGCTTCTCTAGGTCCCTCCGTATCGTCTCTTCAGAAACTCCGTAATGCTGGCTGAGTTCACTGACAACAACTCTCTTTTCGCTCTGCAGCTTTTCTAAAATCTCGTTCCGTCTCTCTATCGCTAACATCACACACCTCCTGGAAAATAACTACCGGTTTGCCGGATGTTTTCCGGATAGTCCCATATTCCTTCTGATCTCGTATAATTCCTCCACCCTTTTTTCATCTAAGATCTGCGGACCGCCGATCATCTTTGACTGATACATCAGCCTGGCGTAAAACTCCAGTGATTCCATCTTATGATACGCGTTCAGCAGCGTATCGGAATAGGTGAGCGCGCCGTGGTTTTCCAGCAATACCGCATCATACTTCTGCAGATATGGCATGATAGAATCCGGAACCTCCACCGTAGAAGGCGTACCGTATTTTGCCAGCGGAACGCCACCAAGCGCGATCACCGCTTCCGGCATAACAGGCTCCATCAGCGGAATCCCCGCGATTGCAAATGTGGTAGCATACATAGGATGAGCATGTACGACCGCCTGCACATCCGGGCGCTCTTCATAGACTCTCATATGCATCTTTACCTCCGAGGACGGCTTAAATCCCTCATTCGCTTCCAGCACATTACCTTTATCATCCACTCTGCAGATATATTCCGGCGTCATAAAGCCTTTGCTGACGCCTGTGGGCGTACAGAAGAACTCGTGGTCATTAAGCTTTACGGAAAAATTCCCGTCGTTGGCAGCCACCATACCTCTGTCATAGACTCTCCTGCCGATCTCACACATTTCCTTCTTTATCTCAAGTTCTGTTTTCATCGCAATTCTCCTTTTTCGTTAAACTCTTCTTTTGTCCGGAGTATATAATCTGATATCAAATGATTCCCGTATACATCTGCGCGCATCCGACAGATCCCCGAACACGCCGTCGCCGAGCATCTGGACTGCAATATTCCCGATGGCGGTCGCCTCCGCCGGACCTGCCGATACCTTTCTTTTCGTATAACGGGCCGTCAGTTCATTCAGATAATCCGCGCTGGAACCGCCGCCCACTACATAGATCGTCTCATAATGCTTTCCCGTCATCTCTTCCATAAATCCAAGGGTATCCGTATAACATTTCGCAAGACTGCGGTAGATGACCGCGGCGGTCTCTGAAAGCGTCTTTGGAACCTGCTGCCCCGTATTCCGGCAGAAATCCTGTATCGCTTTGGTCATGCTCTTCGGAGCAAGAAAGCTTCCGTCATTGCAGTCCACCAAAGAAGCGATCTCTTCTCTTTCCGCCTCCTCACAGATCTGCGCGTAGCTTAAATCCGGCGCCAGTTCCTTTTTCACCGACTGTATCATCCAAAGCCCCATAATATTTCTCAGATACCGGTACCGGTAACCATATCCGCCTTCATTGGTAAAACCAGAGTTCATACTCCGCACGGAACAGTCCGGCGCTTTTCTCTCCACACCCATTAAAGACCAGGTGCCGGAACTGATATAGAGTACATCTTCCTCCCCGGCCGGTACTGCCAGCACTGCGGAACCTGTATCATGGGACGCCGGCAGGATCACTTTACAGTCAAAACCAACCTCCCGCTTCACTTCCTCTCTGAGATTCCCGGCAAATGTCCCTGGCACAGATACGCTCCGGAAGATCTTTTTCGGAAATCTCAGAAGTTCAAGAAGCTCCCAGTCCCAGTCATTCGTCTTTACATCGATGAGCTGGCCCGTCGTCGCAATGGTATACTCCATCTTCTTAACGCCGGTCAGCAGAAAGTGAAAATAATCCGGCGTCATAAGCATAGATTCCGCCCTGTGAAGATATTCCGGATGCTCCTCTCTCACCGCCTGAAGCTGATAGATCGTATTATATACCTGCTTTTGTATGCCGGTCCGTTCATAAAGCTTTTCCCTGGAAATGACCTTCTCGATCTTCTGGTCCATTCCCTTTGTCCTCTTATCCCGATAACCGACACACGGTCCTAAGACACGGTCTTTCTCATCAAGCAGAACAAAATCCACGCCCCACGTATCCACCCCCATGGACACAGGAACCTTGCCAATCTCACGGCACCGCTTCATTCCCTGCTTGATCTCCGAAAACAGCCTGTCAAAATCCCAGCAGAGCGCTCCGTCCGTCTCCTGCATCCCATTCTGGAAACGGTATACTTCCTCAAGATGCATTATCCCGTCTTCCATATGTGCCAGCATATGCCGGCCGCTTGAAGCGCCGATATCCACAGCCAGATAATATCTTTCCACCTTCACACCTCTTTTCCGACAAATATATCTATTGTTTTTATGTGGTTTTTATGTTGTTTTCCTTTGTTTCTAAGCTTATATTACCACATGTTCCAACATAATTCAACTATTATTTTATTGTTTTTATGTGGTTTTTCGTCTTTTTCTTAACAATAACAGGACGCAGCCTGCGAAAAAAGGCTGCGTCGCTGTATTTATGAGAGATATTTCTGAACGGTCGAGCGGACTGCCCCCGGACCTTTAATTTCTTCTCTGAATATTTCTTCAATGAACTCTCCGATTCCTGCTTCATAAAGATTGATAAAAAATACATTCTCATTGGAAAGAATCCATCTTAACTGATCCGTAAGGCTTGACGGATCCCCGATCACGATATCCGAGAGTCTCTCCTGCATCTCTTTTGCCATCGGGTCCGGCGCCAGCTCATAAGTTCCGCCCATATCGTCAACGCCTAAGAGGTACCGAAGCCACCCGGCGATAGCCAGCGGAATACCGATCAATTTCTTCGCGTCGCCGTATTTTTCCACATAGGCTTTTACCGTAACGCCGAAACGCACTCCAAGTCCCTGGGAAGAATCCGTACAAAGCCTCAGGCACGTATCCCCGAGATACGGATTCGGAAATCTTTCATTCATAAGCTCGTCTAAGAATTCCTTTGGAGATAGAATTACCGGATCCGGCACAACCTCCATCCCTTCTCCATAACCAACGAGATTTCCTAATTTCAGCATATCCGGATCCTTCATCTCATCGGAAAACAGATCGTATCCAAGCACACAGCCGTATGGCCCCAGCGCCGTATGGATTGGATTCAGACATACGGTCACTTTCATCCGCTCAGACTTATTCACCGTATCGCGGTCCGTCATATATACTCCCGCCTTCTCAAGCGCCGGGCGTCCGTTCGGGAAATCATCCTCAATGACCAGATACTGCGGTCCTTCCGCATTGACAAACGGAGCGATGTAAGTTCTCTTTGAAGTGATCACCGGCTGCATATTCTCTACCCCTGCTGCCTCAAGCTCATCCGCGATCTTCTCGCTCGGCCTCGGAGTGATCTTATCGATCATCGTCCACGGGAAAGAGATCTTTGCCCCGTCGCTCACATATGCGACAAAGCCGTCGTCTGCAAATCCCCTCTTGTTCCACTCCTTTGCCATCGTCAGAACCGACTCGCTAAGAAGCTTGCCGTTCTGGGAGCAGTTATCCATGGAAACCAACGCAAGAGGCGCTTTATTCTTCCGGTAACGCTCTAAAAGCATAGCAGTGATGATCGCCATAGCACTTGTCACCTTCTCAGGACCGTTTTCAATATCCTTTTCTACAAATTCAAAGAACGTCCCGTCCGCTTTCTTTAAAGCATATCCCTTTTCTGTAATGGTAAAGGATACCATCTGAAGGCTCTCTGCCGAGAAAATCTCTTTCAGGCGGTTCCACGCCGCTTCATCGCCGCTCTGCGCTTTGATAGCTTCCGTGAGCGAGCCAAGTACTTTTTTCTCCTGCGTCCCGTCTCCGTTAAGGATCACGCTCAGCGCCAGATTGTCGTACGGCTCATAGATCTTGTCCACTACATCATAGTCAAAGGATTCCACACAGATGATTCCTGTGTCCGTCTCCCCTTCTTCCAGCAGTGTGTCCGCGATCCCTCCGAGGAAGATACGGAAGATATTGCCGATCCCGAAATGCACCCACTTAGGATTCTCTTTCGTCGTCTTAACAACCTCTCTCACATCATAACCCGGGATCTTAATATCCGCTTTTTTCCAGCCTTCCAGTTCCTTCAATCCGTTAATTGTTAATTCCATTATCTGTCTCCTTTACTGATCTGTGGTTTCCATCGCGCCAAATGATTAACGGGCCATCGTCAGGTCCTTCATATCCTCTTTCAAATGATTGTAAATGCTCTTATAGAGGCGGAAATATTCATTATACTTCTTGTGGTTCTCCTCATCCGGCATGATCTTGTCGTCAAGCACCTGCCATTTCTGCACCTCTTCATAGGTCAGAAGCCCTGTTCCAATCCCCGCTAACATAACGTCTCCCATATTGGCCTCCACATCGTAGATCGGGCATACAACCGGATAACCTGTGACATCCGCAAAGATCTGCCGCCATACTTTCGACTTTGTCACGCCTCCGGCGATCAGAATATACTCTCCTAAATCTTCCCCTGTAGCTTCCATCGCATCCCGCAGGCAGTAGGCAACCGCCTCAAGAAATGCCCTGTAAAGATGTCCCTTTGTATGCGCAAGAGAAAGTCCCACGATCGTTCCCTTCGCGTCTGAATCCCATACCGGGCTTCTCTCTCCCATGAAATACGGAAGCACTACAAGCCCTTCGCTTCCAGCCGGGATCTGCTCTGCTTGGCCGTTCAGCACATCGTACATACTCGGCCCGCCGTTCTTCTGCTGTTCGATCTCCCACTGGCACAAAGTATTCCGGAACCACTTTACGATCGCTCCTGCCGTATTGCCGCCTGCGAAATAGTAGGAAAGATTTTTTGCGTCGTACAGATACGGCCATACGATCAGTCCTTTTCCGTTTACCGGTTTGTCCGAGATGAGCGCTCCGCACATCGAAGTTCCGATGGCCGCCGCATATACTCCGGATTCGAACACGCCAAGCCCGATATTGGCCGCCCCGCAGTCAATCCCGCTGGCAATTACCGGAAGTCCTTCCCATAAGCCAAGATCATCAGCACTTTCTTTTGTCAGCCCGCCGACGGCATCGGTAGACTCCACAATACGCTGCGGCATCATGGATACTGGGATTCCCATAGCCTCAAGGAGTTCTTCTGACCACTCCCGTCTGTTCATATCGAAGATACCGCCGATATTTCCCGCGGAAGAATAATCGATCGCGACCTCTCCCGTTAATTTATAAATCACATAATCATTAGGAGGAAGGAAAAGTTTCGTCTTCGCCCAGTTCTCAGGCTCATGGTTCTTCATCCAGAGAATCTTTGTATACCCATAATACGGATCCGCGCCATTGTGTGTGATCTCAAGAAGCTTCTTCTCCCCGATATGGTCAAGCACCCATTTTGTCTCCTCGTCTGCTCTTCTGTCCATCCAGATCATACACGGACGGACCGGATTCATCTGCTCGTCTAAAGGAATACCGGAGCCTCCGTACAGGCCGCTGATCGCTATACCTTTTATATCTTCCTTTGCCACTCCTGCCTCTGCTGCTTTTGCCACGCAGACGCGGATAGAAGTCTTTGCAGCTTCATACCACACATCCGGCCACTGCTCTGCATACAGCGGTTTCGGCGTCAGCACATCATATTCCTGAAGATCCTGGGAGATCAGCTTACCGTTCGTGTCCATCATAATCGTCTTAGTTCCTGATGTCCCAATGTCCGTTCCCAATAAATAATTCATTGTCATCCTCCTGTTATTATTTTGCATTTTAAAATACGTTTTATAAAAGTCATTTATATAATACATCTAAAAAGGGATTCTGTCAATTTGCAGAATCCCAAAATTATGTTTCCCATTTTTAGTTATATTGCACAATAAATGTTTTTTTCTTAAATTCCGTCCATAAATTCTTCTACAAAGAAGATTGCGGCGCCGGCAGAACATTCCTCTCCTTCATATTCCGACACATACAGATAATCCTCTGCTTTGTCCCCAAACGGATTCTTTGCATCGACCCTTTCGCGCAGATCATCCATATAATCTCCCAGATACATTCCCAGATATCCGCCGAGAATGATGTCTACATCAAAGATAATTCTCATATTGTGAATCGCCAGAGACAGGTTATCCAGATATTCATCCCACAGCTTCACTGCAATATCGTCTCCTTCTTTCAGCCTGCGGAAAAATTCCTCCAGATTGCCGCCGGTATATCCGTCCAGTTTTTCCGTCTTGCACACCGTGTCAAGACAGCCGTACTTGCCGCAGTAACACCTCTCGCCGCCTTCCGGGATCACGGTCATATGGCCGAGTTCGCCGCTCTTGCAGTCATCGCCGCCGCATATCTCATTTCCCATAATGATGGCGCCGCCGATACTGTTGCTCAGGCTGATATAAAAAGCGTTGCGGACTTTGTTGTTATGCCACGCCACGATATGGCCCGCCGCATAGGAATCATGGAAAAGCCTGCTCTTATACGGGATATATTTTGCGATCTCATCCCTTGTCTTCCCGGTAAAACCAAGTGTTAATCCATATGTCACATAAGAGCCGTCCTTCGACACCAGTCCGGGCACAGAAATCCCCACTCCCAAAAGGTCTTCGTCTTTGATCCCGGTTTCCTTCTTTATCTTTTTTACTTCCTCGCCCATGTCTCTCAGATATCCGTCGTCCTCCAGATCGAACCGCACTCTTTTCCTCATCCTGCCAAGAACACTGCCAGAAAGATCCAATGCTACCACATTCATATGATGCGCCGAGATATATACCCCGATGGCTTTTTTGAAACTCTTGATATAAGTATACGCTGTGGCATTGCGCCCTCCGGTATTTTTTATCCGCTGCGAATCGTCGATCAGACCCTGCTCTTTTAAATATTCCAGATTCTGCGTGACTGTCGGAAGACTTAACTGCAGCGCGACAACAATGTCCTGCTTTGACACCGGCCCGTGGGAGCGGATATGCTGGTAGATCATCTGCCTGTTTTTTATTTTTATCTCGTTTACACTTAATTTTCCTGTTCCCATCTCTCATTACCCATTCAAAAAATGTTTGTATTATTATTATAATCCCCAATCCCACACAAATCAACATTTTTAGGAAAAGTTACAGTAAAATCAAGGCGTATGGTTACTGTTCGCTCCGTTCCCGATAACCTTTGCAAATCCATATCATAACAGCTTAAGATATCCTGATCATAGCTTTCCCGGCTCTGACAATCTCTTTGTTGGTAAATACTTCTGTAATATTATCAAGCGGTATCACATTGGCAATCAGGCTTTCAAGCTCTATCGTTTTGGATTCAAGAACCCGCAGCGCCCGCTCAAATGTGTATGGATTGATAAACGAGGATGTGATCGTCAATTCTTTTTTGAATACGTCATCCGGTTTTAAGGGGTACGCCTCATCCGGCGATGCAAGGCCAAAGTACATGATTGTCGCACCTTTTCCCGCAAAACGCACCGCATCAGCCTGTGTATGGATATTTCCCACACATTCGATCACAACGTCCACATTTTCACAATAATCCGCAAGGACTGCCTCTACATCCTCATTCAGCGGATCTATCGTCTTCGTTGCGCCAAGCTTTTTCGCAAGTTCTCTTTTTTCTTCTACCGGCTCAGACATGATGACTCTTGCCGCCCCTGCATTTTTAGCAAGCTGCATCATGATCATTCCGATCGGCCCTCCGCCCATCACAAGAACGGTACACCCTGATCTGATATTGCACAGGTCGATTCCGTGCAGACAGCAGGAAATCGGCTCTGCCATAGCCGCCTCTATAAAGCTTAGATCATCCGAGAACTTATACACCTGTTTTTCCCTCATGATCACGTATTCTGCGAATCCGCCGTCGGCCGTAGTCCCTACGCCGATATTATTCGTACAGAAGTGCTGCATGGCGTTCTTGCAAAAATAACATTCTCCAC
>CATLEM010000091.1 GCA_949916155.1 uncultured Dorea sp.
CCCCTACTGCGTAACATGAGGGCATAAAAAAAGCGGCGTTCCTGTTCTCCCGTGTTGGGATAGAGAAACGCCGCGTATGCGTCGTATTCAGTTTTCATTTATTCTTTCTCAATGCTGTGTGCTGGTGTTTGGGCTTGCAGGGTTCCGGGCGGCATATCAAGGCTCTTTCCCTCAAAAGTAGTAAATTGGTAGTAAATTCAGCTTGAAATCCTGCTTGTATGCCCGTAAATCAAGGCTTTTTTGAGATAATCAACCATTTTCTTTGTATAAATCTCTGACTCCTCGCCGAATACACATTCTAATGATGACCAGTTCTGCCCGTTGAGCTCTATCCTAAAATAATCTTCCTCATTATTCTCCGACCTGGCTATCTCTTTTCCGTCCTTGTATACCGCCGCTTCTACATATATGTTATAATCCGCATCGTCCTCTCCAGACGATAAATCATCTGGAATCGTCAGAACCGCTCCGGGATAATCTGTAATCGGCTCTATACTGCATTCCTTTATAAACTCGCCAAGCGGAACATAAGCGCCTTCCTCTTCATCCCAACTATTCTTATAAAGCTTTGCCGTCCATTTTAATTCACAATCATAGATCTCTTTTTCCGGCACCCCCGTTCCCCACACATCTTTGTTTATCAGAGATGCTTTTATCTCAATCTTTTCTCCCGGAAACACCGTATATCTGTCAGATATGATTGAAACACCCAGTTCCTCGTAGTCTTCTATCGCTTTCGTTTCAATTACCTGCGCTTCTGCCGGTTCTTTCTTCACATTCTCCGGTTCTTTCTGAGTTTCTTCAGTCCCTTCCTGAACATCCTCGGTTTCTTTTTGTTCTGCTTCCTTCCGGATTTCTTCGCTGTTCTCCTGGTCACTCTGTTCCCCCTGAACCTCCTGTGCATGAACATTACAGACCGCAACACCGCTTTCGCACAGACCAAAAACCAGGCCAAAACTCAGCAGCATCGCTATCAATCTCTGTCTCCTTTTCATTCCTTTTCTCCTTTTTTCGAAAATTCCCCCGAACTATTTATACTATTTTAAAATTATACCCTCCCCTCTGCCCTTTTGTCAATCTCGCCTTCTTGATTCGCCGCATGGTTCGCCACATAGATGTAGGCGTCCTCCAGCGTCCCCTCACACGCGGTACATACTGCATCCGGCTTTTCTTCACTGATCAGCCTCATCTCAAGCCCGCTCTGGGCATACTGCTTTGCCGACACGAGATATTTCCGTTCAAGCCGCGCTGCCTGATCTTCATCCTTCACCCGGCAGCGCCACACATATCCTTTTACCTGACAGGCCAACCCTTCTCTGCTGCCTGCATAGAGAAATCTCCCCTTTTTCATCACCGCCAGGTTATTGCAAGTCGCCGCCAGATCTTCCACTACATGCGTGGATAATAATACGGTGCGCTCCTTTGAAAACTCTGTAAGGAGATTGCGGATACGGATGCGTTCCTCCGGGTCTAAGCCCGTGGTAGGCTCATCCACGATCAGGAAATCCGGCTCGTGAAGAAGCGCCTGGATAAGCCCCGCTCTCCGCTTCATCCCCCCGGAAAGCTGCCGCATCTTCTTCTTTCGGTGCACGGCAAGGGACGTTCTCTCTAAAAGCTCGTCGATTCTCTCCTCACATTTCCTCTTCGGGACGCCTGACAGCTCCCCCATGTATTCCAGGCATTCCTGCACCGTCAGATTCGGATACAGATCGATCTCCTGGGGCAGATACCCGATTCTTTTCTGAATCTCCCGGTAATTTTTCTCCTCATACCTGATCCCGTTTAAAGAAACGCTTCCCTCTGAGGGCGCAAGCACTGTCGTCAGCACCCGCATCAAAGTCGTCTTCCCGGCGCCGTTTTCCCCCAGAAGCCCGAAGATCCCGCCGGGAATCTCCAAAGAAGCGTGATCCACCGCTGTTACTTTATGTTTAAAAGTTACTGTCAGATTATCTATCACAATACTCATCGTCTTACCTCTTTTCCGTCAAAACAGATTCTTTTTCCATCCGCCGTTCCCATACCGCCGGAAATTCCACCGCCATTGCCCCGCAGAGCAGGATGCACAGCATTTTCCCGCAAAGCCAGCTCAAGGTTTCTCCCCCGCCGGTTCCTGCGCCAATCTCTCTAAAGGTGTAGGAGAATGGATTCCACTTTCCAAGACAAGCGTCCCCCGCCACAGAGTTTACCGTAATCCAGAGAACCATGCCGCCACCAATCGCCGCCCACTGGCTTTTACATACACAGGATAACAGGAGGGATAACATCCCCCAGAAAACGAGCGTGACCGCAATGGCCAGAAGATAGAAGAAAAAGGCCGTGACCGCAGGTTTTGTATCGTAAACTGCCGCTGGCTGCTGGAACATAAAGAACATCCCGTAGCCCGATACAGCAAGGAGCAGGAGAAAGATTTCCTGCACCGCCATTCTCTGAAAAACGGCCCGCTTCTTTTTCTCCAGGGAATAAAGCTTCCACACCTCGCTCCTTTTACTCACCCGCTCCCTCACGCATGTATCGCTCACGAACGCCACCGCCAGGGCGGCAAGGGGCGGCTCTAAGGCAAGGCCCACCTCATCCGCGTAGGAGACTCCCCTGACCAGGGAAAGGACAAGGACAAAGCAAAACGCAGACGCCATTTTCCAAAGAGGAAGGACGATCTTCATCTCCGTTCTCATCTAGCACCGCCTCCTTTTCCAGAGCATCGCAGACGCCAGAAGGACCGCTGCCGACGCTGCCAGTAGGAAACACTGGTTCAAAACCACAAAGGGCGGCGGCGAGGTGTCAAAAAACGGACCGGGAAACCGCACCATGATGGCCAGCGGCCTCCCATAATAACCGTACCCTTCCGCCCCTTGGCTGCCCATATTGGAATACACGATGTAGAGGAACAGAAACGGCACGGCAGGCAGAGGATTTTTAAACAGCAGGGCGATCAGCCCGTACACGCCCACGATCATTAGCATGTTGGGCAGGATATAAAATGCGTCCGCCTTCAGGAAATCCAAAAGCCAGATCTCAAAGCCATTTCCCCGGGTGCGGATACAGGCAAGCGCCCAGAAGACTGCCGTCAGGAAAAAAAGCGCCGCCAGGCAGACGAAAAAGCCGCCCGCCGCCTTCCCCGCCACATAGCTTCCAGCGCTCACCGGCTTCGTGTGGAGAAGCTCGTAGGTAGATTTTCTCGTATCCTGAAAAAATATAAAGGCCAGCAGGACGGAAGCGAAAAAGCCCAGGTAAAGTCCGGCAAAGTCAGCAAATTTCCGGGAAAAATAGTAGGAAAACCGGTGCTCCTTAAGCCGTCCGTCCAGATAAGTGTTAATCTCCTCCGGCGTTCCCTTGTGGTAGGCGACGTCTTCGTACAGATAGATCGCCCCACAGTAGCCGTAAGCCTCCTCCAGATAAGCGCAGGCCGCCGGGACATCCATGCCCCGGAGCTCCTCTATCACCTCTTTTGCTTCTTTCTTGCCCATCCCTGGTTCCCCGGCCAGGGATTTTTCCACCGCCTTTTCCCAATAGCCCCTTCTCTCCTCCTCATCGGACGGCACATACCCCTCCGACACTTCGCCGTCATGCACCGATTCCGGCAGACCCCTTCCCGGCTCTTCTTCCGACAAAACATACCGGATGTCGAGATATGGTTTTAGATCCCCGGCGATCCCCCAGACCATGAGCGCCAGCCCAAGCCAGAATAGCGGGCGTTTCAGGTAATTTTTAAGCTCTCTTCTGATTATTGCTCTCAATTGTCTCACCTCTTTTTCTGTGCTAAAAATACCCTCAGCGGACAAAAGATGTATGTTCCTTTGTCTGCTGAGGGTATTGTATAAGAAAAATCACAATAGAAAGACAACTGCCCCGCTATTTTTTATCCGTATTCATCTGTAACAGATCTTTTGCAGCTAATCCTTCAATCTGTTTTTTATACCTGTCAATAGCTTCGCGGTCTCCTATGACAATTTCATCAAAAAAACGCATCCCGGATTTCCTTCTTAAAACTAATTCGACAGCTTAAATCTTCTTCTGCCTGCATGCCCTCTCTGAATAAATCCATCATATCGGGAAAAGCCTTAATCTTTCTTCTGACAGTACCTTTTACTGATTTCTCATCCTGGCCCTTTTTCATGAAATCAAAATCCTCTTCTGATAATGAACCATCCCGGCATTTATCACAGAAATGCTTTGTAAGTTGCCGTTCCGACTATATTATCTTCTTTAACTGCCCTTAGTATACACTACCATATGCCAAAAATCAATCAATGTTGTAAAATCACAATTATAAGGATAGTAACTGCACACTTATTTCCCTTATACTTGCACACGGGATTTACGGGACATTGGGAATCCAAATATTTACAGCGTTCTAAATGCTTTACTGCCATGGCATTGTGCTGGCCAACTTTCTGTCAATAACAATGATCTCATCCAAAGAACTCCCCAGCGCCGCTGCCAGCACAACCAGATTATCTACCGAAGGCATTGCCGTACCGCGCTGCCATTTGTAGATTGCCTGAGGAGTCGCAAATCCAAAAATGCCCTGCAGTTCCTTAACCGTAAGACCGGCCTCCTCCCTCAGCTTCATAATATTCCTTCCTGTAGCTACCATATCGATGGCAGGCATCCTAAACATTTCTTCCTCCTTTCCTGCCCCTGCAGGCGGAGAAAGTTCTTCTCCGCCTTAATCAGAGGCCTTAAAATTATAAACTGGTTTCATCACATCGATGACATCCACGGATTCCCTGATTACGTCAATGATGTCCTCAAGGCTCTTATATGCCATCGGCGCTTCGTCTAATGTATCCTCGTTGATTGAGGTGGTATATACCCCCTTCATCGTCTCCCTGTATTCCTCCATACTAAGATTGGCCTTCGCTCTTGTTCTGGACATAACCCTTCCCGCCCCGTGAGGCGCGGAAAAATTCCACTCCGGATTTCCTTTGCCTACCGCCAGCACACTGCCGTCTCTCATATTTATGGGGATCAGCACTTTTTCACCGCTGTGAGCCGCTATTGCGCCCTTTCTTAAAATCATTTCCTTTGTGTCAATGTAATTGTGAACCGTGTGGAATGACTCACCCCCGGCCATGCCGGTTCTCTCCAGAATGATCTCAGCCATTTTCTCTCTGTTTCGCCTTGCATACGTCTGACAGATCTCAACGTCATAAAGATACTCCTCAAGATATTTCCCGGATAAGAAACATAAGTCCTCCGGCATACCCGGCGCAGTCTCATAAAACTGGCGGCTGAGCTGCTTTAACGCATCCTGTATCTCATTCCTACGCCCCTGCTCCTTATAGGTCCGGATAATCTCGTCACGCTTCGTAAAATATTCGCCATATCCTCTGTCAAGACGGACTGCCAGCCCTTGATAAAACTCCGCCACCTGTTTTCCCAGATTCCTTGAACCGGAATGAATGACAAGGTACTTTGTTCCATCCCCGGCTTCATCAATTTCTATAAAATGGTTGCCTCCGCCAAGCGTTCCAAGGGACCTTCCCAATCTCTTCGTATCCTTAAGCTCTCTGTAACAGGAAAGCGCTGTCAGGTCAAAGCGTTCCTGGCGGCCTTCCCAGACATTCATTCCGGACGGAATAAAATGTGCCGCTTCATCAACCTTTTCAAAGTCAATTTCTGCTTTCCCTAAATTTACCGTATACATGCCGCAGCCGATATCGACTCCCACCACATTCGGAACAGCCTTATCGACAATCGTCATTGTCGTTCCGATCGTACAGCCCTTACCGGCATGTACATCCGGCATAATACGGATTCTTGAACCTTCCGTCATGGGATAATCGCACATGCGCCTAATCTGCTCTATCGCCTCATCCTCAACTACTCTTGCGTAACAGACAGCTGTGCTTACTTTTCCTTTGATCTCAATCATATCCGCCATTTTTCTCTTCCTCCATTTCTGTCATTCGATAACGTTTACACTTAAATCCGCAAAAAACCGCCTACCCAGTGTATTCACACAAGATAAGCGGTTTTGAAATCTATGCGCCCGTCTGCCTGCCCCTATCCTCTGTCACGATAGGACGGCAGCCCTCACTACACTATTGCTTTCATGCTTATTCTTATCTGAACACACGAAACATAAGCCCCGCTCTTCCTCATGTTTGAGCGGTGCGTTTTCTATACTTTCCAGATATAAAAAGCTTGAACGAATAGCTGTAAACATCTTTTTCCCTTTCCCGGATCTATCTTTTCAAAATCCGCTTTTCATCTGTCTGCATCATATTCTACCACAAAAATGTTTTGTTGTCATTATACTTGTGGTATAACGGCAAATAATGGAAAATTATAATCACAATTACGAAACTCTAATTTGCCAGTGCCTAATTGTGTGGCTTGTGTATTCCATAAGCCACACGATGACCTCGGTTACTCATTGAGTTTCGCAATCGCCTGTCCTAACATTCGCCCCCAAAAACACCAAAAGCCCCATCACCATCACCGCGTAAAAGCTGATCCCTCTCGTGATGCACATAGACGCCGCCAGATATTCCCCTGGAAAAATGCTCCCGAACACGCACCGGTACATGGCTTCCGTGATCCCTTGCGCCCCCGGCACAGGCAGCATATCCACCGCGATATAGACGGACGCCTGGACAAAGACGACATCCCACAGCGCCGTGCCGGAAAGCCCAAGTCCCCGGTACACCACAAAAGTCAAGACGAACACCGTAAACCGCTGTAAAAATGTAGCTATAAGGATCACCCCGATCATCCCTTTATTTCCCTTGAGGAACCGCACAGTTTCCTGATACCCGGACAGGAACCTTTCCATCTTCTCTTGCCGCGCGCCGGATTCCTTCCAGAGCCGAAGCCTCACGAAAAGCTTGTCTGCCCGGAGAAAAACCGCCCGGATCACTCCCGGAGAGAACATCACCAGCAAAAGGATCACCACCAGCGCTGTGTTGAGGAACAGCCCGAGAAAATAAAGCCCGTAATACCGCTGAAGATACTGTTTCAGAGGCTCCCCCCAGAACAGGAGGATGCTGATACCGATAAGCACCAGCACCAGCTTGTAAGCCACGGCCACACTCATCAGCACCACCGACGAGCCCGACAGGGAATTGCCGTCCCGCTTCATATAGTAGAGCTGCATCGGCTGTCCTCCCGTGGCAGAGGGCGTAAGCCCGGAAAAGAAAAATCCGATAAAAGAGTAGCCGATACAGCGAAAAAGCTTCGTCCGCTCCCCAATGCCCCTAAGCAGATACCAGATCATCACCCCTTCCGCCGACACGAAGGAAACCGCCAGCAAAAAAGCCGCCGCCAGGCACCTCCCGGACATCCTCCCGACAGCCGAAACCGTCCGGGAGATATCCTGGTTCCGGAAGACGAACCAGAACGTCAGCGCCATGACAGCGGTAAATATACCGATATTAACGAAAAATCTCCGGGCAGCCTTTTCCTCATTCATAGACCGATACTCCTTCCAGCCAGTGGCGTACAGGATCCGCTCTCCACGCCGCCTCATCCTCCGCCACAAGCTCCGACAGCTCCCCCTCGAACACCGGCTCCAGCTCCTCCCACTCGTAAAAATCTTTGGGCGTCACTAAAGAGAAATGCTTATCCGCGACGCTTATCCCTTCTTCCCCTAAGACCTTAGCAAGATAAGATGAGCAGGTATACTGTTCCCGCACGTAAAAAGGGATGCCAAGAGCGAGAAATGGAAGCGCCGGCACAGCGTAGTGGATCATAAACCGCCTCCCGTAATCTTCTCTAAGCTTTTCCATGATCCTCTTCTTCTGCTCCCGGGTGCAGGAAAGCCTGCACACCCGGTAGTAGGCTTTCGGAAATGTATGTAAGATCTCGTATTTATCTTCCTTCTCAAACCCGGCAAATAACGGAACCGCCGGATTCCGCCGCCCCACGCTGTAGCTCTCGGAAAGCCGCTTATCCGCCGAAAGCACCACATGGACGTATCTCTGCCCCAGGAAATGTCGGATCAGCCAGGCGAAAAATCCCGGCGTGTCCACCAGCGCGATATATAGATCAGCCATGTCCCTCTCCTCCTTAAGATGCCTTTCTAAAACCTGCCTCATTTCCTACTGGAACTTGTATATCCGCTTTGCCAGGCGGTAGCCGTCTATAGTAGCCCTTCTCCCCAGCTTCCCCGGAAGATTCGTAAGCCCGCAAAGCTTCGTGAGCCGAAGCCGCCAGTAGAGGCTTGAATTTTGCTCTTTTATCTCTTCCCAGAGCATGGCATGGCGCTCCCTTGCCTCTTCATCCCCCTTAAGCAGAAGATGAATGGAAGAGATTGCCATCATGATGGAAATGTTGCGGCACATGTAGCTGGCAAGCCTGGGGTGGACTTTTCTCACTTCATTTAAGTCCACGCACTCCGCCACGATCTTTGTCACCTTGATCTGCTGCTCGATCCGCCTGATCAGCACACTTTCATTCACCGACTGGTCCTCCCGGCCCAGATAATACTGATAAAGGTCAAGGCTTAAGTAACAGATCGTCTCCATATAGGGGAGCGGCTGGTAGGCGAAGATATTATCCACATAAAAGGTGTGCTCCGGCAATATCGTCCCTGAGCTTCTCAGCACCTCCGTGCGGTAGATCAGCGCGTGCATGATCAGGTATTGGGACGGCCGGAATGTCCCTATCTCATCCCAGGTGATGACCTCTCCCTCCGGGAAGACATTTCCGTATCTCATAGTCTTTTTCGTGCCCTCGTCTAAGTGGTTGTAGGTGTAGTTGCACACGAGAAGATCCGGGCATATGCACTCTTCCCCATTCTTTTCCCGGATGCACCAGTCCTCGATCCGCTCCACAAGCTGCCGGTACGCCCGCTCATCGAACCAGTCGTCCGAATCCAGCACTTTAAAATATCTGCCCGTGGCGAGGGAAAGCCCCGCATTTACCCCGGAGCCATGTCCGCCGTTTTCTTTATGTACTACCCGCACGGTATCCGGGAAACGCCTGACATAATCATCCGCGATCTCTCCCGTGCGGTCTGTGGATCCGTCGTTGACAACGATGATCTCGATATGCTCCATCCATCCCAGCGGCAGGATCAGAGAGTCAAGGCAGCGCTCCAGATACTGCTCCGAATTGTAGCTAGGTATAGTGATCGTTAAGTATTTCATCCCATTTTTCCTCCTGCATCTGATGTTAAAAAAAGTATACCGGATAATTCTTAAGAGAATGATTTCATAAATCGAAAGAAAAACGAAAGATTGTTTTAAAGAGAGCGAAACACGGCTGTCACCGAAGCTCCGCCCCGCTGGTCATTTTCAAGGAGGAGACGGCCGCCGTGCTTTTCACAGTAGAGCCTGCTGATGTACATCCCAAGCCCGGCATGCTTTAGGCTGTCACGGATATTCTGCCGGTGAAATGCCTTGGTAAGCTCCCCGATATCCTCCCCGAAGCCGCAGCCGTCGTCCCTAACCCGGAGACTTAACTCTTCCGCTGTGACAGACGCCGTTATCTCCACAGTCTCCCCGGCGTAGCGCAGGGCGTTGGACAGGAGATTCTCCGCAACCTCAAGGAGCACCTCCTTATCTCCGGTGAAAGCTGCCAGTGCAGGCGTCTCTTCTGCCTCTTCGCCCTGCACCGCTCTGCTCCTTGCTTTCTTTGCCATTCCTTCCTCCACCGCAAGCACAACCGTCTTCTCCCTGCCTGCCGCCAGCACGTCGATCTCCGCCTGAAGCTCTCTTTGCAGGCTCTCTGCCGTTATCTTCCAGGAGAGAAGCGCCCGGTCTTCTAAGCTGCTCAGCTTCCGCATCGTCTCGATGAAGACATCCATCCGGTCGATCTGCTTCATCCCTTCTCCTAACATCTCTGCCGCCTTTTCCGTGCTGATCGTCCCTTCCGGCAGAAAGGCAAGGAGCATCTCCTGATAGCCCTTGAGCACGGATAAGGGAGAGCGGATATCGTGGGCGATGGCCGCCCGAAGCTCCCGCTCGTCCTCGATATTCTGCCAGAGCTTCCGGTTATTCTGTACCAGCTCCTGCCTCATCCGCTCAAATTCATGGCAGAGCCTTCCCAGCTCGTCCCGGTTCTCATAGGTAACGGCAAAATCAAGGTCATTTTCCCCGATCCGCCTGGAGGCTTCCGAAAGCTCCCGCAAAGGCGGGGCCAGCTTCTGGCGGTAAAACAGATACACCGCCAGGAAGCTTCCGCCGATGGACAGGAAAAGCACGGTGTAGGTCTGGAGGAAATCGCAGATCTCCGATATCTCGTAATCCACCCTTCCCATCTCTCCCGCCGCCGGTCTCGGGACATTGACCATATAGTCCCTTCCCCCCTCGTTTAAAGCTTCAAAATATCTGTCTTCATCCACATATTTCCACCAGACTCTCTCCTGCACATAAGACGCGCACTTCATGACCGCCGTCGCCGCAAGAAAGCTTACGGTCAGGCTCACGGCCAGATAAAGG